>CAZDLE010000018.1:0-19637 GCA_964506035.1 uncultured Oscillospiraceae bacterium | reverse complement strand
CCAACGTCGTACACCCAATAAGCCACAGTGCCGACGTTTGTGACGGCAATTACAAAGCATTGGTGTTGGAATCGTGGACGTATCGACTAAAACAGCATTTTGATACCGCCAAGAATCAGCACCACGGCGAAGATGATTTTGATAACGTCGCTTTTTAGTTTGGAAAGTAGCAAGGCACCGACGATTCCCCCTGCGATAACTCCCACCGTTGCCCACAAAGTTGGTTGCCACTGCACCACGCCTTTGGCAAGGTACACCACCGCCGATACCACCGTTAGTGGAAATATCACCAGTAGCGCCGTTGCTTGAGCATTTTTTTGCGGTAAGGCAAGCACGGTTAATAGCAAGGTGACAACGAGCACTCCGCCACCGCCACCCAAAAATCCGTTGATAAATCCCGACAATGCGCCAAACATTGCCAAAATCCATTTGTTTTTTGTCGTAAGTTGCATTGATTCCCCCTAAAAATTCTTGTCAAGCAGATGGTGCGGGCCTTTCACTTTCACGGTGGGTAGGTTCAGCATAAGCGCAAAATCCGAATTTTTTGTTGCAAGTTGTATTGCACGTCTATGAAAAATCGTGGTTCTTGGGCAAATTAGCCACCGTTTTTGTCGTAAGTTGCATTGCAATCCTCCCCCAAAATGTGCCAAAGGCAAAAAGATTGTGCGATTTGGCATAAAAAATTGTTTATAAATAATAATATATGGGTCAATTTGATTGATTTTTTTTTTAGTTTGTACTAAAATATTGATATGTATGCGCCTGGGCGCAAACAATATTAGTAAAAAGGTATTAGGTTATGAGTAAAAACACAAACACAGTAAAAAAGCCTCTATCCAACGGGGCAAAGAAAGCAATTTGGATTACTGCCATTTGCCTTGTTGCTGTTATTGCCTTGACTGTATCTTTGGGATACATCTTGAACAATGACACAATCAACCCCGATAGCGATGGAAGCAACAACAGTGGATCTTCCACTCTAAAAATCCCCAACGGCGACTTTTTGTACACCAAGTCGGAAAGTACAAGCATCCCCTACGAAGCACAAAACTGGATCAAAAAGACGTATAAAGACGGCTCCACCTTTGGCGACATCGAAGACGACACAAAAGTTGTTATGGGTATTGTTAACACCAGCGATTGGGACAATGTTTCTGCCGCACTTAGCGAACGAGGATTGAACGTTACAAACCCCAAAACACACAACGATAAGCCCGACCAAGAAGCTATCAAAGACGGCGAAATTGATATTGCAAACGTGTACATGATTGCAGCGAAAGAGGCAACGAACGCAAGCATTTTGTCCGATTCGTTTAGTATTCCTTCGTCCGCATCAGTAAAAATTACCGTTTGGTTTAATGCTTCGCAAGTTACAAACGGTAACCCTTCCGTAATGATTCAAAGAAGCTCCACTTCTACCGCATCGGAAAAGAGTGGTTCCACACAATACTGGTATGCATACGACCTTGAAATTACAGAATACACCTCTACCGGCGCTAACGGTTGGCAAGAAAAAGTATTTTACGTATTCAACCGTTCGTCCAGCTCTCAATCGGTAAGAATCAACGTTGGTCTTGGTGACGTTTACAAAAACGGTACTGCAGAAGGTGTTTTGTTCGTTGACGATATTCAATACGAAGCAGTTACTGCAAACGAGTACCGCACAAAGTATCCTGATAACGAAGATGTTCACACAAGCTACGTTATTAAACCTACCGACAGCAAAGATACAACAGTCGTATCCAAAAACTGGGGTGAAACGGAAATCGGCGATAGCGTAGACGCTTACCTTGAAAAATCTGCAGCAATCGTTGACAACAACGCTTACTCTCCATTTGTAAAGACCGTTGATACATTTAAGATTTATAACGTTGATAATGCTGGTTCCTTCGCGCAAAACATCAGTTTGACGGGCACCGACGGCAACGACGACTACTTGCACATCTACTTCTGGATGAGAGTTGTTAAAGGTACTACGAAACCACAAGCAAGCATTGTAGACATTATCGTTCGTGATACAAGCGTTACAGACACAACAAAGAGTCTTGTTAAGTTGACCAATATTGGCGACGTTAAGGACATCACTAAGGATGATAACTGCGGTTGGAAACAATATCACATCTACGTTAAACCCGACCAAGACGCTACTGATGCCGAAATAAGCGTAAACATCAATTGGGCTGATACCGGGGTTACACACAACGGTGAAATTTACGTAAGTGATTTGATGTACGAAGTTGTTGCCGACTCGGCTTACAGCAACGCAACGGTTAACTCCACCACTACCGTTAAGGCAGACTTGAACAAGACACACGCTAATACCGGTGTTACCAACGGAACGTTTGGTTATCTGGAAGATACCGACAAAACACTACCGGAAAGTTGGACACCTGTTTATGCCGGCTCCAACTACATCTACAACGATGGTAAGGGCGACACGGGTACTGCTCCCAAGAAGAGCGACATTAATAACAGAATTGTTAGAGGCAGTGCAACAGACACTTCTGCTTACGACGACGAATATCATTACTACCTTGCCGTTACAAACAACGTTGAAACAGCACAAGGTTATTTGTCTCAAAGTATTTCCCTTTCCGCTAAATCTGTTTACAGAATTTCCGTTCTTGCAAAAACAGAAGGAACAGCTAAACCGTTTATTTATCTTGTAAACCAAGCAGCTGCAAATGGCGAAGATGGTTCTCGCGAAAAGGCAATTGTTGCAAGATTTGAAAGTGCATCCACAAACAGTGGTATGGACGCGTTGCTTAGCCAACCTGCACAAGAAGATGGTTGGGTAAGATACTACTTTATCGTTGAAACGGCAGACGAAGCTACATCGGTAAACGTTGCATTGTTTAACGGTTCTATCGAAGGAACAACGAAGCAACAAGGCACTGTTTACTACGACCAAGTTTGCACCGAACTTCTTGGTAACTACACCGTTGCAAAAGATGCCGACATCGAAGACGCAAAACTTTACAAAGTAACCTATGCGGAAAAATCCGACAGTGGTTACGCAGATTTGTTTGACAACTACTTTGCAGACGTTGACGGTAACACCGAAACAATGAACACAATCGAATTTAGAGCAGATCCTGAAGATACGTCTACTCCAGTTTTCGATAACGTTAAAGTTGTTCGTTTGGCTGACGACGACAAGTGGGCAGAAATGCGTGAAATCCCCGAAGAAACGGAAAAAGACGAAGTTGCTGACGACGATGACACCACTACCGAAACGAAAAACGACGTTGACGTTGCTTTGTTGCTATCGGTAATTTCCAGTATTCTTTTGGTTGCATGCTTGTTGGTAGTTGTTGTTATCAAAGCATTCAAGAAAAAGAGAGCGTAAGTTTTAGAAATAACTTAACCGAATACTTGAAAATAAACCCTCGAGATTAGTCTCGAGGGTTTTTGCACGTGGTTTTGTGGGGCAACGGCAGAGTTGCCTTTTGTTTGGCAATTAGACTGTGAGCAATTACTTGTTCAAAAGGCTATCGGAAAGTTCGATAACTTGTTGGGAATATTTGTTGATGCGCTTTTTGAGAATTGCTTTGTGGATCGGGTAGTTTACGCCCATTAGAGCCATCCCAACAAGACCAATACCAACACCAAGTGGCATTGCGATATTTAGCGTTGTGCCGATAACGCCCATTGCCAAGCACATGCCTGTGCCAAGCACCAACGAAGATACCGAGCCGAAAACGTATGCAAAGATTTTTGCGGGGTTTTTAACCTTTTTGTCCAGTTGTTTTAGTTGTTCAAACTTGGTGGGTTCTTGCTTGGGAATATAGCTTGCGCGGATTTGTTCGATTTGAGTATTTTGATTTTTCATTGTGATTGTCTCCTTGATTGATTTTGTGCCTATATTATACTGCGGTGTTGTTTGTTTTTTGCAAAAGGAGTGTAAATGGATTGATAATGTTTTGTAAAGGTTTTGTAAAAGTGGAAAAAGTTCGCAAAAAAGTGATAATTTGCAGTGAAATATGGCGATTTTTGTAAAAATACAGCGATTTGTGTGAATAGTATTTTTTGATAAGGCAAGCAAACAACGTGCATTGTGGTAATACGGTGGTTGTTTGGGGAATTGAACAAAACGGCTAAAATAACAAGCCTTTTCCGTTTGTGAAAAGGCTTTTTTGATGGTGTGGACAATGGTTACAAATAAAACAAGAGACAACAAAAAGTTGTCTCTTGCGTGCTATTTGTACCAAACAAAACTACTTAGGGGAATGTTTGTTTGGTGGTAGCTGATAAAAATATAGTTATTTTGATTGGCTTATTTGATTGTGATAAGATGCTACGTCAAAAGATTTTGCAATGGTTGCGCCAATCGCACGGATTTGCGGTTGGACAGCACTTAGAATTGCTGCCGAGAGGTGATCGATATCTAAAATCCATTACACCAAACTGGTTTTTAGCAGGACTTTGTTGCTGATTAGTCCCATGCCAAAGGCAAACAATGCACTACCAACAATGCTGATAAAAATGTGCATAACCGTTGCGTTCAAGGGGCTGGCAATGCCAATCATCATGTAAAGGAACATGCCAACACCAAGTGAAAGACATATTGCAAGCCACGTTTTTTGTTTGCCGATAACGCTCATGGTTAGGAAAATCCCAACAAAAATGGGGACGAGCACCACTTTGGAGATCACCGAGCAAACAAGGTTGTAGGCGTTGAAACCTACCATTTGGAAGGACAATCCGCTAACTCCACCGCCTATTATCGTGCCCAAAACGAAGGCTAAAATCATTGCACCGCCACCAAGCGAGCAAACAAGCGTTTTAGATACAACGTAGTCGGTTTTTTGTGGACGAACGGCAAACAGATTTTTTGCATATCCGCTACGAAAATCGTCACAAACAAACACGCAAACAAGTACGGCAATGGCAAAGTACATCATGTTGACGTTGCACATGGACATCATATCCATACCGGCGGCAGCTTGACTATCGCCACCGCTTACCGAGCCGAGAATTTGCCACACATAGTCGAATCCGTGCATGATTTGTTCTTCGCCCGTTTGTGGATTTTGCGTGACGGAACCGTCCATCATGGTGGTCATCACCAAGATCAAAATGGGCACTACAAGTGCGATACCGACCATGATGTAGAAAAACGAGCTGTTAAACATCCTTTTGCTATCTACTTTTAGCATGGTTTTTAGTCTTTTGGAAAAGGAATTTGTGTTGTTGCTCATAAATTACGCTCCTTTGCCTTTCATAAGGTCGATATAGTACTCTTCCAAGCCGATTTTGTCTGTTTTGATTTCGTTGATAGTTACGCCGTTTTCGTACAGGTAGGACACGATTTGCTCCGGTGTGGTTTGGTCGTAAACACGAACAAAGTCGTTTTCGTCCACTTCTACACGCAGATATTTGCGACAAAGCAGTGCTTTTGCCATATCCTTTTGAGTTGCTCCAACGGAAATAAAGGTGCGACAATCCTTTTCCAACTGTTCGGCGGTCATTTCGACAATCATTTTGCCATCACGAATAATGCCGTAGTGGGTAGCGATTTTTTCCAGTTCGCCAAGGATATGGGAAGACACAATCACCGTTGTGCCGTTGTGGGCAAGATCTGTTAGCACTTCGCGCATTATGCGCATACCGTCGGCATCAAGTCCGTTGATGGGTTCGTCAAGCACCAGCAAATTGGGGTTGCCTATCAGTGCCATTGCAATGCCTACGCGTTGTTTCATACCGAGCGAGCAGTTTTTGTATTTGTTGCCTGCGGCACCTTCCATGCGAACAAGTTGCAAGATTTTGCGTATTTCGTCGTCGGCATTTTGGATGCCCAAGTTGGCTGCTTGCAAACTCAAGTTGTTCCAAACGGTCATGTTGGGAAAACATCCGGGGGATTCGATCAAAACACCAAGGTTTGCGCGAACGTCCACGTCGGTGTGCTCCTTGCCGAGCAGTTTTACACTGCCACCACTTGGGTGAATCAATCCGCAAATTATTTTTTCCGTAGTGGATTTGCCACTGCCGTTTTCGCCGATGAAACCGTAGATTGCGCCTTGAGGTACCGTCATATTCAATCCCTTTAGCGCTTGTTTTTCGCCAAAGTTTTTGGTTAGATTTGTTATTTGTATTGCGTTCATATAAGTTCTCCTTAATACACGTCGCTGCGGTTTAGGATGTGGGATCCCACTAAAACGTAGATAACCGCCCAAGCAACGGACACAACCAAGCAGTTTACAACCGTCAAAAGGTTGCTCGTTAGGCAGGCAAATACCGACGAACCGTACAAAAAGACGTTTAGAATAGGTGTGTTGCCGATAATTGATCCAACGCCAATTACCAAAATGCCCGTTCCAAAAAAGAAGGACGATACGATTGATACACCAAAATGTCTACGCAAAATAACGTTCAAAAAGGTGTACAAACTTGCCCAGCCAAGGCTCATTACCATTTTGCCGAGTATTGCGCACAATAGACTGCCAACGTTTACTTGGAAGGACGTTTGAGTGAGCAATCCTGCCGTAATTGCGCCAAAAAGATAGGTTACGCACATGCTTGCCATTGCAAACGCGCAGGAAAGCGTTTTGGAAATCATGTAGTCTTGTTTTTTTGCGTGGGTGGTAAACAGTTGTTTTACGTAGCCGCTTTGGTAGTCGTGACCGATAAAAATAGATACCATGATACCGCCAAAGATAAAAACCATGTTCATGTTGGCGTATTTGTCGATACCTTCAAATCCGTAGATAGGACTATCTGCCGCGATTGCTTGCCAAACGTTGGTAAAAATGGGTTGTGTAACTTCGCCGTTAGGACCTGTTCCGCCGGTAACGGCAATTAGCATTGCGGGGATGATTGCTGCAATCGCCAAAAAGATATAAAACAATGGTGTGTGGAACAGACGGTAGAAATCCACACCCAACATGCCCTTTAGACGTTGTTTGAAAGTGGGCGATTGAAAGGTTATTTGTTGTGGTTGATTGCTCATTATTCTGCCCCCTTTTGGCTCATCAGCTCGATATAGTACTCTTCCAAGCCGATTTTGTTCTTTTTGATTTGGCTAACGACGTGTCCGTTTTGGATTAGATATTCCACGATTTGTTCCACGTCGTTGACGTCGTAAATGCGGATGTAGTCACTTTCTCTACGCACGTCGGCATATTTTTGTTTGAGTACTACCAAAGCACCATCCATATCTGCCGTTTTTAGAGTTGTGAAAACCCTTGCTCTGCTTTCCATATCTTTGGCGGAAAGTTCCATTATCATTTTGCCTTGACGGATAATTCCGTAGTGGGTGGCAATTTTTTCCAGTTCGCCAAGGATGTGGGAAGATATCAAAACGGTACAGCCGTAGGTTTGAGTGATATCCACAAGGATTTCGCGCATTATGCGCATACCGTCGGTATCAAGTCCGTTGATGGGTTCGTCCAAAATGAGAAGCGCCGGATCGCCCAGCAATGCCATGGCAATGCCGATACGTTGTTTCATACCAAGCGAACAAGACTTAAATTTGATATACTTGTGCTCTTGCATGCGCACGATTTTTAGCACACGGTCGATTTCGTCGTCGCGGTTGTCCAGTCCCAGGTTGATTGCTTGCATAACCAAGTTTTGGTACACGCTGGAATTGGGAAAACAGCCTGCGTTTTCGATTAGCGCGCCAACGCGAACACGCACACCGGCATCGGTGTAGTCGCGACCAAACAGTTTGATTGTTCCGCAGTCGGCAACAAGATGTCCGCAGATAAGTTTTTCCGTGGTGGATTTTCCGCTACCGTTTTCGCCGATAAATCCGTAGATTGCGCCTTGAGGCACAGTCATGTTCAAATCGTTTACCGCGTACATACCGCGAAAACTTTTTGAAAGCCCTCTAATTTCTATAGCGTTCATAAAAAAGCTCCTTTTTTGTTTTGCACATATAGTGTACAAAAAGTATGTTTGCAAAACGCAAAGTTTATGTTTTTGAATTGTATTTTTTTTGTTAACAAATTGTAAAAGTAAGTGGTGGTTGTTGTAGTGGAGAGCAGTTTGATTTTGGAGGATAACAATATTGTGGGTGCGTGTGGCGTGCACATGGTTTTTTGAGTAAAAAAGGCGACCGATGGTCGCCCTACGTTGATACGTTCGATTGCATAACGATACCATATATAATACGGTTAGAAATATTTCTACTACGCTATTATTGTGGCATATTAGTTTTTGCATCGTTTACAAATGGTAGTAGCATATAATTTTAGCTGCAAAATTGGTTTAATCTACAATGCTGTGATAATCTGCCACAATAAACGTTACAAAATTTTGCTTCTGCACTACTGGTTGTTGGTGGAGTCGTTAAGAATCTCGTCGGAAAGTTTCAGTATCTCGTCGCCGTAGCGTTTTTTGTACTTTTGCAACGTCTTTTTGTACACGGGGTGTGCAATTGCCATGGGAATTGCGCCAACAATGGACACAATCACGCCCCACAGCACGATGCTCCATTGCAAAATCATGGTAAGTCCAACGCCGAAAACAAGGCATCCAACAATGCCCAAACACAGTGCCCAAATGGTTGGAGTGTTTTTTACAAGGGCGTCCAAACGGCGCAAACGTTGAAGCTTTGTTTCCTCTTTGTTTTGTGGAGTGTACTTACGGCGGATGCTGTCGATTTCCTTGCGCTCCTCTTCGGTGGGGGCAGAGTAGGTATAGTTAAATTGATTGCTCATTGTTGGTTTCTTCCTTTTGTAGTTTTTTGATTGTTTTGCTTGCAGATACAATCATATAGATACCGATTGCAATTGCAGATAGGCTTACAGCGGTACCCGTTAGAGTGTTGTAGAGTGAAATGTTTACCGACGGATCGCTAAACACCGTTAGCAACGCCGTTTGAAGTGCCAAAATTGATACAAGCGCATCCACAAGGTTGATGTTTCGCACTGCCCTAACCGTCAAATCCGTTTGTTTGTGTGCCTTGATAAAACTGATGATGGACATAGTTATCTTGTAGAAGGCGTACGCTGCCGAATAGAATATCGTCCAGCCAACGTACTCGAAATGGGCGTTGGAAAAGATCATCTGCGCTATTGCCGACGAAAGAGCCAGGTTTAGAATTAGCGTTGCGATACCGCTACCGAGATACACCTTTGCTTTGGCAAAGTCGTCGTTTGTGTTTTTATCTTTTTTGATAAGTCTGCGTGAGTGGTAAAAAAGCACTCCGCCACGAACAAATGCCAGCGCGATATAAAACATTGCCAATGCGCCGTACCATATAGATTTGTTGACGATACCCAAGTAGCCGTTGATAAAACCGTTGATAAAGCTCATTGCAAAGGACATTACCGTTGTGATGATGGTTTTAAATCCAAAATCGTGCAAATAGCGGTTGGTGTATTTGTGGTTTTCCATCCAAGCAACGATATTTGTTTTGGCATTGCGCACTATCGGTATAAGCAGATACACCGAATAGGTGAGTGTTAGCGCTGCAACGGCATACAGCAGGTAGGACAAAATTGCAATTATGCTATCTTCGGCGTAGTCCACAAACAGCAGTAAAATGGATGCCGTGCAACTTATCACAGTGACGATAAAGGTTAGCACTTTTGCCCATTTGGGTGGATGCAAAATCTTTTTCCAAAGTGTGGGAAAATCAATCTTCATAAACTACGTCCTTGAGTAGAATTGTAAAGGTACTGCCTTTGCCGACTTCGCTTGATACGGAAATTTCGCCGCCTAAAATGTCGATAACGCGTTTTACAAGAGCAAGTCCCAAACCGTTGCCTTGGGTAGCGTGAGATGTGTCGCCTTGATAAAATTTGTCGAAAATTTTTGCTCCTACTTCGCTTGTCATACCACAACCATCGTCACTTATGGCAACTTGGACGTTGTTGCCCAGTTGTTTTAGCGAGACGTTGATATTGCCATCTTGCGGAGTGAACTTGATTGCGTTGGAAAGCAGGTTTGTCCAGACAATTTCCAATAAACTTTGGGTGGAAAACACCGTTACGTCCTCCAAATCGCAATCCAAACAGATGTTTTTGGTTTCCATGGGGATTTCGAATTCCACAATGCAGTTTGCGAGCGACTCGGTAAGGCTGAAAACTTCCGGTTTTTGTTGGATTTGTTGGTTTTCCAGCTTGTTTAGTTTTAGAATATTGGTTATCAAATCGGTGATACGTCGTGTGGCGCTGATTAGCGTTTGGGTGTAGTCCTTGCGCGTTTGAGCATCCAAAGTTTCGTCCTGCAACAACATTGCGTAGTTTTGGATTACCGCCAACGGCGTTTTGATCTCGTGGGAGACGTTGGAAATAAAGTCCGTTTTTAGCACTTCGTTTTTTTGCAGTTCCATTGCCATTTTGTTGAGATTTTCCATGATCAAATCGTACTGGTCGTACTGTTTGTAGTCGTGGACGATATCCAAATGGGTAGAAAAATCTCCTTCGGCAATACGCTCGGTGGCTTGCAAAATCTTTTGCGTGGGTTTGTCGACGGTGAGTTTGCGACGAATCCAGTCCACCAAAGTGCAAAAGGTAGATAGCATTAGTATCAAAATGAGAATTAGTACGGCAATTAGACCTTTATCGTTGGTGCGGTCGCAGATGTAGTCGTAGGTGAAAATGGCAATTTGCATGATAAATGCAATGCACACGAAAAACACAACGGCACCACCAAAGGAAAAGCTGAAGTTTTTGACTTTGCGTTTTTTCATTTTAGCACCACCTTGTAGCCAAGTCCGTGCACTGTTACGATTTCAAAACCGTCGCAATCGGCGGTTTTTTCACGCAGTTTTGCCATGTAGACGTCTACCGTTCTGCTGGTTGTGGAGGAGTCGTAATCCCAAAACTCCGACATAAGGGACGAACGGGTAAAAGTTTTTTTGGGGTAGGAAAGCATTTTGAACAAAATGTCAAATTCGCGTACCGTAAGGGGGATTTCCTCGCCGTTGAGCAAAGCTGTGCGTTCTTCCACGTTCATAGAAAAGTTGCCAATGGAAATTTCCTTTTCCGTTTCGATTTTGGCACGGCGCAAAATGGCTTTGATGGTCATAAGAAGTATGTCGATATCGAAAGGCTTGGTAACGTATTCGTCGATGCCGACGTTGTAGCCGAGTATTTTGGAAGGTTTGTCGTCCTTGGCGGTCATAAAAATGATGGGTGTGGTTTTGTCGGTTGCGCGAACACTTTCGGCAAGTTCAAAACCATTCATGCGGGGCATCATTATGTCGGTGAGAAGCAGGTCGCATTTGCATTCGTCCATTTTTTCCAACGCTTCCAAACCGTCGAAACAGCTAACAACGCTGTAACCTGCGTTGCGAAGGGTTGCCGATACAAAACGGTTAAGGTCTTTGTCGTCTTCCACTACAAAAATGTTGATCATTGGGGGTGCTCCTTTTTAGAATTGTGACACGAAATTTGCAAATTGGGTTTGTGCTGGAACAAAGTGATGCTACAATACACAAAACAACGTTTTTTTGTTACTTCACCTTGAGTATAGTTTTGTAAATTTTGCCTACGTAGAACGTAAGTCTACACAAAATTACTTGTATTATATCCTTTTTATTATAACAAATTGTTTGCGAAATGTTAAGGAATTGTAAAAGTTAGCAAATGTTTTGTTCAAAATGGTCATTAGATGGCAAAATCGACTAAAAAAACTTGCTTTGAGGCAAGTTTTGGGGCGTTAGATTTTGAGAAGTTTACAGAGTTGTTCAAAAACTTGTTGAGAAGTTTTATTGTTGGTGTCAACCTGCACAGTTGCGTACTTTTGGTAAAAGGGCGCACGAATATCAATTTTTGTGGCAAGTTGACCTTCCGTTAGACCATCGAAAAGGGGGCGCGAACGTCCATCCAAACGAGAGACAACGTTTTGAGCATCCACTTGTAGCCAAATTACCGTTGCGTTTTGGGCAAGATTGGCAAAATTTGGTGAAAGCACACTACCACCGCCACAGGAAACGACGCAATTTTTCCTTTTAGAAAGTTGCAAAAGCAAGTTGGACTCCAGCGAGCGAAAATAATCTTCGCCATGTTCGGCAAAAATTTGCGTTATTGTTTTGCCCGTTTGCAATTGAATTGTTTCGTCCACGTCAAACAAAGGTAAATTTAGTTTTTGCGAGAATTGTTTTGCAACGGTGCTTTTATAAGCAGTAGCAAAACCGATAAGTACAAGTTTCATTGGAAGATTATTGGTTGATAATATTCATTGTTTGGTCACAAAATTGTGATAACGTATGCAATTTTTTGTGACAAAACATCAAAGCAATCGGTCGTTTGTGACAATACTGTTATTTGTTATTTACGATAAAATCTATTGCATCAAAGTAGCTTTGAATACCTTTGCCAAGGAAGGTTTTTTGGCAAACGTCCGCTAAAACGTCCACGTGGCGGAAGGGTTCGCGCTTGTAGATATCGCTCATGTGCACTTCTACAACGGGAACGGAAATGCACTCGATACAATCGCGCAGAGCGTAGCTATAGTGGGAATATGCGCCGGCGTTGAACACAACGGCATTGCAGGTGGTTTGTTGCAGAATGTTTACAAGTTCGCCTTCGACGTTGCTTTGTGCACAAACAACTTGTGCGCCAAGCGTTTGGGCGTATGCTTGCACCTTACGTTCCAACGTGGGCAAAGTGTCGGAGCCATACAAAGTGTGGTCACGCTTGCCAAGCATGTTCATATTTACACCGTTTAGCAGTAGAATTTTCATTTTAGTGTTCCTTTTGAGTGAGTTTGAGAAAATCTTTTTTGATAATCAATATTGAGAAATCGTCCGTTTGACAGTTAGAATATCGTTGGAAAAACAGCAGATTTGAGTTTTGGGGATTGCTTTCGAATTGGTGCAATTTGGAACAATAGGTGGATTGGTGGTATCAATCCAAACTAATTTGTGTGTTTTTGGAGAAAATCTGCAAATATTTGGTAGTCCGTTTGCAAGGGGGTGTTTGTCCAAAGGGAGAAGGATTTTGCGCCCTGATGATAGAGCATTTGCAAACCGTCCACCACTTTGATACCGCGTTGTTGCGCCTTTTGACGTAATCCGCTTGTGCCGTTGTAGGCAGATATCAACACAAATTGGCAACTTTGGGGCAATGGCAGGGATTGTTCGAAATCGCACTGCGGAACAAAACTCAAAATGCCGTAGGGGTTGTCGATTTGTGTTGAAAGATTGTATTTTTGCGTTAGTGCTTGCGCTTTTTGTGGTGTGCGGTTGATTATTTGAATATCGCAATTGCCTGCAAATTGACGAATTGCCGATTCCGCTGCGCCACCTGCACCTACAATCCAAATGGGCTTGCCAAAAATATCTATGTCGTTATCGTGCAACGCAGTTTGAACGCCGTAACCGTCGGTGGATGTTGGCGCAATATTTTTGCCAACGGTGTTGACGGAGGGAATATCGGCATTGAGTAGCGTTGCTACGCGGTTTTTGAAAGGAATGGTGACGTTTGCACCGTCGTAGTTAGACAAAACGTCCAACAGTTGGTCGTCCGTTGCATCCTGCGGAAGGGAAATTGCGTCGTAACTGCAACAAACGTTCGCTTGTTTTGCCAAAAATAGGTGCAAAACGGGGGAAAGGCTGTTTTGAACGTTTGAGCCGATAACGCAAAATTTTTGCGGTGTTACGCCTACCGCTTGCAAAAAGTTGGGGAATGACACGCCAACGGGAAAACTATCGACACTACCTCCACCTATTGCGAGTGACAAAACTGCACAACTCATTGCCATGCGGTGGTCGTCGTATGCGCAAAAATGCGGTTTTGTGGGCAAAATGCCGTTGGAAACTATTGTTAGATTTGTGCCGTCAAAGTGAGCGGTCTGTCCACACACCGATACCATATCCAGTATTGCTTGGATGCGGTTGCACTCCTTGTGTTGCAGTTCGGCAACGCCTTCGAAACGGTGTTCGCCTTTGGTGACAAGTGCCAAAACGGACAAAATGGGAATTTCGTCTATAGCGTTTACAACGTCGGTGGGAGTTGCAAAAAGTGGGTTTAGTTTACCCTTTTCCACAACGATATCTGCAACGCTTTCGCCTGCAACGATGCGTTGATTTTTGACGTAGATATTTGCTCCGGCGCGTTGCAAAACCGTCAAAAATCCTATACGTCCTTGATTTGTGCCAACGTTTGGCAGGGTGACGTTTTGATTTGTGAGCAATGCTAACGCTATCAAAAAGCTGGCGGAAGAAATATCGTTTGGCAAGGTGACGTCCATTGCGTTGGGGGTGCATTGTTTGACGGTACAATCGGTAACGTCCACGCCACAATGGGAAAGCATTTTTTCCGTGTGGGAACGAGTGGGGACTTGTTCGATATATCGCGTTGTGCCTTCGGCAAACAATCCTGCAAGCAAAACTGCGCTTTTTACTTGTGCGGAATTGACCTTTGACGGGATTGTTGCACCCACCAGTTTTGACGGGTGGATTGTGAACAATTCGTTACTGTTTTTTGTAAATTTTGCACCGAGTTGGGAAAGCGGTTGTATAACTCTGTCCATCGGGCGCGCGGTAAGACTTTTGTCTCCCACGAAGGTTGCCGTGATACCCAAACCACATACCACTCCTGCCAAAAGACGCGCAGTTGTTCCGCTGTTTTGGCAATCCAGTACCACGTCGTCGCATGGTTTAGTGATAGGCGTTACCGTTGCAGACGTGCCGTCAATTTGGATTGTTGCACCCAAAGTACGCAAACAGTTGATTGTTGCAAAAACGTCGTCGCAAAGGGAAATATTGCGGATTGTGCTTGTGCCATTTGCTATTGCGGAAACAATCAACGCGCGGTGAGTTAGCGATTTGTCGCCATAGCAAACGGAACTGTCGATATTAAATTGTGAGTTGAAGTTTAGCATAGGCGAGCAGATAAGTATTTAGATAAATGCACGATTTGTGCTGTTAAAGGGCAAGTTTTGTAGGTGTTAAGACAACTTTTGTGACAAAATCAATCAAGCAAGAGCTTTTTTAGTTGGTCTAAAGATAGTTGAGTGCGGGAAAAATCGCAAGGCAACAAAAAGGTTACAAGATTGTTATCGTTCTTTTTGTCGTGAAGAGTATCGTTGAGAATATCTTCCGTTAGGGGGCTTATTTTTGCAAGTTTGGAAACTTCGGTTATCCATTTTGTGGCGTAAGCCTGCGTGCAAAGAGCAAGTTTTTGTGCAAGAATAGTTTCGTAGTAGATGCCGTTTAGCACTGCCAATCCGTGCGGAAGGTTTAGCGAAAGTTCCATTGCGTGACCGATTGTGTGCCCGAAGTTTAACGTTTGACGAACGTTTTGATCGTACAAATCGACGTTACAAATGGACTGTTTGTAGTTTGCGCAAAGTTCAATTACCTTTTGCAAATCGCCCTGTAAAAAAGTATCGTCTATTTGAGAATTTAGCATACGGTATTTGGTGATTTCCCCCATGCCGTTTTGCATTTGCGTTTGATCGAGAGTGGACAAAAATCTAACGTCAATTAGCACGTCGCCTTGGTAGAAAGTGCCTACGGCGTTTTTTACACCGTCAAGGTCGATTGCAGTTTTGCCACCTATGGAAGAATCTACCATGGCAAGCAACGTTGTGGGAATGTGCAACAACTGCACTCCACGCTTAAAAATGGAACAGGCAAAGCCGACGGTATCACCAACACTTCCACCACCAACGGCAACTACGGTTTGGTTACGTTTTAGGTTGCGTTGCAAAAACCAACGGCACAAATCTTGCACCGTTTGGAAATTTTTTGCCTGTTCGCCTTGCGGAATAAGGTAGACGTTTTTGCCGTAAATGTTGTACAACTTGGCAATGTGTTCGTCCGTTACAACAAGGCAATTTGTGTAGTTTTGGATGTTAAAGGTATCAAATTGCATGGTTTAATAGGCCTTTTTGGGTATTTGAACGGGATCTTGCGCATACTGGGTGAGTATTTGGTTTGCCAAAACGTAGTTTACAATATGCTTTGCGATAAACCCAACGTTGGGCACAACGCAGGTATCGGCGCGCTCGTAGTGTTGTGGTACCGTTTGCAAAGTTTGCGTATCAATGGTAGTTACGCCCTTTACAGTGGGAACGGGTTTTACAATCAAACGCATTACAATGGGTTGCCCCGTTGTTACACCACCTACGATTCCACCGCAGTTGTTGGTTTTGTAGCAAATTGTTTTGCCGTCCGTTTGCAGTTGGTCGTGACAGCTTGTGCCTGTTGCCGATGCAAAATCGCATCCCATACCAAAGGAAATGCCCTTTACCGACGGTATTCCCACAAGCTGGGCGGAAAGTTGCGCATCCAATTTTTTGCTATATGGAAAGATTTCGCCAATGCCTGCCGGTGCTTGCGCCATTATGCACACGACACCGCCAAGACTATCGCCCTTTTGCTTGGCAATATCTATTTGTGTAGCCATACGTTGCGCCACGTCTGCATTTGCGCAGTGGAAAAGATCGGTATCAAATTGATGCACGTCGCCCGTCCAGCAATCGGCGTTTACGGGTGCTTTGACGTTGCCAATTTGCTCCACCACGTAGGTAGTGCGAACGTTCCAGTCCTTTAGAATTTGTTCGCAGATACATCCCAAAACGACGTAGCAAAGGGAATTACGTGCGGATGCAATTTCGGCAATATCGCGTGCGGAACAATTTGGATGACGGATTGTGCCCACCAAATCGGCATGTCCACTGCGCACAGCTGTGATATTTGGACGAGTTTCCACACAACTGTTGGCAACGAAAAATTGCAAATCGTTACCGTCCGTTACAAATTCCGTTTGGTTTTGATGATCCACAAACGTTACGATATCGGCAAAAACCTGCCTATTGCTACGTCCAAAACCGCATTTTCTTGTTGCAAGTGCGTTGTTTATGTTGTTGACGTTTACCGTTACGCCCTTGGGGATGCCACAAATTGTACCTGTGTAACCTTTGCCGTGGGACGTTCCGCTGAAAGAAAATGTTATCATTGTTATGCTTCCGTTTGTTGGTTATTTCCACTCACTTGGGCAGTTGCGGTTATCTTTGAACCATTGAGTATCTTTTAGCATAGTGACGTTGTTGGATGCGGTAAGATTTACGCCCAAGTTGTTGCACGTTAGAGTGATATTGCCGTTGAGAGATTTTGCAGTAGTTTTGGTATCAACCCACAACGACGTTGCGAATACCAAATCGGTATGCTTTGCAACACGGTTAATCATTGCTTGGGCGGGGAAAGTGTTTTCCGGTTTGGCACCAAACTCCTGCGTGCCTGTGCAACAACAAATACAAACTACTTTAGGCTTGATAACGTTTAGCAAAGCGTCGCTTGTTGCAGTGTAACTTCCGTGATGTCCGCCCTTGAAAAGCACTACTTCGGGCAAGTTGTTGTTTGTTACGAGATAACTTTCGCCACTTTCCTCCAAGTCGCCGGTAAACAAAAAGTGATTTACGTTTTTTTCGTTTTCGGGGTTATCGACGTTTGTAAAATCGTAGTTTTCGCCATATTGGTTTATCATCACGCAAACGGAATAGTCGTTTTCGTTGGAGGTATTGTTTTCGTAGTAGTGGTTGTACAAAATTTCCATTTCGAGGTTATCGGCAAGTTTGATATATCTGCGTGCGCCCGTTGCGTCCGTAGATTGATTAAAACGACTGCTTTGGTTGTTGTTGTTCCAACATTCTAATGCCGTGTAGTGATTTGCACCCTCTTCGATTTCGGCACTACGCTTACTTAAATAGTCTTTAGAAATTTGCGACGCGGTATTGTATTTAGGAAAATCGATAATGTTTTCGCACTTGTATTTTTCAAAAATACCCTTTACTGAGCTATTTCCAACAAAACCTGCAATATGGTCTTGGTGAGCATGCGTTACTATTACATATTCTAAAGTACCGTCTGTGCAATACCGGTCAACATAGTTGGCTATTGCTCCTGCACTATCCTTTCGAGATCCTGCATCAATCAAAATATCGGTATCGCCTGCCTTGATGTAGGTGCAGTCGCCTGTGTACTGATTGCCCAGTTCCAAAAAGTGGATTTGCAAATTTGTGGTATCTACAACTTTGGCGGTATCGGTGATTTTTACACTTTTGCCGTCGTCGGACAAAATGCCGTATTTGCCGTAGTTGGGGGTGTTGTCGATAACGCTGATGATAATCGTCGTTGTGCGCGTTACGTTTTTGTAGGTGTAGGACAGCACCACTTTCACTTCGCCACTGGTGGAAAGCGTTTTGTCGGCGGGACTGGTGATAACAAAGTCGCTAACGGCGTTGAACGTGCCGTCGGAATAGTAGGCGGTTACAACAAAGTTGGTATTGGCGAGCTGGTCGTCAAGTTGGAATACGAGAACGTCCGCCTCGGCTGTGATACGCGTTAAAGTTGTACCTTGGGGCAACACGTCGATATCGACGGTACAAGTTTTGGTTACGTCGTGGAAGGTATAGGAAATTGTGACAGTCACTTTGCCTTCCGTCGCAAAGGTTGTTTGGTCTATTTGAAAATCGGTAATGGTTGTTGTGACTGTATCAGTTTGGGAATTTTCATTTTGAAACTCGTAAGTTGCGGTGACGACAAAATCGCTAGTCGTTAGGGTATCGCCCACGTGGAAACTGGGGTTTGCAAACCGAGCGGAAATGCTTGTTAGTTGACGGTTATCCGCCACTATAACGTTGGCTGTTGCAGTGTAGACTACGCCGTTTTTGTTGTAGGTGATTGTGGTGGATTTTGAACCGGTTGTGGAAGTATCAACAGAGGTAAAGGTGTAGTTGGGGTAGTCGATTGTTTTGGTAGAACGATCGGTGTAGACTTCCTGCACAATAAGGTTTGCCGACGTCAACTGTTCGCCGACTTGAAGCGGAGCACCAACAAATGTTGCGGAAATGGTACTTAACGATGCCAAAACTTGCACTTTAACGGTGGTTTGCAGTGTTTTTTGTATTGTGCCGTCCAAATACGCGTAAGTTACTGTGACGATTTTTTCGCCACTGGTGGACGTGTCGATACTGCTAAGAGCAAAGTCGTTTGCAGGCTGTGTTGTGTTGTTATCGTAGACAACTTCGACGGAAAAGTCGCTCTTTTTGAGTTCGCCGTTTATTGCAACGCTTGTGCCGTTGTAGGTTGCGGAAATGCTAACGGGGGCGGGTTTTTTGACAACTGTAATGGTAAGTTGACAAGTTGCCGTGATACCACTTTCGGTATAGGTGATTTGCAAGGTTTTTTCGCCATCGGTGGACGTATCTAATGCGGAAACTTGGAAGCCGTACGCCGTGTGGCTGAATTGTTCGCCACTGATACCGTTTACAAAGGTTGCAGTAACGGTGATATCTTTGGTATCCAATTGGTCACCAACGTAGATGGTTTCGCCGTTGTATTCCGCTGTGATTGTGAGTTGGTTTTGCATACCAAGGTATTGCAAAATGATGTCGCAACCGCAAAAGGTGAACAAGGTAACGACGAGAATTGCTATTGCAAGTATGGATTTTAGAGTGCGAAAATTGCGCATTGTTGCACGCTCCTATTTTGTGATGTTGCCCGTGGGCAGATACTAAGTTGACGATTTGTGTACGGACAAAAACACTGCACGTTGGCAATATAGCCCCAACAGTTGCGTGTTGCCCTACGTGTTGACGCACGTTTCGTACAACAACTTTGGTATTGTTGTCGGCGTGTTTTTTGACTACACAAATGTATCAATATCTTTATATATCTTTTTATTATATTAGATTATACAACAAAAGTGATTGGTATTGCAAGTGGTTGTATC
>CAZDLE010000017.1:0-19892 GCA_964506035.1 uncultured Oscillospiraceae bacterium | reverse complement strand
ATAGCACAGCTTATAGAGAACTTGCGCCATTTGTGTTGCAATTTCTCGGTGAGTTGTGCTTTTCTTATGCCAGAAAATAACGATGAGACGAACGCAAACGGCAGATGGTTTTGATTTAAAAATCGGTCTTGAGAGTGAAAAGGCGTTCAAAGCAGCACCCACATAAATAAATCAGATTTTTCTTTATAATGTGTATCTTCCTATAGGCCCGAAAATTCAGAAGTGTCCGAAACTTTTTGTCGCTGTTCGAAATTGTGTCAAAATAGGTAGTGCACACAAAAAAAGACTTAGGATTGAACTTAAAGTCCTAAGTCTTTTAACTTTTTCAGTAATCGGCATATCAGCGCGATTTGGCATGATATGCTGTCGTTACGATGTTTTTAGTCGCCTTTTTTCATGGATTTTGCCGACGAGCTGGTAACAAGTTTGCGTGGAACAAGTCGCGTTGCAAAAATGGTGAGGCGGTTGCCTGCGCCAATAATGTGCAAACTTTTGCCTTTTTTCGATTTTTTGTAGCCTATTTGCGCAACTTTCGCAGCGGAAATGGGCTTTATCTTTTGGAAAGTGTAGTCGTTGTGGGCAAGTTCCACAAACTTCGACATAAACGGTCCGGGGCAAAGTGTAAGCAGTTTAACGTTGGTTTTGCGTATCTCGTAGCTCACCGCTTCGCCAAGCAACAGCACAAAACTTTTTGTTGCGTGATAGGTGCACATGTAGGGCGCCGGCATAAATGCAGCAATGGACGCCACGTTGATGATGTGTCCTTCGTTGTTGGAAAGCATATTATCCAAAAATACGCGCGTAAAGTACAACACGGCGTTGCAGTTTACGTTGGTCATGGCAATTTGTTTGTCGATATCCATATCCTTAAAGTCGCACCTGTCGCCAAAACCTGCGCAGTTTGCCAAGTTATTTACAAAATAACCCTTTTCCACCGTGTAGTTGAATACGCGTTTCAGTTCGTCCGTTTGAGATAAATCCGCAACAAAAGTGTCCACAACGATATTCTCGTAAGACGTTTGCAACTCTAGTTTTGCACGCTCCAAACCCTGTTCGTCGATATCTACCAACAACAAATTGTTTCCGTCCTTTGCGTAAAGACGTGCAAATTCCAAACCGAGACCGCTTGCCGCTCCTGTGATAAAGGTGATTTTCATAAGATACCCCCAATGTTTTTTGATAGTATTGTACCACACGTCAACGCAAATTGCAACGGGCAACGTACGTTGTTAAAGAAGAAAGAAATTGAAAATAACAATAAAAGTGATTAATCGTGCAATCGAGATAAACAAAAAGGGCAACAAAACTATGCAAAACACACATCTTGTGCGTGATTGCACAAGCGTCGGCATTTACAAAACAACGATTTGCAACTTTTACACAAAAACACAATCCCACTACACAACGGTTTTACAATCGACAAAAATGCACTCAAAAGTTTTGCCTTTGGGTGCATTTGTGTTAGTGCAAGTATTGTGATATGGTTTGTTGTAGTTTATAGCGTAGCAACAATTTTCAAAACTAAATTTCGTTGATATATTGCACGTAGTCGATACCGGTCGTCGTACAGATTTTTAATATACGTATGCTTATTTATACAACAACTGTTCAAAGTCTATCAAAACTTCGTCCTTTCGGGGCTTCTTTTCGAGAACGTGGCTGTAAGCCATTCCTTCAATATATGATTGTGGTTTAATTAGAGATAGCGTCATATCTGCGTTTAGCCTAACAATCAAACGTTCCGTAACCGGTTCCCTTTGTTGCAACTTCGCATCGGGCTTAAATCCTTCGTATTGTGCCAACGCAAGAAATGCTTGTGCTGCCCATTCGGAATGGATAAACACGTAAACTTTCTTTCCTTTTCGCATTAAGCTTTCGATTTTTCTTTTCATTTTTACGTCTCCTTGATGATAAAATTTCCACAAAGAGGCAAAAGAAAAACCCATCAATATGATGGGTTTGCGCGCATAAATATATCCCCATCATTCAGCCTTTAGCACCTTGCCTAACGGGTAGGTTGCTGTGCGATCAACGGGGCTGTCCCTAACGCACTCTTTATGGTAATTTTATTGTAACACAGCCGTGTTGCGTTGTCAAGTGGTTTTATTTAACAAACTTGGGCACAATTTTTGCGGTGCAGTTTTGTGTTGATGTGCAAAGTGGTGCAAACAACTATTGATTTATTCCCACTTTGCCTTTTGCAGTATTCTAATTGCAGACGGTTGTTTTTGCAACGCCGTGTAATGATATGGTGGGCACAGGTGGTTGCTTTTTGCAAGGTATTTGCACGATTTCAACGCCAAGCGTGGTTGTGCGAAAAGTCGTATATTTACCAACTGCAACGTTACAACACGTTTCAAAAACTAAATTTCGTCGATATATTGCACGTAGTCGATACTGCGCAACGCTTGGATAAGGTCGTCGTGCGATTTTTGTTTTTTCAACTCGTCACTTTCGATGGTCAGTTTCATCGAGTACGCGCTCAAACCGGAGTTGATAAACGCCGAGTTTATTTCCACATCGTCAATGCGCAATCCAAGTTCGCGCAGAGTGGTCATAAAACCCTTCAAATTGTTTTTGTTTAGCAGTTCCACGTGGATTTCGAAGTGTTTTGATGCCTTTTTGAGTCCTTTTTCCACGTCGGGGAACAGCCACAAAATTATTGCGTACACAACCATCAAAATAAGGGAAGTGGTGTACAATCCTGCGCCTGCAAGCAAACCGAAAATGCTGCACGTCCACAGCCAAGCGGACGTGGTCAAACCTTTTATTTGGTTTTTTGCGCCAAACAGAATGGAATTTCCGCCCAGTATTGCCGAGCTGATAATTGCACCGATGGAGCAAGCCGGGAACGTAAGCCCCAAGGCGTTGTCGATAATCATACAAGACGCCGACGTAAGCGATAGCAACAAAAAGGTTTTAAGTCCGGCGGTGTGTCCTTTTCGCGAGCGTTCGCAACCCACGATAAAGGCAAAAACAATTGCCAAGGCAACGCGAATCAGCACCGAGCCGATAGTAACCGTTTGAGCCCATTCGCCGAGCAATTTTGCAATAGGATCGTTCATAGATATATCTCCTTATAAGGTATTGTTTGTGATTGTGGCTTTCGTCCATCTAACGAAAACGTTTTGCAATTTGGTGGCCCCCGTTTTGCAATGTGATAAAGTTAAATTTGTTTTGTGTGATAGCGATTTTTATTGTGCCCAATTTTGCTTAGATATCGCAAAAAATCTGGTACGTGTGCACAATTTTTGTACAATTTGGTTGATTTTGCGTTTTTGCTTTACCGCTTTGTGCGTTTTCGAGTGTTCAAAAGGTAGTATTCTTCGGCAGCCTCGGTAAACGCTTCTTCGTCTGCTTGTTCGTCGGCGTGTGGTAACGATTGTTGAATAGTTTTTATTTTGCTAATCAATTTGTCTACGTTGGTTTGGTCGTCCACGATACGTGGTGTGACGGCATCACTGGGCGCATCGACGGCAGTTTGTGGTTGTTCGTCGACGTTTTCCACAGCTTGCCCCGGTGTGTACGATTTCGACAGATACAGCGACATTTTTGCCAGTGCCGGCCCGATAAGTTCGTACATCACGCTGGATGCAAGGATTATCGTTTCCATTGCCGCGCCCGTTTCGCCACCAACGGTACGTGATGCCAACGCTGCAAGACCGATTGCAACACCTGCCTGCGGAACAAGGGCAAATCCAAGGTAGTTGCGCACAAGTTTGTCCTTTTTTGTAACCTGACATCCAACAAAGGCGCCGGCATATTTGCCGATGATACGCACAAAGAAGTATACAGCGCCAATAACCAGCAACGGAATACCCGCAATGGAGTCGCCGGTGCTTAGTAAAGCGTCCAGTTGAAAGTTGGCTCCCGAACGTACAAAAAACAACAGCAAAATGGGCGGTGAAAAGTAGTTTAGTTGCTTAAACAGTTTGTCGTCGTTGGTGGTGTTCATGTACACGGTGCCCATCACCATGCAACCAAGCAAGGGAGAAACGTCCAAAAAGGCACTAATTCCGCAAAAGCCGAACAAAATTGCAATGGCAATGATAAGTCGGTTGTCGGTGGAGTGTTTAGATATCAGTGCTTTTAGTAGCAATCCACACAATCCGCCCAAAATAATCATTGCCAAGTTGTACAAAACGGGCAACAAAATGCCCGTTACCGAAACGGAGTCGGAAATCACCGCGGTGGCAATGGCTATCGCTACGGAAAAGGCAACAAGTCCAACTACGTCGTCCAGGGCGACAACCTGTAACAAAGTGTCTACAAAATCACCCTTGGAACCCGTCTGGCGGATTGTCATCATGGTGGACGCCGGTGCCGTTGCAGCAGCAAGCGACGATAGTACTATGGAAAACGCCATGCCCAAATCCATTATCCAGTAGGTCACGATAAACACAACAAAACTTGCCACAAGCGACTCGAACAACGTGATAATTATGTTTTTTGTGCCGTTTTTCTTAAGGACGGACAGTTTGAAAAACTCACCCGTACCAAATGCGATAAACGCCAAAGCGATATCGGCAAGAAAACTCATTCCGTCGATAACGCCCTGCGGAATCACGTTAAAACAATATGGACCTATCAAAATGCCCGCAACAATGTACCCGGTGACGTTGGGCAGTTTTAGCAACTTGGTTACCCTTGTTAACAAAAAACCTGCAATCAACATCACAGCTACGGATATTATGGTTTGTGGAGCGGGAGCAAAACTTTCAAGCATTCGTATTCTCCAAACTAATTTGCGAAAAGGATTTTTGTTAACGCTCACACCGATGCAAAAAATTCTTGGCAATAGTGCAATTTGGCGTTAGTTTTGCGGTTTTTAGCGCGTCCGTTTTAGCGATAGAACTGCACAACCATTTTGCAACGTCTTTTTGTATTGGTTGTAACGTCGCCGTTTTTTTGTTTCCCTTTCTTTTATATAAAAATTAGTTTAATTGTATTGAAAAAGATTTTGATATATGATATACTATCGTAATCATAATGTCAAGATATGATTATTTATGTATAGATAAATTTTTGTTATGAGGTACGAAAAATGTCTTTGCTGGATGCAAAATTAGATACGCTAATTACCGTTTGCGAAACGCAAAACTTTACAAAAGCGGGCGAAATGCTCGGTCTAACGCAACCTGCCGTTAGCAATCACATCAAAAAATTGGAAGAAGAACTGGGCGTAACGCTGTTTTTGCGCAAAAAAGGTGAACTAATTTTGTCTCCGGAGGGGGAAATTGCCCTGCTTTACGCCAAACGTTTGAGTGCTTTGTGTGACACGATGCAAAATACCATACGGAATGCTCGCAACAACCTGCGAAAAATCCGCATTGGCATCACCCACACGCAGGAAAGTGGTTTTGTGGTGGAAGCATTGTCCAAGTTGACGGGCGGGATAGATAACTTTAGCATTACATTTATTACTGATAACATAAAAAATCTTTATGCAATGCTGGAAAATTTTGAAATTGACATGGCAATTATCGAAGGAAAGCCCACCGGCAGAGATTTAAATTTTGTTGTTATCGACACCGACTCGCTTATGTGCATTGTCTCGGCAGATAACCCCATTGCAAAAAAATCCGCCATCACTTTGCAGGAGCTTAAACGTCAACATCTTATTTTGCGTTTGCCGTCGTCGTCCACACGCGCCAAGTTGGAAGGTTCATTGCAATCCATTGGCGAAAGCATCGATTCTTTCGACGTCATTATCGAAGCGGACAGCATTGCCACAATCAAAAACCTTGTAAAAAAGGATATCGGCGTTACCGTTTTGGCGCGAAGCACCTGCTACAAGGAAATCAAAAAACACACCTTGGTTGCATTGCCCATCGAAAACTTAAGTATGATTCGCGAAACGACCATCGTGTATCACAAGACTTTCGATCACGTAGAAATTGTCGAACGAATTGCTGCCGCCTACAACGAGACAGTAGCACGCCAATAGCGCAGGCACACACAAATTGTTACAAAACTAACCCTTTAATGCAACAAAAAACGACCTTTAACAGCACTTTTCTGTTCAAAGGTCGTTTTGTTTTTTATTGTTGAGCATTTGTGTTATCGTCAAATGCGTTTGTCTGCGCCTACAAGTTGTGCAATAAAAGTGATGTTTTTGTCCGCCAATCTCGAAAACAATCTTTCGTCGTAGCGGTTGCGGATGTCTGCCAAGGCAAGGTTTGTGGAAACAAACGTTTGTTTGCCGCGTGCGATACGTTCGTTAATGGTGGTAAACAGGTATTCTGCCGTAACGTTTATGTAGACGTTTTCTGTGCCAAGGTCGTCTATAAACAGCGCGTCAACATCCAAAAGGTTTTCCATAACGGTTTGTTTCGTGGACAAATCAGCAAGGTGGCACTCCAAAAAAGTTTCGTTGAGAGAATACGCAGTCATAAACAACACCGATTTGTCGTTGGCAAGGCACTCGTTTGCGCAGGCAGAAAGCAAGTAGGTTTTTCCCGTTCCCGTTGCGCCCAAAAGCAAAACGTTTGTAAACAGACCTTTTTGGCAAAGGCTTTGTGCCTTTTTGTAGACGGCGCGATTGTGCTTGTCCTTTTCGGCAGATTGCGAAAAGGTGCAATTTGGCAGTTTTACGTTGGCGTCTTTAACCAGCAACGCGCGGATTTCTCGTTGCAAGCACTCGCAAGCAACGTTGCCCACGTAGCCCGTATCTTGACATTTTGCGCAACTAAACTGTGGAACAAGTCGATTTTCGTCCACTTTGTACTTTGCAAGCAGTTGTTTTTGTCGATCGCGATATTTTTGCACAAGTTGTTGGTCACAAGGACGTTTTCCGTTCATCACGTAGTTTACTTGCGCTTGTTTTAGATTGGTTTCGCAATCTACCCATTCCGGCTGGGTGCGAAGCTTTGCCAAAAGTTTGTCGCAACGGTCGATGGCGCGGTTGCGTCTTTCCAAAACGTTACGCAATGCAACTTGGCGTATTTGTTGTTTGTTCATCAGTCCTCCTCCTCGTCCAAGGCGGTAAACAACGCGTTGAGTTGTTGGTCGGTGTATTCGCGACGTTCAATTTCTATTTGACCGATAATTGCACGTTTGGGTGCGGATTTTGCCGATTGTTGCGGTTGTTGAGACTTTGCTTGCTCTACCGTTGCGATGCCCTTTTGTTTGTAGTCGCAAAGCACCCTGTTGATGTAGGCGGTGGGGGTGGTGGTGCCGGCGGATTTTTCAGCAACGTACAAAATCACGTCGTAGGGCATATTCCACGTTTCTGTCCAGGTGCGATACAAAGAGCGGTCGTTGTTGGTAACGCGTCTGTCCAAACCGGCACGTTTAAGTATCTCTTGGATGTTTTCGTCCTTTGCAGATACATTTGCAAGGTATTGTTCCAGCGAAGATAACGTCGTAACGCCGTTTTTGTACAGTTTTTCCACGATATTTGCAAGTCCGTTTAGGGTGCGAATACCGCTTCTAAAACAATATTTTGCAATGGCAATCAGCGTTTGATCGTCAAATCCCCTGCGAACCCAATTTGCAACGTATTCGTCTACGATAGCATCCAAACTTTGGTAGTACACGCCAATGCACTTGTTGACCTCCTTTGCAAGGTCGTATAGCCTTGTTTTTTCGCTGTCGTAGTCTTCCATTTCCACAACGGAAAGGGCGCCTTTTTTGTAGTATTCGCACAGTTTGCCGTTCAAAGCGGTCATACCGCCCTTTTTGCACTTTTTGGCAACGGCAACAATGGTATCCAGCGTAAAACCAAGGTCCTTGGTCCACTTTTCGTACGTTTCGCGGTCGTCGATATCGATACTTCTTGAAGAATTTAGCGCTTTGAAGATAACTCGCAAATCGTCGTCGTACTTTTGTTTGCTGTTAAGGTTTTCCTGTACGGAAAGTAGCGTTGTGGCGCCTTTTGCCTGTTGACTGCGCGCAACTTTAAGTATGTAGTGACCGTTTATTTGATTGTTTTTTAACTCAACGCAGTACTGCGCAACGGCAAGCAGAGCGTTTGGTTCGAAGGTGGTATCTTCCAAAAAGGCGTAGTACTCGTTGTACTCGCTTGGGGTGATCATTCTGCCATTTACAATGCGTTGCATTTCTTGGCTAAACTTGTTGTACTTGCCCGGTTTTATCTTTTTTAGCGCACTAACGTTGTTGTTTAGGTCAAGGTAGATAACTCGCGGTGGATTTTCTCCCGTAACGTGCACGAGACCTACTTCTTCCCAGTAGAGATATGCCGACATCACGTCGTCGGTGGAAATGCCCAGTTTTTGCGCAATAGTGGTGCAAGCATTGTCGTCGCCGTTGCTTTGGCTTAAAACAAGCCCCATTAGATAAACGGCACTGCGCACGTCGGGAGCGTCGGCAACGTAGTTAAGAATAAACTTGTTGTCTATGCAAGTATAACCGCTGTCAATCAGTTGTTTCTCTTTGTCGCAAAAAGCCATAGTTCCCTCACCTATTTTTCTTTGTAAAGTCTTGATTATTTTGTAATTATGAGTTATAATATATCGTGATAGAATGTTGTATAGGGTATGCGACGATTGCAAAAAGCAGTTGCGCGCCCAAAATATTCCAAAACAAAAAGTTTCGTGTTGCTATTGTAACACAAAAATGCTACCTTTACAACAAAATTTGTAAAAGATATGTCAAAATAAGCGAGGTAAGTATGAAGATTTGCAGAGTTATCGCAACAGATCCCCAAGGCGACAAACAGGTTTTCTCGTTCGGCACAGCCACCGACGGTAAAGCTATCGACACCACCCGTGGCGGAAAACTCAATTCCTACTTGGAGTTTTGCTTCCGTGAACAAGCGGAAAACGTCAAGGATGTGGAAGTGGAATTTTTTGCCGACGAAGACGAATTTTCTCTCGCTCGTTTGCACAACGAAGACGGTACTACTCGCGCCGTACTTAAAAAACGTGTAGATGGTCGTTGGCAGGTGGTTGCACGCACCAAAGCAGTGCAATATATCGAACAAATTTTGAACGAGCAACTTGTAGATATGCTTCGTATGGACTACGTCAACAACATTGCCGTAGACAACTTCCACGGCAACTTGTTTGGCTTTGACCAAATCAAAATGCTTGTGGACGTGCAACAAAGCGTGGAAGAAGCTACCACTCAAGCAAAAACGTTGCAACAAAACGCAATGGACAAAGTCCGCGCTTACAGTGGCACTCCAACGGGCGTTTCCGCCGAGCAAATCGACCAAATCAACGACGAGCTTGCTACCGTTTCGCAACAAATTGCCGTTGCAACTGCGGAACTGGGCGACCTAAAATCCAAACAGACGGCGTTTGCTCTTAGCCAAGGCATTGCAAACGACTTGGACGTTGCACAACAAAAGTACAATCAACTTATCGCCCGTCAGGACGAAATCCAAATGATGCGCGACCAGTTGCAACTGCGTGACCAAGCGGTAACGTTTTTGCCAAAAATCCGCACGCTAAACGCACTTTCCGAACAACGCAAGGAAAACGAAAAACGTCGTTATCAAATCACGTTAGATATCGAAAGCGTTCAAGCGGAGTTGGATAACGTTGTAGAGCAACTTAACGAAAAACAAAATCAGTTCACTTTGGTGCAAGACAGACGTTCGCGTATCGAAGCAATCAACAACGAACTGCAATACATAGCTTCTTTGTACGAAAAGAACAAAACGCTTAACGAACAACTTATTTCTTTGACGGAAAAACAACAACGTCTTATCGGCGAAAAGACCGTTTGTGCAAACAAGTTGCGCACAATCGAGCAAAACATTGCGGAAATCAAACAAAGCCTTGACGGATTCGATCTTCCGGCAAAATCGGTAGGCGAGTTGTTGGAAACGGTACGCGTAGACGTAAAAATCGACGAAGTTACCGCTCAAATTGAAAAACTTCAAGGAGAAATCGCCGTAAAGGAAAGTCAAATTGCCGAACGGGAAAATTCCTTGGTTGGTCAAGTAAAACGTTTCCGCTCCGTTGCGGAAATCGACGTTGCCGTAACACCCATCAAAGCAAAGGACACAATTTTGCAAGTGTTGGATTCCAAATACGGCAAGTTGGAAGCAATCAACCAATCCTTGCAGGAAAAATTGCGCAATTTGGAACGCGCTTTGGAAGACTACAAGTATCGTATCATGCAGTTGGAACAAGCCAAGTCCAATTTGGAAATGCAACGCGAAAAGGCACTGTTGCGCAAGCAAGAAGAGTTCAAACGCGAAGTATTTTTGAATAGCCAAAAGGTGTATTCCGACGACGCAAGCAGTGTGTTTGCCGTAACGGTAAGCTTTAACGATGCGGAAATCGAGCAAATGGACCAAGAAATCCAAGGTTACTCGATGGATCGCGATTTGCTTTACGAAAGAGCATATCAACTGGAAGGCTCCATAAAGGAAATCAAACGCCATATCGAAATCAACTCTGCCGAGATGGAAACTTTGTCTAAGGAAAAGACGAACATCATCAACCGCTACAACGAAATCGTAACGCAAAATAATTCCGAAGTGGCGTTTAACTACATCAAAGCGCTCAATTCCAACAACGGCACCAAATACCTTTTGGACGTTCAACAAGACGCCGTTCGCAGCGAAACGGAACTTGCCGAGCTAAAACGCTACACCGAAGCACTAAAAGGCAAACTTGCATCACTAAGATCTCGCTTGTCCTACCTGCGCGAAACACAATCGCAATTGGACGACTCCAAAACGTCCATAGATATGCTCGTTTCCACCAACGACAAAATCAAGGACGAATTGACGGATATCGGTGGCAGACTTTCCGCTGCTTACGAACAGTACAAATCGGTATCTCGCCAAATGGAAACCATCGAATCCCGTCTTACGGACGTTCGTGCAGATATCGTGGAAGTAACGCGCACAATCAAAGTTAACGAACAGCAAATTGCCGAAGCTAACGACAGAGCAAAACGCTATGCCGGCGGCGACGATATCGAAAAGGCAATTGCAAACTTCCGCTACGAGTTGGGCGATGTGGAAAGCGAAAAACAAATGCTTGCCGACGCTAAGCAATCGTTGGAAAAAGACCTGTTCAAAAAACGTTTGGAATTGGAAAAAGCTCAATGGCTGTACGATACCAAAAACACCGAGTACGCCGAACTTTATCAGGAACTTCAACTGGAACTTAAGCTTAAAGGGTTGGAAATCGACAAAGTTGTTGCCATCGACGACGACGGCAGATACGACGATATCCGCCGTGTGATTGGCGAGTACGACTCTACAAAAACGTCGCTTTTGGAAAAAATCGATAACCTGTATTCCATCTTGAAGGACAAACCGTTGGATTTTGTATCTGCTGCACAAGTGGAACAAAAGGCAAACGATATCGCACTTTTGCAAAAACGCCAAAGCCAGTTGGAAACTTTGCGTAACAAGCAAATGGAAGTGTATGTTGCTGCAAGCAGTGCTCGCATCAGAGCAACCGCTGCCGCTGCAGAAGCGCGTGCAATCTCCACGTTGAGCAAAACAATCGAACAAAACTCTTTGATTGGATTACTCATCAAGGACAAAATCAAAGCCATCCTTACAACGGCATCCAACTATCTCAAAGCATTCACCGGCAAACTTTGCACGATTTCTCACAACAACGGTATCGTTAGCGTGTCGGTAGACGGCAACAAAGTTGCCTACGACGATTTGGAAGGCGACCTAAAGGTTTGCACCTACGTTGCTATCATTTTGGCAATGCCCAGCACCGATGCAACGGACGGCAGATGGCTGATTTTCGAAGAACGTATCAACGCCGACAAAACCACTCTTGCCAACATGATGTTCGCCGTGGACAACGTCAGCTACGTTGTTGACGTAGACGATATAAAGGCATAGTACGGCAACTACGCAAAATCTTGTTGGCATTTGGCGGTAAAACACTGCACAATTATCCGTATTTTGCTCGGTCGTGTACTCTCCAAGTACGCTCCCTTGCAACAATACGTCTCTTGCTTGCGTTTTACCCCCCAAATCGCGCGAACAAACAATAAATAGATTTTTAGAAACAAATCACATCAGCTTTACAAACTAATACGTAACGGCTCCGCCGTGCCAACAATCTTTTGCTTCGTTGCCGTGGAGAGCAATCAATTTGGCTGCGGCGTATTGGTTAGATGATACGGTACAAAGAATACTTCTAAATGCACTACCATATAGCGGTGGTGCATTTTTTTGCGCAAAAGGTCCCACACTTATCGTAAGTTTTGTGCGTGCCCCCGAGCGAAGTACGTAGCACGTAGTCGAATCCGCAGGACGACGCAACCGTGTCGGAGTCTATACTTTCAGTAGGCAACAAATATTCAGTAGATTGCCGCCACCGAATCGTTCCAAAAAAGGAAGTCGAGAATTGTTCTCGACTTCCTTTGGTTTAGTAAGGGTTGCTTACAATTTTGGTTTATTTTGTAAAGGTTGATTGCTATTCGTTGGTTTCTGCAGGTTGCAATGCGTCTTTCATTGCCGTCCAATTTGCTTTTGCTTGAGCAACTGCATCTTGGTAGTTGTTTTCAAATTCCGCTGTAAACGTTGGCAACTTTTCTTCTTGGAAAGAGACGATAGCATCCACGTGCTCGTTCATCTTTACTTGTGCGGATTCCAAAAAGCTAACAACTGCGTTGTAACCCGTTGTAACCATAGTTTTTGCAGTGTCCAAAACACTGTTTGCAAGTGTGCCTGCATCAACAAGTGCTTGTTCAGCCGTTTCTACTGCTGTTTGCAATGCATCCAAAGCTTTGAGTTGTTCTTCGGTAAGTTGAACACCGCTTTCGGCAAGTTCTTGACGTTTTTGCAAAAACTCAATTTTCTTAGTGCGGAAATCAGCAAGTGCTTTTTGGTAAATACTGTCGGCACTAACAAGATATTCCATGCGTATTTTTTCAATGTTGTCCAAAGCTGTTGTGTACTGTTGTAGTGCGAGGTCAAATCCAAATTGCAATGCGGAATTCAGCTCGCCTCTCAACGCTTCTACCTTTGCGGTGTCCATTGCTGCTGCTTTTGCGTTGTAGTAGGCATTTTTGAGTTCTTGCGAGTACATTTCGGCAGTTTCTTGACGGGATGCGTACAATTCTTCCATCAATTCCATTGCGGAAAGTGCTTCCAATTTTGCTTGGTCTACGTAGGGTTGTGCTTGAGCAACAAGTTCTTGCAACTTTTCTTGGCTGATTGCTTGCAATTCGGCAACCTTTGCGTTGATGTTTTCGGCGGTAAAATATTCTTGAACGGTTGCTTTTACGTCGTTGTACAGTTTTTCGGCATCCGCTTTCACTTCGCCGGAAATAGCAATTTGCAAGTCGTTGTTGTCGATACCAACGTTACCGCTTACCAAAAATCCCATTTCGTGGGATAGTTCCACAAACAACTTGGTTGCTTCTTCGGCGGTTTGACCTTCAAATTGACTTTCGTCGGTGGTCTGTCCATCCTTTTCCTTAAGAGCGGCGGTGATAATCAAGTTGCCGTCTTCGTTGAGTGCGTTTACGGAAAGCACCTTGCCGTTGCCGTCCAACACAAACTCAACTTCGGGGTTCAAAGTTAAGTTCATAACCGTTGTGGGGGCGGAATTGTCTTGTGGGGTGTCGCAAGCTGTCAAAGCGCAAAGAGCGCCAACAACCAACACCAGTGCGATAAGTACAGAAGTTAGTTTTTTCATATTCTACCTCTCTATGTTATTGATTTATTCGGACGAGAAACTTTCGTTGTCGTCCATCCTACCTAAACAATGTAAAACCTTGATAAATTATTGCAAAAAAACATACACTTTTTTGCATTTTTTTGATTTGCCCACAATTTGATAGTAAAAGATATCAAAAACGTTGGCGTTTTGTGCCAAAGATAAAATATTGCGCCAACGTAAAACCACCATCACGTTGAGCTAAGGGCGTAGGCAAAAGTCAAATCCACAGTGCCACCAATCGTGTTGGGCAACAAACAACACCAACAGTCAAAGCATCGTGGGCAGTAGCGCAGGCGCAATTTACGGCGTTATTATCATGTTTATGGTGGGCAGTGCGTTGGGCAATGGTGATTTTGCCACTGTGGAAACGTACCATCATCAACTTTATTTCGAGTCCTCCGTTTTAAGGCTGATGGAGTACAACGGCGTGTAGGTGGGACCGTCCTTCGTTAGCACGCTTTGGTACAAAACCACCTTGTTTGCCACAAACGGCGCGTTAAAAACGTCCACGTTTTTGGTAACTTCCGCAAAGGGAAGGGTAAATCTTGCCCGTCTGCAAACGGTAACGTGTGGTCGATATGCACGATGTTCCACGGTAAAACCGTTGTGTTCCAGCCTTTCGCCAAGTTTTTCGTGCAGTTCGGTAAGGGCAGGACAGTTGCGCAGTTTTGCCACCGTAGCGTCACTGCCACGCAACGTTACAAATTGCAAAAGAGCAAGAGTCGGTGCGGGCACGTCCTTTATGCCGTCCATCGCGTTTTGCACGTACATCAAATCGCTTTCGGCAACGTCACCCAAAAAGTGCAACGTGATGTGATAGTTTTGTGTTGCGACAAAAGTTCCCGTGGTTGCAAATTGTCTAAATTGCTCCGCCGAACGCGCCAAATTGTCCTTGGTGCGTTGCGGAATTTCCAATGCTACAAAAATACGCATATATATCACCCCTTTATGCCACCATTTTACCACAAAACCGACGATTTTTCAAGATTGTTTTGCAAACAATTGTCCACGTATCGCAAATTGCCGTTTGACACAAAGAAATTTTGCCCGAGAAGTTTTATTGGAAGAAAACATTCGTCGCAAATTGCTTTTTATGGTAGGATGATTTGAAAGACTTTGTACCTATCACGGCAACCAAGTATTGCCGTTGTTGGTTGCGCAGCTTTTACTGCCGTTTGTCAAAAATATCTTGCACAGGGGAAAGGCTTTTCGGCTTACTTATTTATAATTTATATATAATATACTAAAAATATCATTATTATTTCGCGCCGTCAAACAGAAATGCACCCCACAAGTTGTTTAACTTTTGGGGCGCATTTTATTTTGTCAATCGCGCATTTGACCTATAATTTCCTTACCTTCGGCAAAGGTGGTAAAGATGTTGGATACTTGGTTGCCACCTACGTTTGCAAAACACTCACTCATTGTTGTGGGGGACGCAATGGAAAATTGCGCCGTCTGGTAGTAGTTGGCAAGTCCTTTCCAAAACTTTTGTTCCCCCAAACTTTCGTACAGGGTGTTAAACAGCAAACTGCCTTTAACGTACGTCATCACAACGTATTCGCCGTCATTTTTGTAGTCGGCAATGCTTTTGAAGTCGCGTTCTACGTCTGTGTAGAAATGGTTTAGCACGTCAACGTAGGTTGTGTAGGTTTTTGTGTTGGCAAGGATGTTTTTAGATAACGCTTCCGCTCCGCTTTCGTCCATATACAGATATGTCAAAAACTCTACCAAACCTTCGTCCTGCCATGCGTTGGCAATTTGGTCGTTGCCCACCACACCGTAGAACCACTGGTGCGCCGTTTCGTGCGCTATCGCTTGTTGATACGCCTGTGATTTGCTTGCAACCATCACAACGTTGGGGTATTCCATACCGCCGTAGCAAAAATCCGTTTCGCAAACGGAATAGTTATCGTAGGGATATTTGCCGATATTCTTGCTAAAATACTCAAAACTGCCTACCGCAGTTGAAAAGGACTTTTCCGGATCGGTATCGGCAAAATAGTAGTAGCTAACGGTAGTGTCGCCCACCGTTTGAGATAGTTTTTTGTACTTTGGCGACGTCATAATGGCAAAATCGCGCACGGCATTGGCGGTGTAGCAGTAGGTGATGCCACTTTCGCCGTTGATTGCCTCCGTCACGTTGCCGGTGGATGCCACAACGTAGTTGGCAGGTAGCGTTATTTTTACGTTGTAGTTGGCAACGTCGCTAACAAACGGATCGCCCACGTTGTAGTAGGGGGACGTTACAAACTGATTGTTCTGTACTACGCACAACAGGGGGTACCAGTTTCCAAGATGTACGGCATTGTCGGTATAACCCAAGCGGTGGTGCACGTTGGCAAGTTGCAGTTGATAGGTCATTTCGATGGTAACGCTCTCGTCGGGAGCCAGTTTTGCCGTCGGCACACTCAAAACGTCCATATCTGCGCCTTCAATCACGTAGGCAACGGGTACACCGTCCACCTTTACCGTATCAAAATCTATCTGCCCAAAGCTTTCCCCGTTTGGGTATGCCAGCGACTTGTACTTGGCTGGCACAATGCAATTTTGTGCATCCTTGCGATAGGCGTTTGCGTAGACGTGGAATTTTACCGCGTCAAACACGTTTTCGCTGTTGTTTGTGAACGTTACCGTTTGCGTAGCGCTTACAACGTGATTCTCCTCGTCGTAGGACGCAACGATATTGTAGACGTTGCCATTGTTTATTGCCTGTTGCATTTTGGATGTCGAACATCCTGCAAAAGCAAACAACCCCACAACCACGCACACAACGCAAAGGCAACACAAAAATCTTTTCATAAAAAATCCCCCGTATGGTTTTGTAAAATTGTATGACCCATCCCCATGGATTATTCGTATTACAAAATATCGCAGTAGATTTGTGTTTCACGCATACGTTTATTGATTATTCAAACCGTACAGACGTTTCCACTGATTGCTCGTATCGCACGAATATTCCTATGGATTGTTCGTATTACAAGATATCGCAACGTGCGGATTGTTTTATTCAAACATATTTATAAGCGAAGGCGTGGAACAAAACGCGAGCAAAAACACAGGGCGATATGGTAAAAGACGATATGGAACGTGCTAAAATTAGATGCAAAAACGTGGGCAAAACGTCAATGGTAACGGGGCAAAGGAAAGGAAAATGCAATATTTCAAAAATGAAAAAATAATTGACAAAATTTTTATTAAAGGCAAAAATTGTGTGTGAAAATGTTTGACACCTATTGTGTTTGGTGGTAGAATAGTTAAGCTGCGAATTAAGGACTGACGCATGAGGTTACTGAAGTCAACAGAAAACTCATAGCCGACCGAGTAGTGCCAAGAGCACTGCGACCGAATAAATTTTAAGCAGTATTTGGTGTTCAAGTGGCGCAAGTCGTCATACTGTCGCCGGTATTTGTAGGCAAACTTAGTTTGCTTTATTAAAAGCCGCAGCACGAAACACACGGAAGTGTTGTCGTCAAAGCAATTCGGGAAATAAAACATTATAAAAGGAGTAACAAAACAGATGGCAAATCAAAAAATCAGAATCAAGCTTAAGTCTTACGACCACAACCTTGTTGACCTTGCTTGCACAAAAATCGTAGAAGCAGCACAAAAGATGGGTAGCAAAGTTTCCGGTCCTATCCCCCTTCCCACAGAGAAGGAAATCGTAACGGTTTTGCGTGCGGTTCACAAATATAAGGACTCTCGCGAACAATTTGAACTTCGTACTTACAAACGTTTGATTGATATCTACAGCCCCAATGCAAAAACGATCGACAGTCTTACAAAGATTGACCTTCCTTCAGGCGTAGACGTAAAAATCAAGTTGTAACAAATATTTATGGAGGTGAACTTTATCTATGAATAAAGCAATCATTGGTAAAAAGCTTGGAATGACACAAGTGTTCCTTGCAGACGGAACGATGGTTCCGGTAACAGTAATTCAGGCAGGTCCATGTACGGTAACACAAAAGAAAACCGTAGAGCGCGATGGTTACGAAGCATTGCAACTCGGTTTTGAAGCTGTTGCTGAACGTAAACTTACAAAACCACAACTTGGACATCTCAAAAACAGTGGCGTTGTTGTAAAACATCTTCACGAGTTCAAACTTGATAACTGCGACCTTGACGTTGGCGCAACAATCGAGTGCGACGTTTTTGCAGAAGGCGACTACGTAGACGTTACGGGTATCACCAAAGGTCACGGATTTAGCGGTGTTATCAAACGTTGGAATCAACACAGACTTAAGGAAACCCACGGTGTGGGCCCTGTTCACCGCGAAGTTGGTTCTATGGGACCTATTTCCAGCCCGTCACGTGTAATGCCCGGTAAAAACCTTCCCGGTCACTACGGTGTTGAACAAGTAACAATTTTAAATCTTTCAGTAGTAAAAGTCGATAAAGATTTGGGCGTTATCCTTGTAAAGGGTGCCGTTCCCGGCGCAAAGAACAGCATTGTGTATGTTCGTAACGCAGTTAAGAAATAAGGACAAAGGAGTAAACCACGATGAAAGTAAAAGTTTATAGTACTTCCGCTGTAGAAGTTGGTTCTGTAGAACTTAACGATGCAGTATTTGGTTGCGAATACAACGAAGCCCTTATTCATCAAGCCGTTGTTGCATACCAAGCAAATCAAAGACAAGGAACAAAATCCGCACTCACTCGTACCGAAGTACGTGGTGGCGGTATCAAACCCTGGAGACAAAAGGGTACAGGTCGTGCAAGACAAGGTTCCATCCGTGCTCCACAATGGATCAAGGGTGGCGTAGTTTTCGCACCGAAGCCAAGAGATTTCTCCAAGAAGATCAACAAGAAGATGAAGGCTGCAGCTTTCCGCAGTGCAATCAGCTACAAAATCGCTAACGGCGAACTTGTTGTTGTGGATGCAATCGCTCTCGAAGCACCCAAAACAAAGCTTGTTGCTAACATCCTCAAGAATTTCAACTACGACAAAAACACGTTGCTTGTAGTTTCTAACCAAAGTGATGTTGCTCGTGCAGGCGCAAACATTGCAAAACTCACAGTAACCGAAGCAACTCTTGCAAACGTATATCAACTTGTATCCAACGTTGCAGTTATCGTAACAGTTGATGCAATCAAGCAAATTGAGGAGGCTTACTCACTATGAATTCCTACGATATCATAAAGCGTCCCGTTCTTACGGAAAAGAGCTATGCCGGCGTTCCTGCAAAGGTTTACACCTTCCAAGTTGCAAAATCCGCTAACAAAGTAGAAATTGCAAATGCAGTAGAAGAAGTTTTCGGCGTAAAGGTAGCAAGTGTTAACACTTCTATCGTAAAAGGTAAAACAAAAAGACAAGGCAGAACAGTAGGTCGCACTTCCGACTGGAAAAAGGCAACTGTTCATTTGACAGCAGACAGCAAATCTATCGAGTTCTTCGAAAGCTTGGCTGAATAACGGGGGAAACTGAAATGGCTATTAAAAAATATAAACCTACTTCTCCTGCACGTCGTTTTATGTCCGTTTCTTCCTACGAAGAAATCACAACAACCACTCCGGAAAGAAGCCTTCTTGCAGTAAACAAGAAATCCGGCGGACGTAACGCAACAGGTAGAATCACAGTTCGTCACATCGGTGGCGGTAACAGAATCAAGTACAGAATTATCGACTTCAAACGCGATAAATCCGTTCCTGCAAAAGTAGCAACTATCGAATACGATCCAAACCGTACTGCAAACATTGCTTTGTTGCACTATGCTGACGGCGAAAAGAGATACATTCTTGCTCCCGTTGGTCTTAACGTTGGCGACACAGTTGTTGCAAGTGCCGATGCGGACATCAAAGTTGGTAACAACCTTCCTTTGGAAAACATCCCCGTTGGTACAATCGTTCACAACGTAGAAATGAACCCCGGCAAGGGCGGTCAAATTGCTCGTTCCGCTGGTATCTTCGCTCAACTTATGGCAAAAGAAGGCAAATATGCAACACTTCGTATGCCCAGTGGCGAAATGAGACTCGTTCTTTTGAAGTGCCATGCAACAATCGGTCAAGTTGGCAATCTCGATCACGAAATCGTTCGTGTTGGTAAAGCCGGCAAAACACGTCACATGGGCATTAAACCTACCGTTCGTGGTAGTGTTATGAACCCCTGCGATCACCCTCACGGTGGTGGTGAAGGACGTTCTCCTATCGGTCGTCCCGGTCCTGTAACTCCTTGGGGTAAACCTGCTCTTGGCTACAAGACAAGAAAGAAGAACAAGGCTTCCAACAAATTTATTGTTAAGCGTGCTAAGTAATCGGAGGAATAAACAA
>CAZDLE010000016.1:0-20043 GCA_964506035.1 uncultured Oscillospiraceae bacterium | reverse complement strand
CTTTTTGTTTGCGACTCACACGCGAGCCACCGAATGGTCTACCCGCCGGGAGTCGAACCCGGAACGATGCCGTCGGAGGGCATTGTTTTATCCATTAGACTACGGATAGATATCTATTTATCAAACCCACAAATCGCAATTGCAACTTTGCTTTACAATCACAACGTCCAACAATATTTGTATTGTTGCCTTTCAAATCAAACTATTTGCATAGCGACCACCCAATTATACTAAATTATAATTACCAAGTCAAGTGTATCACAAAATGCAACAATTATTCGCGTTTCCAATTTTTTGTCCGCTATCATTAGTAGCGACGGTAGGGCTGGTGCCCGTTGCCACCGAAAACTTGTGTACTAAACTTTATACTGTCACAAATTTAGTACTTTCAATGGTCCTTATCATAAAACTACGGTAGGGACGACTACCATTCGCTCGCTACTTGCAAATGTTGTCCTCCGTGAGGCAGTTGTCAACGCAGTTGACTGAAGGAGCACGCAACACGTCAAACAAATATTTTCGGCGGTACGTCACTCTGCAAAAAAGCCACCTACTTGCAACGGCACAATGCAACGTTTTTCGGTGGCTTTACGTTATCTATTATAAATTTTGTCGCGAATGTCCTTAACTTGGCTGGCAATCACGGCGTTACCTTTGCACTCTTCGCTGATCTTGTCACGCGCGTGCATAACGGTGGTGTGGTCGCGTCCGCCAAAGTATTCGCCTATGCTTGCAAGGGGCAAACTTTGTCCCAAAATATCACAAATAAGGTATATGCAAATTTGTCGTGGAACAACAATTTCCTTATTCTTCTTTTTGCCAACAAGCGCGTCTTTTGTCACTCCAAAATACTCGCAAGTAGCGTCAACAACGTGGTCGATTGTGATAATATCGTTGCTTGCATCGGCATAGTCCTTTATGGCGTCGTTCACAATGGCCATATCGTTTGGATCGCCCCCAACAAGGGTAGAGTAGCTGATGATTCTGTTTAGCATACCTTCCATTTCGCGGATATTCGTTGTGATTTTTTCCGCGATAAAGGAAAGTACGTTAAAGTTGATATTGTAGCCTTTTGCGTTGCATTTCTTTTGCAAAATGGCAATTCTCGTTTCCAAGTTGGGCGGTTGAATATCTGCAATAACGCCTGTGCCAAAACGAGTTTTCAAACGTTCTTCGATTTTGATTTCCTTTGGTGGACGGTCACTGCTCAAAATGATTTGTTTGTCGCTAAGGTACAGTTCGTTAAAGGTGTGGAACATCTCTTCCTGAGTGCCTTCCTTGTTAGCCAAAAATTGCACGTCGTCCATCATCAAAACGTCCACTTTGCGATACTTCGCGCGGAAGTTTTTCATCGCGTTGGGGTCGTGATTGTTGTGCAACGATTCGATAAACTCGTTAACAAACTGGTCGCAAGTAACGTACATAATTTTCTTTTCGGGATAGTTACGTTGCAATCTGTTGCCGATAGCGTGCATCAAGTGGGTTTTGCCCAGTCCAACACCGCCCCACAAAAACACAGGGTTGTACTTTGTACCGGGGTTTTCCGCCACGGCAAGTGCAACCGCCTCGGCATATTCGTTACTTTTGCCCACAACAAAGTTTTCAAAGGTGTACTGCGAAACAAAGTTAACCTTTTCTTCGATGGAGGTAACGTAGTTTGCGTTAACGGGAATATCTACTTCCTTCTCGACGTTTGCAACGTGATCCAAATCCTCTTCCACAATAATTTCCACGTCGATAATAGATGGAAAAACTGCATTTGTGCATTTTTTAAGAACGTCCTTGTAGTGCTTGTCTACAATGTTTTTGTGTGCACGGGTTTCCGCAAGCAAAATAAGCCTGTCGCGGTAGATACCCACAGGTTGCAACGAGTTGATGTACAGGTCGTAAGCAAGTACGCCCGTTTTTGCCGATGCCTCAATAAGAATATTGTTCCAAATTTGGTCAAGTTTAATCATAATGAGTACATTATATACGCAAATGGATTTTTTTGCAACTACAATCACCCCCACAACCCACTAATTTTTTTGTATGGAGACGGATTGTTGCATTTGATTTTACCATTGACAACACTAATCAACGCCATATTTTCAACACTCTACCATAGCCTGTGTCATTTTACTATCGTAGGGTGGGTGGCTCGCTGCCGCCGTCACTTTCAACAATCGTTGGCACTTTGGTTTGCTAAAAACAACCAATATACTGTTCAAATAACGGTAGGGAAGGTGCTTGCTCCTCCCACCCACCTTGCACAAAAGCTTCCCATAACCCAAACTTTGCCATATCATAAAATTTGGCAATATAACTAAATCTGCCATATTACTTGACATTAATGCAACTACAAACTATAATGTATTTGTAAAAATGAGGTATTTTGGGCAAAAACAAAATTTTGCCTATATTTGCCCCGACAAATCACGATAAAAACAATATCTATACACAAAAAAGGAGTATCAAAGATGAACAAACAAAGCATCAAAGACGTAAACGTAAAAGGCAAAAGATGTTTGGTACGCGTAGATTTTAACGTACCCATGAAGGACGGCGTTATCACTGACGAAAACCGTATCAACGGTGCATTGCCAACCATCAAATACTTGATGGAACAAGGCGCAAAGGTAATTTTGTGCTCTCACCTTGGCAAACCCCACAACATTTTTACACCTAACTTCAAACTCAACAAAAAGGAAAAGAAAGCGTTGGAAGCTCTTCCCGAAAACGAAAGAGATGCAGCCAAAGCAGAATATATCCAAAAAGCTTTGAAGGGCGATGCTAAAAAGTTCAGTCTCAAACCCGTTGCAGACCGTCTCAATCAACTTTTGGATGGCAAAGTAACCTTTGCTACCGATATCGTTGGCGAAGATGCGCAAGCTAAAGTCGCAGCTCTAAAGGAAGGCGAAGTAGTGCTTTTGGAAAACACTCGTTTCGATGCCGGCGAAGAAGGACGTGACGAAGAATTCTGTCGCAAGCTTGCAAACTTTGCAGATATCTACGTAAACGACGCTTTTGGTACAGCTCACCGTTCTCACGCTTCCACAGCAGCAATTGTCGAATACGGTTTTGTTAAAACGGCAGTTTGCGGATTCCTTATCGAAAAGGAACTTTCCGTAATGGCAGACGCTTTGGAACACCCCGTTCGTCCATTCGTTGCTATTTTGGGCGGTGCAAAAGTTGCCGACAAACTCAACGTTATCAACAACCTTCTTGAAAAATGCGATACACTCATCATCGGTGGCGGTATGGCTTACACATTCCTGAAGGCTCAAGGCTACGAAATCGGCAAATCTCTTCTCGACGAAGAAAAACTCGACTACTGCCGTGAAATGTTGGCAAAAGCACAAGCTGCAGGCAAAAAGATTTTGTTGCCCGTAGACTGCGTAACCATTCCGGAATTCCCCACACCTATCGATGCCCCTGTAGAAACTCTCGTTGTTGATGCAGACAAAATGCCTGCCGACCGCGAAGGTGCAGATATCGGTCCAAAGACCTGCCAACTCTACGCTGATGCAATCAAATCCGCAAAAACAGTTATCTGGAACGGACCTATGGGTATTTTCGAAAACCCAACGCTTGCAGTTGGTACAAACGCCGTTGCAAAAGCCATGGCAGAAAGTTCCGCTACAACAATTATCGGTGGTGGCGACTCCGCTGCTGCAGTAGCACAACTTGGTTATGCCGACAGAATGAGCCACGTAAGTACCGGTGGCGGTGCAAGTTTGGAATTGTTCGAAGGTAAAGTTCTTCCCGGTATTGCTTGCCTCAACAACAAATAAGTTTTTTCCTAACGGTGAGTTATGAGTAACAATTCAAGTTATATTCCCATCTATATGGCAACGGTCACTTTGTTGACAATGCAACGCAGATGGCACGTGAATAAAAACAATCGTATTTATCACAAAACCAAGGAGCATACTATGAAAAAGGAAACTTTGCAAAACTATCTTAACAAACAAGTTAAGGTTATCGACGTACTACAACAGGAAATCACCGGCACACTTGTGGAACTTCACGACGACAGCCTTGTGCTAAAAACCTCTCGCAACACCGTTGTTGTTTCCTACGACTACGTCGTGCAATTTCTCGTAAAAAACAATATCTAAAATCAATTTTCAAGTGCGGTGTACAATGTAGTATGCCGTATCTTGACGATAAGGAGCATAATTATGAAAACCAAAATTATCGCAGGCAACTGGAAAATGAACAAAACCATTGCAGAAACCAAGGATTTGATCACAAACCTTATTCCACTTGTTGCCGACACAAACAATACAGTTATCATTTGCGTACCTTTCACCGATTTGGCAACTGCGGTCGAACTTACCAAAGGCACAAACATCCACGTTGGCGCACAAAACTGCCACTGGAAGGAAAGCGGTGCTTTCACAGGCGAAATCGCTCCATCCATGCTTGCCGAACTGGGCGTAGAGTACGTTGTTATCGGTCACAGCGAACGTCGTACCTACTTTGGCGAAACGGACGCTACCGTTCTTGCTCGCACTTTGGCAGCATTAAACGCCGGTCTCAAACCTATCGTTTGCATTGGCGAAACTCTTGCCGAACGCGAAAGCGGAAATATGCAAAACGTACTTCGTCGTCAAATTGTGGAAGGTTTCAAAGATATCACTGCCGATCAACTTGCTAATATCATCGTTGCTTACGAACCCGTTTGGGCAATCGGCACAGGCGTTACCGCAACCGACGAACAAGCTAACGACGCAATTGCATTTTGCCGTGGCGTTTTCCAAGAATTGTACGGCAAGGACGTTGCAGATGCTTTGTACATCCAATACGGTGGTAGCATGAACGACAAAAACGCAGCAGGCTTGCTTTCTATGAGCCATATCGACGGTGGTCTTATCGGTGGTGCAAGTTTGGTAGCGGAAAAATTTGCAGGTGTTGTAAACGCACACAAATAACCAACTAAAAGGGCTTATTATGAACAGAAAATTAACAGCACTTATCATTATGGACGGCTACGGTCTGTCCAAACAATCAAAGGGTAACGCAATCGGCGTAGAGTGTTCCCCCTACGTAAAATACCTAATGTCCACCTATCCCACAACAACCTTGGATGCCAGCGGTTTGGCAGTAGGTCTGCCGGAAGGTCAAATGGGCAACTCGGAAGTAGGTCACCTAAACATGGGCGCAGGACGCGTTATCTATCAAGAACTTACTCGCATCACAAAAAGCATCAACGACGGCGATTTCTTCCAAAACCAAGCACTTTTGGGCGCGGTAGAATATGCTAAAAAGCACAATGGAAAGTTGCACCTTATGGGACTTTGCTCCAACGGTGGCGTTCACTCCCACATCACGCACTTGTTTGCTTTGTTGGAACTTGCAAAACAACAAGGCTTGGACAACGTCTACGTTCATTGCTATATGGACGGTCGTGACGTTTCTCCCACAAGCGGTGCCGATTTCGTTCAACAACTGCAAAACAAAATGGACCAACTCAACTTTGGCACAATTGCAACCGTTTGCGGACGTTACTACGCAATGGACCGTGATAACCGTTGGGAACGTGTTGTAAAAGCTTACGATATGCTCACTTTGGGACAGGGCGAAGTTTATGCAGAAAATGCCGTTCAAGCACTAAAAGATAGCTACGCAAACGGCACAACGGACGAATTTGTTCTTCCTACCGTCATCACAAAGGATGGCAAACCCGTTGCAACAATCAACAACGGCGATGCAGTTATCTTCTTCAACTTCCGCCCCGACCGTGCTCGCGAAATGACCAGAGCATTCACTCAAAGCGGATTTGACGGATTTTCTCTGCGTGGCAAAAAACGTGACGTTCACTGGGTATGCTTCACTCAATACGACGAAAAGTTTACCGACGTAGATATTGCTTTCCGTCCGGAATCGTACAAAAACACCCTTGGCGAATACCTTGCAAGTTGTGGCAAAACTCAACTACGTATTGCCGAAACGGAAAAATACGCTCACGTAACCTTCTTCTTTAACGGCGGTGTCGAACTTGCCAACGAAGGGGAAACTCGCGTGCTTATCAACTCACCAAAGGTTGCCACCTACGACCTTCAACCGGAAATGTCCGCTTTGGAAGTTACCGATCGTGCCATTGCCGAAATCAACAAAGATAAGTACGACGTTATGATCCTTAACTTTGCAAACTGCGATATGGTCGGTCACACCGGCGTGTTCGACGCAGCTAAAACGGCAGTTGCAACGGTAGACGAGTGCGTTCGTCGTGTTGTAGAGTGCATTTTGCAAAACGGCGGTCGCGTGTTTGTAACGGCAGACCACGGCAATGCGGAAAAAATGTTGGACGACAAAGGTGGTGCATTTACTGCTCACACCACCAACAAAGTGCCCTTCATCATGGTGGACGTAAACTCTCGCGACAACACAACCTTAAAGCAAGGTGCTTTGTGCGATATCGCTCCCACAATGCTTGCATCCATGGGCTTGGATATCCCCGCCGAAATGACCGGCAAAAACTTGATTGTAAAAGAGTAATTTCTAAACGTACTAAAGCCGAAGTAACGTGCAAATTGATTGCAAACAATATTTTGTCTTGTGCGCCAATCGTGTCTTTTGATATACACTCGCTTCGCCTTTAACGTCTAAACGAACTTCGACACAATCCAATCATAAACAATCATCTCAAAAGGACAACGAACTTTCCCCCTCGTTGCCCTTTTTGCTTCAAAAAGCAAATTATTGTGCTTTTGTTTCACTTTTTTACTGCAAAACAGTTGTCTTTTGACAAATTGTGTGGTACAATAATCAAGCATAAAAATACAAGGGCATTTTATGTCCATTTACATACGGAGGCTATTTCACGTGTTGAATATACTTGCATTCTTAACATCCATATCAACAGAGGCACTTTCTGCTATAAAAATCGCCGTAGCGGCTCTTGCACTTATCGCTGCCGGCTTTATCATTTTCGTAGTTATGCAACAAAAGGGCAATAGCGACGGAACCGAAGCTATGACAGGTTTTTCCAAAGATGACGAAAACGAAAGTTACTATGGTCAAAACGCTGCATCTCGTCGTGAGCGTGTTCTCAAAAGATGGACATTTATCTGCGCAGCAGTAATTGCAGTTGCTTGCATCGCAATGATCATCCTTAACAGCATTGCATAGTTTTTCAAACAACGAAAAAGTGGGCGGTTGGTTCTTTACCAATCGCCTTTTTGTTAGGTTTTTCCGCGATAGTGCAACCGTCGGCAATTATTACTCAAATTATCATCTAAATCGTACACTCCAACGGTAAACGTTGTCGGTTATAACCACGTGCGTACCCCAATCTATCAACACCAACGTGCTCCACGGAAAACGTCACGCAACACGCAAAACCGCAACACGTCCCCCAAAAATCGTACCCAAAAGGATCAATCAAAATGAATTTTTCACAAACAATACTACAACTTATGCAGGAATCTAACCTGCGCGATTTCACCGTAAAGCAAATTTGCGCCCTTGTGCAAACGCAGTCGGCAGTGGAACGTCAAGCGGTAAAGGATGCCCTTGCAACTCTGCAAAAACAAGCGGACGTTTTCTACGACGACAATGCACGCAGGTATCTTCTTGTTGATGGCACCCGTATCGGCAAGGCGGTTTTTCAGGGCAACAAACGTGGTTTTGGCTTTTTGTTACGTGACGACGGCGATTTGTTCGTACCTGCGCCAAAAACCTACGGTGCGTTTCACGGCGATACAGTTTTGTACAAGCGTATCGACGGCACCCAAGACGAAGCACAAGTGCTAACTATCCTGCAACGTGGCAAAAACACCCTTGTTGGCACCTACCAAAAACAAGGACATCTTTCCTTTGTTCTTTTGGACGACCAACATTTTTCCACAGACGTTTTTATCCAGCCAAAACGCCACCTAAACGCCCAAAACGGACAAAAAGTGGTGGTAAAAATAAACAGCTACCCCAAGGATAACCGCAACTGTCCCGAAGGCGAAGTAATCCAAGTGCTGGGCTACCCCAACCAAAACAACGTGGATTTGCTTTCCGTTGCCATTGCCTACGGCGTGCAGATCGATTTCCCCGAAAACGTGCAAAAACGCGCAACAAAAATTGACCAAACACTTGCCGAAAAGGACTACGACGGTAGACGTGACCTGCGCAACCAAATTATTTTCACAATCGACGGCGACGATGCCAAGGATTTGGACGATGCCGTGTCTATCACGCAAAACAGCGACGGAACCTACGTTTTGGGCGTGCATATTGCCGACGTTTCCCACTACGTAAAGCCCGGCGACGATATCGACAAGGAAGCGTTCAACCGTGCAACCAGCGTGTATTTTCCCAACATGGTTTTCCCCATGCTCCCGCGTGAACTTTCCAACGGCATTTGTTCGCTGTACCAAGGTGTAGATCGTCTTGCGCTCACCTGCCAAATGACAATCAACGCCAAAGGTAACGTTGTCGCTTACGATATTTTCCCGTCGGTAATCAACAGTTGTCACCGTCTAACCTACAACCAAGTACAAGCGCTTTTTGACGGCGACAAAACCATCCAAAACGATCTATCCGACGTGTGCGACAGTTTGTTTGCAATGCAACGTTTGGCGCAAATTTTGCAAACTAAACGCCTAAAACGTGGCAATATCGACTTTGCCACCAAGGAAGTTACTTTCCAGTGCGACGAAAAAGGCAACGTTGTGGACGTCGTCCCCTACGAACGCAAATTTTCTCACCAACTTATCGAAGAATTTATGATAGTTGCCAACGAAACGGTAGCCGAGTACGTCGAAAACTGTTCCTACCCGTTTGTGTATCGTGTGCACGAAAAACCCGACGAGCAAAAACTTGCCGTTTTGATGGATTTGATGAGTGGTGTGGGCATCAAAGTTAAGCACAGCCAACAAATACACAACTCCGTTTTGCAAGATGCACTTTTACAGGCGGAACAAACCCCCTACTTTGCGCTTATCAACGACGTGATGCTACGCACCATGCAAAAGGCAAAGTATTCTACGGAAAATATCGGGCATTTTGGTCTTGCAAGCAGATGTTACTGCCACTTTACCTCCCCCATTCGACGTTACCCCGATTTGATAGTGCACCGTATCGTCAAAACTGCCGTCGCAGGCAAAATGACGGAAAAGGCAATTTGTGCCTACCAACTTATGGCGGAAGATTGTGCGTCGCAATCGAGCAAGCAGGAACGCAACGCCGACGAAGCGGAACGCAAAGCGGACGACGTGCTAAAATGCAAATACGCCCTAAACCACCTTGGCGAAAGTTTCGATGCTATCATTTCCGGCGTTACCGAGCGTGGACTTTATGCCGAGCTACCCAACACGGTGGAAGGTTTTGTGTCTATCGACAAACTAAACGGTTATTTTACCTACAACGCGCAAAAATTTTGCCTAACAAACGGCAGTGTCAAGTATAGTTTGGGCGATAGTGTAAAAATTGTCATCCAAAGTGTAAATAAATCCGCCTACAAAATAGATTTCGATTTGGACGAGTAGTACGTTTCCACTTTTGCATATACCTACCATGCTAAACCATTTGGACGAGTAGAACGTTTCCACTTTTGTAGATATCTACCATGCTAAACCGTCTATTTTAAGTTGGATACCGAACGTTCAAGTTAAACGGATTTCTATTTGCGTTGGTACGTTTCCATTTTGATAGCCGAACCGCTCTCTACTGCAAGCGGAAAAGGCACAAAAGAAAGTTGACAATTTTCTACTTGACAACCAAAACGGCATATCACATAAAGTCATAACCGACGGATTTATGTAGATTGATTTCAATTTAGATAACTCAAACACCCCAAAACCTGCAATATTTGTAACAAAATTTTGCAAGGCATTGACTATTCTGCGCAAAAATCATATAATATAATAAATTTTGTCCGGATGTACCCAAGGCATACACAGGCAACCCTTCGCAGTTTTGTATTCTTGAAGTACAAAAACAAAAGTTTTTGTGTCAAAACGACAGTTTTGAAAAAAAATTGCCAAACGGCAAAAAATTTACTTAGTATAGTATATAATGTAATAAGTTTTTTCCAAATCCCAAAAAGAGTTTATCAATATGAAAGTTATCACAACCAACAAAAAAGCCTATCACGACTACACCGTCGTGGAAACGTTAGAGTGTGGCATCAACCTTATCGGGTGCGAAGTAAAGTCGCTCCGCAAGGGGGAAGTTAACCTTGGCGATTCCTACTGCCGTATCGAAAACGGCAATTTGGTACTGTTAAATTGTCACATCAAAAACTACGACAAGGGCAGTTATTCCAACGTGGAAAGTTTGCGCGACAGACGTCTACTTGCCCACAAAAAGGAAATCATGCGCATGCTTGGCAAAGTGCGCGAAAAGGGCTATTCTATCGTACCACTAAAAATGTACTTTCAAGGTAGCCTTGTCAAGGTGGAAATCGGTCTTGTAAAGGGCAAACACACCTACGACAAAAAACAAAGTTTGCTAAGCAAAGATTTGGAGCGCGAAAAACAACGCGCCCTAAAGGAGCTTTCCAAGTGAGCAAGCCTGTTTTCGATTTTTCTCAAATGGATTTTTCCCGCGTTGCAATTATCGGTAGTGCGGGCAGTGGCAAAACCACCTTGGCAAAACAACTTGGATTGCTGCTCGACCGCTCAGTTACTCACTTAGACAAAATTTTGTGGGGCGAAAACTGGACGGAACTAACCCACGACCAACGTTTGCAAATTTTGCAACCTATTGTCGATTTGCCACAATGGATAATTGACGGAACGTGGGCAAATACGCTGGAGTGTCGCTATAAACGCGCTACGTTAGTGATTTTTTTGGACCACAAGCCGATTTTTTGCGCATGGAGAGCGTTTTGCAGATCGCTAAAACACAAAGGCATTCAGCGCGAAGATTTGGCAGACGGATGCATCGAAAAAATCAATTTCGGATTTTATCGGTACATACTAAACTTCCGCAAAAACACCTTGCCTCGCATCAAAAATATGCAACAGTCGTACCCCAATGTTCCCGTCCTTTGCCTAAAAAACACCAAACAAACCAAAGCGTTTTTGTCCGCTTTGCAAAGTTTTTTAACAAAATAGCATTTCCTTTTTGCAAAATTTTCCAACAAAATAGTATTTCCATTTCGGCGTAAAGATATCTTCTTTACGCCTTGATTTTTATCTAATACGTAACGGCTCCGTCGCGCTCGGCAATATTCTTTTGCTATGTAGACTTGCTTATTCGCACAATCTTGTTACCGTTTGGTGGTAAAACGACTGCTATGGTCGATAGATTTCAATTTTATTAGAAAACTGTATACTGCTGATAGCTAATACGTAACGGCTCCGTCGCATACAATACCGTATGATCACGGCAAAATTCGGCGGTACGGCAATCACGCCCCGCAACCTTGTTTATCTCAAAAAAATTCTCACTGCTCAACACAAAATCGTGGTGGTTTCCGCAATAGGCAAATGCCACCCCAACGACGTTAAAACAACCGACCTTCTTTGCGACTACTTTTGCACCCACAACCACAAAACTTGGCAAACGGTGTGCGACCGCTACCGCCAACTTGCGGACGTCAACTGCGTAGATATCGACGTAGACCAACTGCTTGCCGATGCCCACTCGCGTGCCTTGCAATTCGATTTGGACTACTGCGCATCCCTTGGCGAGGAACTTTCCGCCAAAATCGTGGCAAAATTTATCAACGCAACCTATGTGGAAGCGCAACAAGTCGTAACCTTTGGCAACCGTTCGCTAAACACCAAACAAACGCTTTCTAATATCAAAAACACTCTAAAGGATGTCAATTTGGCAGTTATGGGCGGTTTCTATGGTGGACGTAACGGTGGCCGAAAAACTTTTTCGCGCGGTGGAAGTGACGTTACCGCATCTCTTTGTGCTGCAGCAACAGGCTGCACCCTTTGTCAAAACTGGACGGATGCCAACGGCGTATGTCAAGGCAACCCCACGGAAATCTTCGGTGCAAAAACACTAACACACCTAAGCTACGACCAGATGTATCAACTTGCTCAAAACGGCGCAACGGTACTGCACCCCGATGCCCTAAAACCCTTGCAAAAAGTGTCAATTCCCCTTGTGGTGGGCAATTTCTACAACCCCAACGCCCCCAAAACAACCATCTCCAACGCCCCCAATACGCAAAAATTGCTGTGCGTAACGCAAAAACAACACAACGGAAACTTTGTCGCAACGGTGCTACACAACATGCCCACCTGCGAAATTTTCCACCGCTTGCACCTCCTTTCAAAAAATCTACAAGCAAACGGTGCCTACATTGATAGTGCAAGCACTCCAAAAATCGCAAATAGCCTTCCGCGTGATATTTTTTGCGGACAACAACAGCCTTGTTTGGAATACGGCAACTTGTTTTACACACCAAACGCCACAATTCAAAAGATAATTGTCGATGCCAACACCGTAACAATCATCACAAATAAAAACGTTATCCAACAGATTTTCGATACCTTCAACAAGGATTTGTCCACGTTTGATTGCTTTTGATTTGTTTGAATATCAATATATTCTATTTTCAATTCTATCTTAAAGTTTGAAAAATGCGTACACTGCCACGAAGCCATATCAATATATTTTATTTTCAATTCCATCTCAAAGGTCAAACGGCAAACGATTTTTCATTTTACTCTTCTTTTATCCATATTTTACAATCCCCTTGACTATTTTTCGCTATTAAGCTAAAATATTTAATATCAATTTTCGCACAACTGCAAGGTATTTGCAAATTTAACGTTTCATCACACAAACAACAGTTTTCACTCTCAAAAGATACAAAAATTGCTTGTTTGCAAACGCCAAAAGGAACTCATCTATGAAAACACTGGTAATCGGTGGCGGTATGGCAGGTCTAACCTACGCAATCGTCGCCCTAAAAAACGGAATCGACGTAACCATTGCCGAGCGTAACAGCCGTGTTGGCAAAAAAATTGCCATGACGGGCAACGGCAAATGCAACGTAGGCAACGCCAACGTAGATGCAACCTGTTTTAACAATAGTCAAATCGCCAAAAACGTGCTTGCGGAAATCTCCGTAAACGAGTACGTCCAATTTCTAAACAGTTGTGGAATTTTCATCCACACCGACGAACTTGGTCGCATGTACCCCCTGTGCGAATCTGCGTCCAACGTGGTGGATTGTTTGCGACATCAATTTGCCAAAAACGGTGGCAAACTGCTTACCGAAGTAAACGTGGAAGCGGTCACTATGCAAAATGGCAAGTACCTTTTTGAGGGGATTTTGTACGACAAACTTGTGCTTGCATGCGGAAGCGGTAGCCAAGCGCCCCAACCAAATTTGCCCCTTGTAAAACCGGAGTGGTGCACAAAAACTTTCCCATCCCTTGTGCCTGTGCGTGTTACCAAAATGGACGGTGTACTAAACGGCATACGTGCCAAATGCAACGTAACCTTGCTTGCCGATAACGCCCCCGTTGCAACGGAAAGTGGCGAAGTGCTTTTCAAGGACTACGGACTTTCCGGAATTTGCATTTTTAACCTTTCGGCGATAATCGCACGCAATCTTGTTGCGGAAAAATCCCATAGCTACGTCTTTTCCATCGACCTGGTACCCACTTTAACCTTCGAGCAACTTTGGCAGATAGTGTCCAAGCGTGAAGCAGACGGCGAAAAGGACAAGCTATTTTACGGCATTTTGCACAACAAACTTGCCGAAAGCATTGCAAAACGTGCCAAATCCGCCTACGAACAGTGCAAACTTGCCAAAAACTTTACCTTCACGTTTGAAAAGTTATTGGATTTTACCATGAGTCAAGCAACGGCAGGTGGCATCGACGAACGCTTTGTAGATACTGCACTAACTCTTCCCAACGGCGTTGTTGCCCTTGGCGAAATGCTAAACGTCGACGGTATCTGCGGTGGCAATAATCTGTATTTTGCAAGCGCGTCGGCACTTTACACCTTCAACAAATCCGCCCGCCAAAAGGCATATAACAGCTAAAAATCATCCAAAATGAGCCTTTTTTTAACAAAACCAATCAATATTGCCATAGATAACAAAAATCCCATTGCCAAAATTTGTAAGGCAACGGCACTAAATCCCGCACAGGTCAAAAGCGTAACTCTGCACAAACAAAGCGTAGATGCACGCAACAAAAACGACCTGCATTTTGTATGCTCTTTTGTTATCGAAGCAACCAAAACACCCAAAAACGCTACGCCGTACACCTACCCCGTGGATGTTTTCGATACTTCCAAACAACAGGTAAAGGGCAGTTGTATCGTGGTGGGAAGTGGTCCCGCAGGATTGTTTTTGGCACTGTATCTTGCCCAAAGTGGCGTAAAAGTGACGGTTATCGAACGTGGTAGCGACGTCGAACAACGCAAAAAGGCAATCGAAACCTTCTTTTGCGGTGGGGAATTTTCTCCCAACACCAACGTGCAATTCGGCTTGGGCGGTGCAGGAACTTTTTCCGATGGCAAACTAACAACGGGCATTTCCTCCCCGTTTACCTATTCCGTCTTCCGCCAGTTCGTCAAAAATGGCGCACCGCAAAACATCATGTACGACGCTTTGCCCCACGTAGGCACCGACAAACTGCAAATTGTGGTGGCGAACATGCGCGATAAAATACGTTCCCTTGGCGGAACTTTTCTGTTCGATACCACCGTTTGCGATTTCGTTATGGATGGCACAACCGTCAAGGGAGTTATTACTCAAAACGGACAACAAATCCTTGCCGATACCGTTGCTCTTGCGGTTGGTCACAGTGCACGAGATATGTTTCACACTCTTGTGAAACACAATGCAGAAGTCCAATTCAAGCCCTTTGCGGTAGGTCTACGTATCGAGCACAGCCGAGATTTTATCAACAAATCGCAGTATGGCAACGTGTATGCCACCCACAAGGATTTTCCCGCAGCAAGCTACAAACTTGCTTGCCAAGTAACGCCCACCCACAGTTGCTACAGCTTTTGTATGTGCCCCGGCGGTGTAGTGGTGTCCGCAAACAGCCAACCTAACGCCGTTGTTGTAAACGGTATGAGCTTCCTTGCCCGAAATGAGCGTAATTCCAACGCTGCTTTGGTGGTAAACGTCACGCAACAGGATGTGGAAAGCTACGGATTTGGCAACGATGCTCTTTGCGGAGTGCGTTTTCAGGAGCATTTGGAACGTCTTGCCTACAAAATGGGTGGCGGCAACTACCTTGCCCCTGCGCAAAACGTAACGGATTTTTTGGCAAACAGAGTTTCCACAAAGTTAGATATTCTCCCAAGCTACCCACGTGGAGTAAAGCTTGCCAACCTTCGCGACCTTTTGCCCACGCAAATAGGCGACGTTTTGGCGCAAGCATTAGCGCAATTTGACAAAAAAATTGCAGGTTTTGGCTCAAGCGGAGTGCTAACAGGCGTGGAAAGTCGCACCTCATCCCCGGTCAAGATAGTTCGCGACCAAACCACCATGCAATCCAACCTAAAAAATCTGTATCCCGTTGGCGAAGGTGCAGGCTATGCCGGTGGAATTGTCTCTTCCGCAGTGGACGGCATCCGTGTTGCCCAAGCAATAGTGCAATTCCTTGCAAAAAACAACCTTTGATACTCAAAACATGCATTTACTTAGATTTCCAACAAGAATTTTAACGATTTTTGAGATTTTCAAAAGATAATAGCTTAAAATTTCCAGCAAAAGTTTGGACGTTTTGCGATATTTCTAAAACGATGATTATCAAGATTTTAACAATTTGCGATATTTCTAAAATGATGATTATCAAGATTATTAACAAAGATTTTAACAATTTTCGATATTTCTAAAACGATAATTATCAGGTGATGATTATCAGGATTTTTAACAAAGATTTTAACAATTTTCGATATTTCTAAAACGATAATTATCAAGATTATTAATAAAGATTTTAACAATTATTGAGATTTCTAAAACGATAATTACTACCAATTTCAATAAGAATGATACAGTATTTATAAAATAGTTATTTTCCAAATCATATTGTGCAAAAAGGCGAGCAACCCAATTGGTTACTCGCCCTTTTTGTTATTTTGCACTTATGCAAATATCTAACTACTAAATACCTTTTAGCAATGCCGAAATAAACTGGTTCAACGTGCAATCTTGCCATTTGTCACGGTGTTCGGCAAGTTCTGGTTCGCTCAGTGTGCTATGGCACGAGCGGAAATATTCTTTGGCAGTTGCGCTACTTAAACTCGGTGTTGTTTTGTATAAAATATATCCAGCAAGTGTACAATCAGTGCAACCACATCCCGACATAATTGCCAACTTGTATTTGTCTTCGTCGCTAAACGTCAAAACTCCGCTGTCAATCAAATCGCGCATGGATAGGTCTTCTACAATTTGTACAAAGGCGTTGCTGTTCATCGATTCCACGGTAAGGTTTGCCATTTTTGCGTTCAATCCGCCAACCTTATCGTAGTTAGTCTCATCAATCGTCATATCGTGTTTGTGTGCCGTTGTTGTGCAACCGCCTTCTGTTCCACCGCACTCGGCAGTGTGTTCATGTTCGTTAGCAGTACATTTTTCGTACCAAACGTAATTGTAACAATTGGCAGTGTGCGCGTGTGTAGTATCTTTGCAATTGAAAACAGCTTCGTACCACGTGTCACCCAACACTTTAGCAATAATTGTTCCGTTCGTTTTAACGGTTGTGATAGTTCCAATATCGGCATAGCCTGTTGTCGTATCAATTTCCCGTCTAACAAATCCCATCGACGTGCCCAGTGCCATGGTGTTGATTGCATTGCCAATGCCGTCAATAGGCGTATCTTTCAATGCTTGCAACATCGAACTGCTTTCGTCGTCAATGTTTATCAACTCGCCAAGTTTAACGTGGGAAATATCATCACCAATGCCACTCAACGTAGAGTTTACAAACGCCGATTGTGGTGCGCCAACTTTAACGCAGTTATTACCGTCAATGGTAACGTGACTGTGAGTGCAACCGGATTCTTCGCATTTCTTGTACCAAACAAACTTTCCGTCTGCCTTTTCGTATGAGCAATCGTCACTGTGCGCGTGACCTTCGCTTGTGATGGTGCAAGTGATAGGATTGCGATAGTATCCCATTGCAGTGCCAAGCTGGATGTTGTCCATTGTCGAACCAATCTCGCCCACCGGCGTATCGTACAACGCTTTGATCAGTGCGCTGTCCGTATCTTTTTTGCCCAAGACGTCAACAATGGTGTAGCCTTGGATGTCGTCGCCGATACTGCCAAGGTTGCCCACCTTTTTGTTAGCAATTTTTGCCATCATGCCGTCAACTTCCGTTTCGCCATCAAGCCACTTGTAGTTATCGTAGTAGCAAGTGTCAACGTGAGCGTGACTTTCGGTACAATCTAACGTCTTCGTTCCGTCGGGATCGCCCTTGGTGTAACCAAGTATTTCACCAACGTACAAATCGTCAAGTGCGCTGTCCAGTTCGCCGATAGGCGTGTCGGCAATGCTCGTAAGCATATCGGGAACGTCATCTTGCAAAACGTCGCGCAAAGTAAAGGTTTTTACCGTTTCGCCAATGTTGGAAAGTGTGTCCAAACGCTCGTTGGCAATTTTAGCGGTAATTCCCGTAGCCTTTGTGTAGCAACAATCCGTGCTTCCGTGGACGTGACCAGCAATAGCAGTGCAGTGGGTGTGAGTTGGATCGTCATCCTCATCACAAGTGCGATCCCACCATTCGTAACCGTAGATGTAACAACTTGCATTGTGGACGTGTCCCGTGGACGTAATGTCGCAAACAAGTTTCTTTTCGTAACAACAGTCGGCAGAACCCAAATCGTCGTTGTGAGTGTGTTCTACTTTTGTGCAGCCACCTACTGTTCCACCGCACGCGTCATTGTGTGTATGTTCTTCCTTCGTGCAAACAAGCAGTCTGTTGCCACGTTCGTATTTGAAAAATTCACCAACGTAAATTGTGTTGATAGCTGTTTCCAAGTTGGAAATCTTTGTGTTAGAAATGGAACGCAAAATTGAAGGAACTTTTTCTTCGCTACCAAACACGTCGATAAGCGTCAAGTCGTTCATCACGTCGTCAAGACGTTTCAACTCTTCCAGCGTTTTATTTGCCAGTTTTGCCGTGATACCAACAACTTCAACATAGTATTTTCCATCTTTGCCTGCGAAGTGAGTATCGCCTGTGTGAGCGGACCCGTCACAACCTTCGTTGCAAGGTGAGTACCATTTGAGGCTGTAGCAATCAGCAACGTGCTCGGCATGTTCGTCCTTTCCGCAAGTATACGCACCTTCCGCACCGCATTCGGTATCGTGCACGTGCAATCCGTCGCAGTTAAGTTCCGCAAGATAGTATTTCGTTCCGTCAACCTTTGCAAAACGTCCGTCGGTATGTTGATATACACCATCAATAACCAACGTCCATTCCGTTGCGTTCGCATCAACTTCTACGTGACAATAACCAAGGAAGTCTGCCACAACCAAATTGTTGATTTCGGCGCCGATCTTCTTGATGGGCGTGTCTTTCAATTTAGAAAGCAAAGTGGGCACAGGGTCAAGCACGTCACCAAGAGTAACTTCGTCCAAAATACTGTTAAAGTTTTGCAACTCGTTGATAGTTTTTCCGGCAATGATACTTTCCACACCGGTTGTTTCGATATATGGTATTCCGTCAAATTCTTTGTGATTTGTCGTATCGGTATGAGTGCAACCATCTTCGGCACATTCCTTATACCAAACGTATCTGTAGCAACCAAAATCGTGATCGCAACCGTCTTCTTTGCAGGTAAGTTTGCCGTTGTACCAAGTTTCGCCGTCGGCAGATACCACAAGTTGACCGCCAATTGTAGCAGTGTAACCAACCACGTTGTCGTCGGCATCTTTGTGTTCCTTTTTGCTACTCTCGTCAAGATCGCCCGTGTTTTCAAAACGTTTGTACTTAAGCAAATCGCCAACGTACATTTTTTCCAATTCGGTACTCAAATCGGCAATTTTAACGTCTTTCAACGATTCTAACATAGGTGGCAACTTGTCTTCCATCACGTCACCAAGGGTAACTTCTTCCAAGATAGTGCCAAAATCACTCAAATCGTTGATAGTTTTGTCTGCCAATACCTTTTCGATACCCGTAACTATAACAAAACCTTTTCCATCGACAGTGGTGTGATTGTCGTCGTCGTGAGCACAATCTACCGTTTTACACTCTTTGTACCAAACGCCTTCCACCAATTCAAAATTAAGCAAATCGCCAACTTTGGTTTTTTCGATGGCACCGCTCAGTTGCGAAATAGGTGTATCTTTCAAACTTTCCAGCATGGACGGAAGGTTGGATTGCAACACGTCGCCAAGCGTCAATTTGTCCAAAATGGGGCTCATAATGTCACCGCCACCTGTCAAATCGGCAATGGTCAATTCGGCAATTGCCCCAAGTATGCCTGTTGCTTCGGCGTAGTTATCTTTGTCGCCTATTGCAATGTGAGTAGCGTGAGAGCAATCGGCTTTTTTGCACTCTTGATACCACAAGTAGTTGTAGCAATCAAAGTCGTGTGTGTGCGCTTTGGAGCAATCAACTTCGCAACTTTCGTCGCACGTGTGTTCGTCTACTTTGCAAGCAAGTTTGCCGTTGTACCAAGTTTTGCCGTCGGCAGATACCACAAGTTGACCGCCAATTGTAGCAGTGTAACCAACCACGTTGTCGTCGGCATCTTTGTGTTCCTTTTTGCTACTTTCGTCAAGATCGCCGGTGTTTTCAATGCGCGCATATTCAAGCACTTCGCCAAGTTTCAACTCTTCGTAGGTGCCGTCTATCAACTCGCTGATGGAATAGTTCTTTAGCGCATCCATAATGCCCGCCGTTTCGCTGCCGTTGTCTAAAACGTCCATCAAATCGCCCAGCTTCATATCCATCAGTTCGTCAAACAACGGGCTAAATCCGTCGTTTACGATGGAACCGATAGTCATATTGCCCAAAGTGTTGTACAACGCATTTGCCTTGACGTGCCAAACGTGGATGATCGTGCCATCTTCCTGTTCTTGCGGAATAAGAGCATCGTCGTAATGTTCATGATCGTGAGTTTCGTTACATTCTTGATACAGCACGTATTCGAAACAGCCTTTTGTGTGGTGTTCAA
>CAZDLE010000015.1:13958-20334 GCA_964506035.1 uncultured Oscillospiraceae bacterium | reverse complement strand
TTCGACGTGGAAGTAAACGACGTTGCAAGCACCATCCAAAGTACCATCCATAACACAGTGGAAGCTATGACGGAGTTTAAGGTTAAAGACGTTAACGTACACGTTTTGGACGTGGGATTTGACGAAAATTAGTATTGCGATTGCCCTTTGATTTTCAAGGGGTTTTTCGTGTTTTTGGGAGATTTACTTTATGAGAGGTTACGCAAGAGAAGTTGCGTTTTGCAAAATTTACACCTACATTATGTGCCAAAATTTCGACGGGGATTTTTCCCAGTTTGATTCGTCCAAGCTAACGGAAGAGGACGTAGCTTTTGCCACGTCTCTTATCGAGGGCGTTATCCAACACAAAACGGAAATTGACACAACCATTGCCGAACTTTCCAAGTCCTTCAAGCTTTCGCGTATCTACCGTTTGGATTTGGCTATTTTGGAACTGGCAATTTTCGAAATGAAATATCTCGATACGCCCCATCCCGTTGTTATCAACGAGTGCGTGTCTATCATCAAAGAGTATTCCACCGAAAAGAGCGTTAACTTTGTAAACGGCATTTTGGCGCAATTTGTAAGAGGTTTGAACTGATGTTGCTTTTGGGTAAACCTTGTGTAGAAAGTATCGTGCAAAGCTATGGCGACGTTTCCAACGTGAAACTTTGCGCCATCGGTTTTGATGACGACAAATGGAATCAATACGCCAATTCGCTTGTGCGCAATGCGGAAAAATATGGTATGCAATGCGAAAATATCGTAGTGGATAGTTGCAGCCCACAGCAGTTTTGCCAAATCGTGCAGGACGTTTGCGCTCGCAACGACGTCAGTGGCGTGATAGTGCAACAACCTTTGCCTAAGGGATATGCGCACGCGGTAGATTTTATCGACGTTAATAAGGACGTGGATTGTCTAAACCCGCTCTCCGTTGCAAAGTTGTATCTTGGCAAGGACGGTTTTCGTCCTGCAACTCCGCAAGCGGTACTAAACTTGTTGGATTTCTACAATATCGACTTGTACGGCAAAAACGTGGTTATCGTAGGACGTGGCAATGCAGTGGGAAAACCGCTGGCACTTATGTGCTTGCAACGTAACGCGACTGTAACAATTTGCCACACCAAAACACAAAATCTTGCCCAAGTTTGCAAACAGGCAGACGTTCTAATCACGGCGTGCGGAGCTCCCAACCTTATCACAAAGGATCACGTAACACCCAACTCCATTGTTATTGACGTCGGTCTTGCTTTTGTTGATGGAAAAACCTGCGGAGACGTATCTGCCGACGTGTACGATTTTTGCCATGCGGTAACGCCCGTGCCCCGTGGAATTGGTCCCGTAACTTGCGTTACTCTGTTGCAAAATCTTATCAAAGCACACAATAATCTTAAATGACAATTTCCGTAACTCAACTAAACAACTATATTCGCGGACTTTTCGATATGGATGGCGTTCTTGGTGATTTGTCCGTAGCGGGGGAAGTCACCAACGTAAAAAAATACGGTAGCGGTTACTATTTTTCACTTAAGGACGATGGCGGTGCGATCAACTGTTTTTGTTACAACGCCGAGCAAGCATTGCAACAGGGCAATATCGTCGTTGCAGAAGGTTCGCTAAACTATTTTGTAAAAAATGGTAGCGTTTCCTTTTTTGTTAAACGACTTACCGCCACAAAAAACACCGGTGATGCCTACTTGCGATTTCTGGAACTTAAGGAAAAACTTTCCAAGGAAGGTTTGTTTGACGAAGATCGCAAACAGCCGGTACCGAGTTTTTGCCAAAAGGTAGGAATCGTTACCAGCCAGACGGGTGCCGTTATAGTAGATATAACCAACGTTGCACTGCGTCGCCAACCATTTTGCAATTTGTATCTTTACCCCGTAAAGGTGCAGGGAGAAGGTGCCGATGTAGAGATTGCTCAAGGTATCAACTACTTTGCAAGTTCCAATGTGGATGCAATCATTGTTGGTCGCGGTGGTGGTTCCAACGAAGATTTGTCGGTATTTAACAGCGAAATAATCGTTCGCGCAATTGCAAATTGCCCAAAACCTGTGGTATCTGCAGTAGGTCACGGCGTGGACTACACTTTGTGCGATTTTGTTGCCGACAAACGTGCGGTAACGCCCAGCGAAGCTGCCGAGTTTGTAACAACGGACGTTTCTGTTGTAAAACGTCATATTCAAACGTTGATTGCAAAGTCGCATAATAAAATTTGCCGTCAACTGGACTACGACACACAATTTGTTACCAATTTACAAAAACGCATCACGTCGCAACTGGTGTACAATGTGGACACTGCGAGCGCACGACTAAAATCTACGTTGCAAAACCTGTCAAACAGCATGCAAAGCTTGTTTTTGCGCAGACAAACGCAGTTGGACAAGTGCACAACTCGCTTGAACGCTGCCAATCCGCTAAACATCTTGAAGCGTGGCTACGCATTCGTGGATTTGGACGGCAAACCGATAAAATCCGTCAACGACTTGCAAACTGGCGACAAAATAACCTTGCATGTTGTCGATGGCAAAGTAGATGCAACGGTTATCAACAAGGAGCAAAAATGAAACTGGAAGAAAAACTTGCAAAATTAGATAAAATTGCTACACAGTTGGAAGGAGATATTCCTTTGGAAGACGCATTAAAACTTTTTGACGAAAGCGTAAAACTTGCCAACGAATGTATGCAAACGCTGGACGACTGCAAAGGTAAACTAACGGTAATACAAGAAAAATTGAGAGGTATCGTCGATGAAGAATAGCATCACAGTTAACTATCTTGACCAACTGGTTCGCGAATATATCCCCAAGGATCACGATAAAGTGTCTCTTGCTATCGAGTACAGTTTGTTCACCGGAGGCAAACGCTTCCGTCCAATGCTACTTTTGCAAACGGCAAAGGCAGTTGGGAAACGTTTGACGGACAACTCCAAACGCCTTGCTTGTGCTTTGGAATATATCCACACCTATTCCCTTATTCACGACGATTTGCCCAGCATGGACAACGACGATTTGCGTCGCGGTAAGCGTTCTTGTCACACTCAATATGGCGAAGCGGCTGCAATTTTGGCAGGTGACGCGTTGCTCAACTTGGCAGCTGAAACGTTGTTTGGCGGAAATTTCAAAAGCAAAAACTATCGTGAAGCGTGCGCATATATGTTTGCAATGAGCGGTTCGGCAGGTATGATCCACGGTCAAAACCTCGATTTGTTTACCGAAACCAAGTCAATCGACGATGCAAACCAAGTCGCTTTGCACAAAACGGGCGATTTGTTGCGTGCAGCAATTGTATGCGGTGCTTTGGTGGGTGGTGCGACTCAAGAAGAAATTGCCATTTTTGATCAAATTGCCATCAATCTGGGTATTGCATATCAAGTTGTGGACGACCTTTTGGATGCTGAAAAGTGCGAAAGATCTTTCCTTGATATCATGTCGGTGGACGGTTGTCGTAACTACGTAATTCGTCTCAACGAAGAAACTTTGGCTTTGTGCGACAAACTTCCCTACGATTTGCAATTTATTCGCGATTTTTCTTTGGAAAATCTCAACCGCAATCACTAATTTTTGACATTGTGCAACTTAGCTGATTGCATATTTCAAAGTGATATGCTTTGCACAAAAAGTCGTATCAGTAAACCATCTTTGCGCAAAACGTGCTAAATTTGGCGGTATTTTGTCAAAAATCTGCCTGTTTTGGCGCAAATTAGTATGATTATATCAAACAGTTGCATTTTGTTGCAATTTGTTGTATAATAACAATCGAGCATATTTGCTCGCTCAACTTAATAATTTTGGTGGTGCAGTATTCTAGTCAGGGTGTGACGTGTTGAAGGCGGGCCTAAAAGACCGCCGACGAGCATATCGATGAAGTTTCTTGTGCTGGCTTCCGTTGCCCAAACGGGGGCTTGTGCTGGAAGTTAAGAATGGTGGGCATAGCGTAATGGCATGCGTAAAAACCCCATCATTCGTGGAGACTCTACAGGGTGGTAGTAGGGTAAAAGCTACGTACTACTCTCTGAGATTAAACCTGCTATGCGGTGAATAAGAAGCTGTGTACAGAGTAGCTTGTTTTGAGTGAAATTTTGGGAGTAATGAACGCTCTTCCGTCCGTTGGCCAATGGTCGAAGCGCGATTGCTTTACGAAATTAATTTTGCAAAAGAAACTAAAATATGATCCTCCCTGCCAAGGAAATCTTCTAGACTGCAAATCAGGCTTGTTGGAGATTATAGTACGGACTAAGTGGCGATTCGGTTGTACTTGTGGTAACACAGTATGCACAGAATCAAAAGGAAACTGCTTTCTCGGCGACGGAAAGTTTCTGTGTGGGAAATCCTACCGAACCTATGCCGTAAGGTTTATCTAACGAGCCACCACCTAATTATAGTTGTAAGTTAAATATGCACAAAAATCTACAAATGGGGCAGTTTGCATTGGCAAAACGTCCCAAAATTTTTATAGGGAGAATATGAAAAACTCAGATCCTGTCCCACGAATGCACAAACACGACGAATCAACAGTCGACGTGACGGTGCACGAAGCAGACAAAAAGAAAAAACAAGACAAACCCGACAAGAAAAAGTCCAAGCATAATTTGTGGCCTCTAAAAGCCATGATAATCACCTTGATACTATCGGCATTGGTAAACGTGTTATCCACTTTGGTGCTCGAAAACGCCCAACTTTGGCTTGCAATACTAATAACAATGATAATTGTGATGCTTGGCGTTGTGTTTGACATAATCGGTACAGCAGCCACTTCCTGCGATATACAACCACTGCTTGCAATGGCATCACGCAAGGTAAAAGGCGCAAAAACCGCCGTAAAACTTGCACAAAAAAGCGATATAGTATCTAACGTGTGCAACGATATCGTCGGCGATATCTGTGGTATCGTTTCCGGTGGATGCGCTGCAACAATCACTGTAACGGCACTTAGCGGACTTGCTAACGTAACGCTCGTTTTCCTTTTGACGGTGGCGGTGTATGCTGTTATTTCCACTCTCACAATCACCCTAAAAGCCGTTGGTAAGGGCATTGCTATCAACAATTCTACCAGCATAGTGTTTGCTGTTGCCAAAATTTTGAGTATTTTCCACAAAGAAGGTTAACGTGTTAGAGAACATCACAAACATCCACGACCTACAAAAACTTGACGTAAAACAGTTGCCACAACTCTGCCAAGAAATTCGTCAAAAGATCGTTGCCGACGTTAGTCGTAGTGGCGGTCATTTGGCAAGTAATCTTGGTGTTGTGGAGTTGTCTGTTGCCCTTCACTACGTGTTTTGCGAAGACGATAAAATTGTATGGGACGTCGGTCATCAAAGCTACGTTCACAAAATTCTTACCTCCCGCGGTGAGAATTTTTGCACTTTACGGCAAAATGGTGGTATTTGTGGATTTCCCGATTGCGCGGAAGACGAAAGTGACAGTTTCAATACCGGGCATGCAGGTACTGCAATTTCCGCCGCTTTGGGATTGGCAAAAGCGCGTGACCTTGCAGGAGAAAATCACAACGTGATTGCCGTTGTGGGCGACGGTGCAATGACTTGCGGAACCTCCTACGAAGCGCTAAACAATATTGGCGACACCAAACTACTTGTCATTCTCAACGACAACAATATGTCCATTTCTGACAACGTTGGGTCGGCAACGCGCAACATGTCCAAACTGCGTGTGGGCAAGTACGACAAAAATAAGCAAAAACTCAAAAACTTTTTGCACAAACTACCTTTGATTGGCAAACCTATCTACAAATTTTTGCGATGGTGTAAACGACGTGCCAAGTTGGGATTTTACCGTAACAGTTACTTTGATACCTTCAATCTAAAGTACGTTGGCATTATTGACGGTAACGAAATCAAAGATTTGGTCTACTATCTTACCAAAATCCGCGATAACGTACAAAAACCCACCGTTTTGCATATCGTCACCAAAAAAGGCAAAGGGTATTTGCCTGCCGAACAAGATCCCGTCAAATATCATGCCGTACCCGTTGGCGGATTTGACCAAGTTGACGTTCAAACTGACAATACGGTAGATGTAATTTGCGATGTTTCTGCAGACGAAAAACCGCAAACTGTTGAAAGTTCACTGATTGTCGGTGATACGTTGTGTCACCTTGCCCAAGAACATGACAACGTTGTAGCTATTTCCGCCGCCATGACAAACGCCGTTGGGCTAAAAACTTTTGCCGAAACCTTCCCGCAACGATTCTTTGACGTCGGCATTGCCGAAGAACACGCAGTAACGTTTTCTGCAGGACTTGCCAAAGGCGGAGCGCATCCATTTGTGTGCATCTATTCCACATTTTTGCAACGCGCCTACGATCAAATTTTGCACGACGTGGCACTTCAAAATCTACCTGTAACCTTTTTGATTGACCGCGCAGGATTTGTTGG
>CAZDLE010000015.1:11625-13858 GCA_964506035.1 uncultured Oscillospiraceae bacterium | reverse complement strand
AAATGGGTATCGACGCGAGCAATATCTATCATTTTTTACGTATAAAACACTTTTGCACCCTTGTGTTTGGAGGAAAATGCTATGTCTCGTTCTGCAAGACAATCCAAAATACTCAGCTTGATTGCCACCTACGATATCGATACGCAGGAAGACTTGGCACGTGCCCTTCGTCAGGAAGGCTTTGACGTTACGCAAGCAACCGTTTCTCGCGATATCAAGGAACTTGGTTTGGTAAAAAGCCTTGGTGCAAACGGTGCATATAAATACACGACCAAGCAGACTATCGACGTTACCATTTCTACAAAATTGCTAAACGTCGTTAGGGAAGCAACTTTGTCCGTTGTTACTGCAGGCAATTTGGTGGTGGTAAAGACTATCGGCGACGGTGCATCGGCAGTTTCTTCCGCAATTGAGCAAATTTTAGGTTCGGACGTGGTTGGAATTGTTGCCGATCGCAACACAATCCTTATCGTCTGCATGACGGAGTTTCAGGCAAATATCGTTGCAAACAAAGTAAACCAACTTTTGTAACAATTTTTACACCTTTCAATTTTTAGTGTACGGCAACTATGATAAAAAATCTTGTAATTGACAACATTGCTCTTATCGAGCATATAGATATCGACTTTGTGGAAGGTCTAACCGTGTTGACGGGCGAAACGGGTAGTGGTAAATCTATCATTATCGATTCGCTTGCCTTCGTTTTGGGCGAACGTGCCGACAAAACCCTTATCAAACACGGCTGTGACTATGCCGAAGTTTCCGCGCTGTTCGAAGTGGACAAGTCTTCCGCGGTGTTGTCCAAACTGTGTGAATATGGTTTTGGTGACGATTGTGAAATTTTGATAACACGCAAGATGTCACTCGCAGGTAAAAACGAAATCCGCATACAAGGCAAAGTTGCCACCCTTTCAATTTTGAAGGAAGTGTGCGCCGAGCTTGTAGATATCTTTGGTCAAGGACAACACTTGGCATTGCTCAACGAAAAAAATCAACTTTCCGTGTTGGATGCTTTTTGCAATTTTAATGGTTGCGACCAACAACTAAAGCAACTTTACCCACAATATCTTTCCATTTGTCGCGAGATGAACGCTTTTGGCGGTAGTGATGCCGAACGCGAGCGTTTGATAGATATTCTCAAATTTCAAATTGACGAAATCGAAAACGCCAATTTGGACGAAGAGGAAGAAGAAGAACTTATCGTAACGCATAAACGTTTGGTAAATATCGAAAAGATAACCACGGCACTTTCGTCAGCGGTTGGCTTGCTTGCTGCGGATGGCGGTGCGGTAAACAACCTGTCTTACGCGTGCAACCTTTTGCGCAGTATTTCTTCGGTAGATACCGAGAGCGCAAATCTTGCTGAGCGACTAAATTCCGCTCGCTTGGAAGTAGACGACGTTTGTCAAACGTTAGAAAGCGCCTTGTCGGCAACGGAAATTTCCCAAGCGGAGATTGACAAACTGGAAAACCGTCTGGAATATATTCGCACAATCAAACGCAAGTATGGCGGAAATATTGCCGATGCGCTAAAATTTTTGGACGATGCAAAAAATCAATACGACAATTTGGTAAACGCAACCGAGCGTATGGCGGATTTGATGTCGCAAAAGAGTGCAATTATCAAGCAGATGTATCAAATTGCAACGCAAAAATCACAAATTCGCAAAGATACGGCAACAAAACTGTCCAATCGTATCATGACGGAACTTGCCGATCTTGGTATGCGTGGAACGACGTTTGTTGTAGATTTTGACGTACAAACCATCGACGATTTTGCGCAAAATCCGTCGTCATACGGAATCGACAAGGTGGAGTTTTTGATGTCTGCCAACGTTGGTGAGCCTATCAAACCCCTTGCAAAGGTTATTTCCGGTGGCGAAATGTCTCGTTTTATGCTTGCCGTTAAAAATATCACCGCCCTCGCTGAAAAAATTCCCACAATGGTATTCGACGAAATCGATACGGGCATTTCCGGCAACGTTGCACAAATAGTTGCTAACAAATTGGCAAACGTTTCCGCCAATCAACAGGACGGTTATCAATGTATCGTAATTACCCACCTTCCGCAAATTTGCGCCATGGCGGACGTCAATTTGTATATCGAAAAATTCGAGCAAAATGGCAAGACGCACACGTCGGTAACCGTGATGGACGAGCAATCCAAGCAAACGGAAGTGGTGCGACTTATGGGTAGTGTGGGCGAGCACGCTCTTGTTTCCGCGCAGGAACT
>CAZDLE010000015.1:6090-11525 GCA_964506035.1 uncultured Oscillospiraceae bacterium | reverse complement strand
TGGTGCGACTTATGGGTAGTGTGGGCGAGCACGCTCTTGTTTCCGCGCAGGAACTTATTTCCTTTGCCAACAACTACAAAAAAGGTTTGCACGCATAGCAAATGGCTGTTTGCCTTACCGTTAGTATCTTTGCAGGTATCTTTTAGTTTGAACAAAACGTCTAACACGTGTGATTCGATTTCTGGTAGATATCAAAAATGCATGGTAGTAGATGCTTCAAAACTTACTAATTACTCCACACAAAACTTGCAATTTACACGCCAATCAACTGCGATTTGATGCAAATCACTTTTGATGGATGTAGATTTAGCGTAACAACCGTTTGTGATATCACAAACAATCGAGGTAACAACAATGGGCTTTTTTCAAAAAATAGTAGACGGTTTACGCAAAACCAAGGAAAAAATCGGCTTCAAGCTAAACGAAATTTTCAAACGTGGCATTTTTGACGAAGATTTCTACGAAGAATTGGAGTTTATTTTGTTAAGTAGCGACGTTGGCGAAGATACCGCCGAAGACGTAATCGACCAACTGCGCGAACGTATGCGCAAAGACAACGTAGCCGATGCGAAACGTGCCAATCAATATTTGCGTGAAGTTTTGTGCGACATTTTGGGCGATGATAAATTCGAGTTGCAAACGCCCTGCGTAATTACCGTAGCAGGCGTAAACGGCGTAGGTAAAACCACAACCATAGGCAAACTTGCCAATATTTTTGTTAAACAAGGCAAATCGGTTGTTATTGCTGCCGCAGATACGTTCCGAGCTGCCGCAAGCGAGCAGTTGGAAGTTTGGGCAAAGCGTGCCGGAGTGCGCATCATCAAGCACGAAGAGGGGAGCGATCCCGCAGCGGTAGTGTTCGATGCCATTTCTTCTGCAAAAAGCAGAGGTACCGATATCGTACTTGTCGATACTGCCGGACGTTTGCATAACAAGAAAAATTTGATGGAAGAACTCAAAAAAATCGACCGCGTTATCGAACGTGAGCATCCCACGGCAACACGCCAAAACCTTATTGTTTTGGATGCCACAACAGGACAAAATGCCATTTCTCAAGTGGAAGTCTTCGACGAGGCAATCGATATCGACGGTATTGTGCTAACCAAATTGGACGGCACGGCAAAAGGCGGTGTTGTTTTGGCAATCAAACACGATATGGATATCCCCGTCTACTTTGTGGGCGTTGGCGAAGGTTTGGACGACCTTTTGTACTTTGACGCGCAAAGTTATGTGGAAGGTATAATCTAATTTTACAGCTTAAGCAGTCGCGCCTTGCGACTGTTTTGTTTTGGAGACAACGCAATGCAACACTATATGAATTTGCACAACGACCCATTTGAAAAGATAAAAAACGGTACTAAAACTGTTGAAATGCGCTTGTTTGACGACAAGCGACGTGCAATAAGTGTAGGTGACGTAATCATTTTTGCAAACGTTTTAACTAGCGAGCAGTTAATTGCACAAGTTACTGATATTAAAATCTTTGCCACTTTTAACCAACTATATAGCCAATTCGACAAAGTGGCAATAGGGTACAATCCGCATGACGTAGCAAATCCAAACGATATGTTTGCGTACTACACCGCAGAACAAATCGCAAAGTTTGGCGTTGTTGCCATTTGCATCAAACTCTGCTAAATGGCATCTAGTCTACTTTTTACAAAAATCTATTGCGAAAATGCTTGACAATAACGTCGCAATCATATAAAATATCCCTTGTAAAGTAAAAATGCTTTACAACGTGAGGAACCAATGGCATTAGCAAAAATCGAACTTGCAAAATTGTTGGGAGTGTATGCTCCCATGCTAACGCAAAAACAACGTGATGCGTTGGCGATGTATTGCGACTACGATTGCACTTTGACGGAAATTGCCGACGAAGTTGGTATATCTCGCCAAGGTGTGCGCGATTTACTTGTCAATGCGGAAAAAACCCTCACAAAGCTGGAAGATAGTTTGCATCTTGCTCAGTTTGTAAACAGTCTCACCTTGGCTGTTGCCAACGACGATTTGCAAAAGGTCGGCGAAATAGTCAACAACTATGTCGCAAAGGAGTAAAAAATGGCTGCTTTTTCTAACTTAACAGACAGAATCAACCATGTTTTTTCCAAATTGAAAAACCGCGGTGCGCTAAGCGAGTTGGAAATCAAACAAGCCATGCGCGAAGTTCGCGTTGCTTTGTTAGAAGCGGACGTCAACTATACCGTTGCTAAAGATTTTATCAGCAAAGTTACCGAGCTTGCTGTTGGCGAGGCTATTCTAAAAAGTCTAACCCCAGGTCAGCAAGTTATCAAAATCGTAAACGAACAGCTTATCGAGCTGCTTGGTTCTACTCAAACAAAACTTGGAGTTTCGCCCAAATTGCCCACAATCATCATGATGTGCGGATTGCAAGGTGCAGGCAAAACTACCATGTGTGGAAAGCTTGCCTATTACTTGCAAAAACAAGGCAAAAAAGTTTTGTTAGTTGCCGACGACGTGTACCGTCCCGCCGCAATAAAACAGTTGGAAGTTGTTTCCAACAAAGTTAAGTGTGGATTTTTCGAAATGGGACAGGGCAACCCTGTCAAAATCGCTCAAAAGGGCGTTGAACATGCCGAAAAGAACGGTTTTGATACGGTAATTATCGACACGGCAGGTCGTTTGCACGTCAACGAAGAGTTGATGCAAGAACTCAAATCTATCAAGCAAGCGGTAAACGTGTACGAAACGTTGTTGGTTGTGGATTCCATGTTGGGACAAGACGCTGTAAACGTTGCAAAAACCTTCGACGAAGCGCTGGATATCACCGGTGTTATCATGACAAAGCTTGACGGCGATACGCGTGGCGGTTCGGTGCTGTCCATCAAAGCGGTAACTGGCAAACCTATCAAGTTTTGCGGAACGGGCGAAAAGCCGGAAGATTTGGAAGTTTTCTATCCTGATCGTATGGCTTCGCGCATTTTGGGAATGGGCGACGTATTGACCCTTATCGAAAAGGCTCAAACGGCAATCGATCAAGAAGAAGCGCTAAAAATGGCGAAAAAGTTACAAAACGCCACCTTCGACTTGAACGACTATCTAAAACAATTCGAGCAAATATCCAAAATGGGCGACCTTAACGATATTGTAGGAATGATTCCCGGTGCAAGCAGACTAAAACTCGGCGATAAAAAGGTTGACGAAAAGCAAATTGCTCGCAATAGGGCGATAATCCAGTCAATGACGGCGGAAGAACGCAAAAATCCAAAAATCCTTAACTATTCCCGTCGTAAACGTATCGCAGCAGGCTGTGGATTGCAGGTGCAAGACGTAAACCGCCTTATCAAACAGTACGAACAAACCTGCGACATGATGAAAAAGATGACCAAATCCAAACGGTTACCTTTCTAACTTAACGAAAATCTTTGTAAAAAGTTTTCATATAAAATCTAAAAATAAATCAAAAATCACTTTGGAGGAAACAAAAATGGCAGTAAAAATGAGATTGACAAGACTTGGTGACAAAAAAAGTCCTTTCTACCGTGTTGTGGTTATCGACTCTCACAAGGCACGTGACGGCGAATACGTAGACTTGGTTGGTACTTACAATCCTTTGACGGAAGAACTCAACCTTGACACAGACAAGGCTAAAAAATGGATTGACTGTGGTGTTCAACCTACCGAAACAGTTAGAACATTGCTTGTCCGCACAAACGTTATCGAGCCTAAAAAAGCGCACAAGGCGTAGTTTGAGGTAAGTTATGTTAGAACTTGTCACCTACATTGTAACGCAACTTGTCGACGATAAGTCCGCTGTAAGCGTAACTTCCGCCGAAAATGACGGTGTAGAAACGGTAACCATCCGTGTTGCGGAAAAAGATATCGGCAAAGTTATCGGCAAACAAGGTAAAATTGCTATGTCTATTCGCACCTTGGCAAAAGCCGTAGGCATCCGCGAAGGCAAACGTTACAATATCGAGATTGAAGACTAATTAAAATTTGCCACAAGTTATTTTGCTTGTGGCAAATTTGCTATTTGCAAATTATGAAGATAGAAATAGGAAAAATCACTAAAGCACAAGGTATCAAAGGCGAAGTTAAACTGCTTTGCTACGTCGACGATGCGCAAATGCTCAAAACAGTAAAAACCGTGTATGTCGGTCAAAATTCCTACAAAGTACTAAAATGCCGTCCTGATGGCAATTTTTGCTACCTTTTGTTGGATGGAATTGCCGATCGTAACGCGGCGGAAAGTATGCGCGAGTGGACTGTCTATGCCGACAAAGAGAACGTCCAACTTGACGAAGGTAGATATTTTATCGAAGACCTAATTGGTTGCAACGTGGTTTTATCAAATGGCAATGCAGTGGGCAATGTGGTAGATATTTTGCAATACGGCGCGGCGGACGTTTACGTATGCCAAGGTCTGCGCAACGTTTCTTTCCCTTTCCTGAAAGATCTTGTGTTGTCAGTAGACGTGCAACGACAACTTATCACGCTGGACGAAAAACGCTTCGAGGAGGTTTGTGTTTATGACGATTGACGTTTTGACACTTTTTCCCGAAATGCTGGATGCACTAAAATATTCGCTGATGGGCAAGGCTTTGGAAAAAGGTTTGTACCAACTAAATTGCCACAACATCCGCGACTACTCCAAAGATAAGCACAAAAAATGCGACGACACACCATTTGGGGGCGGTGCTGGTATGGTTATGACACCACAGCCTATCCACGATTGCATTATGGCGGTGGATCCCGACCACAAGGCGAAGCGTATCTACATGTCACCACGTGGCAAGGTGCTTTCGCAAAGTCTCGTTCGCGATTTGTCCGGCTACGACAACCTTCTTATTTTGTGCGGACACTACGAAGGTATCGACCAACGTGTTATCGATATGGATATCGACATGGAGATTTCCATTGGCGACTATGTGCTTTCCGGTGGTGAGATTCCTGCAATGGTGCTGATCGATTCCGTTTTGCGCTACGTTCCAGACGTTTTGGGTAATGCCGAAAGTACTATAGACGAGTCTTTTTCACAACCCATGCTGGAGTATCCGCAATACACCCGTCCGCAAGATTTTCTCGGCGTTACCGTCCCGGAGGTTTTGGTAAGTGGAAATCACGCAAAAATACACGAGTGGCGCATGCAAAAAGCGCTGGAAATCACTCTAAAAAATCGTCCCGATTTGTTGGAGGGCGACTAATATCTTTTGTTATTTTCCGCTTAATAATGATGTTTTTGCACCCAACTATTCTCTAAAATAGCTATTTGTAGAATACTATGCCACACATAATATTTATTTTTAAGGCATTTATATAACAAAAAATGACAGAACAAAACACAAACGAACGAAAACTTAATATACAATGGTTTCCCGGACATATGACCAAGGCGTTGCGTATGATGGAGGAAAACGTCAAAATTGTCGACGCTATCGGCTATGTTTTGGATGCCCGTTCGCCCCTTGCTT
>CAZDLE010000015.1:0-5990 GCA_964506035.1 uncultured Oscillospiraceae bacterium | reverse complement strand
GTCAAAATTGTCGACGCTATCGGCTATGTTTTGGATGCCCGTTCGCCCCTTGCTTGCTTTAATCCCAGTTTTGAAAAAATAGTGGGAAACAAACCTTGCGTGTTTGTGCTAAACAAGTGCGATTTGGCTGATGCAAAAAAGGTGGATGCTTGGATGGCATATTTCAAGTCACGCAATCAAAAGTGCATCAAACTTACTGCAACTGCATCAGCGGAGGCTAATAAAATTACTTCCGCTCTTTGGGAAATCACAACGGAAATTCGCAATCGTTTTAAGGCGAAAGGCATTTTCAAACCGGTGCGTTGCTTGATAATCGGCGTTCCAAACTGTGGCAAATCTACTCTTATCAACTGTTTGAGTGGTCGCAAAGCCGTTATCACCGGCGATAAACCGGGTGTCACAAAGGGCAAACAATGGGTTAGGCTGCAATCGGGCTTAGAACTTCTCGACACCCCCGGAACCCTTTGGCCCAAGTTCGAAAACGACAAAATCGCATCCCGTCTTTGCTTTATCGGTAGCATAAAGGACGACGTCGTGGATTTGTACGAAGTTTCCAACTGGCTCATTGCCGAACTTGCCAGCCAGTATCCTACCCAACTTTGCGAACGTTTCAAAATCCAAATCGACGGAAAAACGACATCGCAAATCTTTGACGAAATCGCCAAAAAACGCGGATTTTTGCTCCGTGGCGGAGATATCGACTGGGAGCGCACAGCAAAAGCTATCTTGGACGACTTTCGCAAAGGCAAAATCGGCAAAATCACATTCGACACTCCCGAGGAACTATAATGCTACAATACGAACAAAATTTGCAACAGCAAGGTTGCGTTTATATTGCCGGAATTGACGAAGCCGGACGTGGTCCCCTTGCCGGTCCAGTGGTGGTTGCAGGCGTAATAATGCCTCTGGACGATATTATCGAAGGTGTCAACGATAGCAAAAAACTTTCCGAAAAGAAGCGCGACAAGTTGTTTGATCTTATCATGCAAAAGGCAATCGATGTACAAGTTGCCGTTATCGACCACCAACAAATCGACCAACTAAACATCTTGAACGCCACAAAATTGGGCATGATGCAATGTATCAACGGATTTGTCAACGTCGACCACGTCCTTATTGATGCGGTAAAGCTCGAGACGGCAGTGCCAACAACATCCATCATCCACGGTGATGCGCTAAGTTATTCCATCGCTGCGGCAAGTATCGTAGCGAAGGTTACGCGTGACCGTCTTATGGTTGAGTACGACAAACAATACCCACAGTACAATTTTGCTAAGCACAAAGGTTACGGCACAAAGGAACACGTCGCTTTGTTGCAACGGCATGGACCCTGTGCAATTCACCGCAAAACCTTTATCAAAAACTTCTTTTAGATATGAACACTCGCACAAAAGGCAACGTTGGCGAAGATCTTGCCACAAAATACCTAAAAAAGCACGGCTACAAAATTATTGAGCGCAACTATTCTTGTCAATTTGGCGAAATAGATATCATTGCCAAGCACAAAAACTACTACGTTTTTGTAGAAGTCAAAAGTCGCAAATCTGCCGATTTTGGATTGCCACGATTTGCCGTAAATACTCGCAAACAGCAAACGATAATTGCTTGCGCTAAGTGGTGGCTTTCTCGCAACGAGCTTATGGGCAGTGCTGTTCGGTTCGACGTTGTGGAAATCGTCGGTGACGACGTAAACGTTATCGCAAACGCTTTTTCCGCCGACTACGTTCATCTTAGCAAAAAATAAAACAAATCACTGTTAATGTATAGCAAATTGAAAAAAATCAACGTTAAATTGTGTAAAAAATGCAAATCAGGTTTTATTGAAAAACATTTTTGATAGAAAACGACCTCTATTACACAACGCTTCGAACGTGGTAATCGTTTGCAAGTAGGAATGCAAACTATTGCCATCTAAACCAAGTATAAAGATAAACTTGAAAATACTTGCAAAATACAGCAATTTTGTGCAAAAAATGCAGATAAACTTGCATCAAATCAGTTGCAATTATTTTGCTCTTATGATAAACTATGTTAGTGACTTCGGGCGGTCCTCTGGCTTTTCCTGTGTGTAAGTGAATGAACGCTTAGTTAACAAAACAAATTTTGGAGGAAAAGTCAAATGGACATCATCAAACAAATCGAAGCAACTTCTTTGAGACAAGTAGCAGACTTCAACGTAGGCGATACAGTTCGCGTTAACTTCAAGGTTATCGAAGGTAACAAAGAAAGAATCCAAGCGTACGAAGGTATCGTAATCGCTCGTAAACACGGCGGTTTGCGCGAATCTTTCACAGTTCGTCGTCTCTCTTCCGGTATTGGCGTAGAAAGAACGTTCCCCGTTCACAGCCCCAAAATCGAAAGCATCACCGTTGTTAGAAAAGGTAACGTTAGACGTGCTAAACTCTACTACCTTCGCGAACGTACTGGTAAAGCTGCTAAAGTTAAGAGTGCCAACTAATCCAAAAAAACGAAGTAATCTCAACCGAGGTTACTTCTTTTTTTTTGAAAAATGCGATTTTGCTACCGTTCAATCATAATCCTGTAGGCCAAAAAAAATGATTGAAATGATTATTCTTGACGTAGTAATTATGAGCGGATTATTTCCGGCACCCACGTGATTGTGTAGTTAAAACGATAGTCAATTTTTTATAAAAGTCGTTTTGCGATAGTAGTGCACGTTTTATCATCCTTCTTTCGTTCAATGTATACACCCCTAAAGTAAAATTGCAATTTTTTGACTGTTTATCATTTGTAGGCTAATTTGTTTATTTCTTGACGATTTATCTTTTCGATTGTTTACTATTGATACATTCAACGGAGCTAACAAAGCTCATTTTATTGTGTAATTTTATTGACGCTTTTATTTGCTGTGTTCTTCCTGCTAATCCACTAATTTGTTTTTCTTTCTTGATACTCTAATTTTATCGCATATCTAAAAAATTTTTCGTCAAAACGTGACAATTATTGATAAAATTTTTGCATGCTATAAATTTTGTATAAGTGTTGACATTTACTTAACTATACTGTATAATTATTTTGTGGTAAAATTAGCCACACTATATGTAACTTAATAGGAGGTATTTACACATGCAAATGTTAAATTTACTCCTTGCCTTTGACACAACTTCTTTGATCCTTACCATTGTCGGTTGTATCGTTTGCCTTGGTGGCGGTATCGGCATTGGTGCATTGCTATATAAGACTTATAGAAATAAAAAAGTTGGCAGTACTCAAGCGCAAGCTCAAGCAATTTTGGACTACGCTCGTGAAGAAGCAGATAAACTTAAAAGAGAAGCCATAAACGAGGCAAGAGAGGAAAACCGCAAGCTCAAGCAGGAAAACGAACGTCAATTTAGAGAACGCAACGCGGAAATTTCCAAGCAGGAAAACCGTCTTAACCAAAAGGAAGCCGCTCTCGACAAAAAGGAAGAGTTGCTTTTGGAAAAACTCGACCAAATTGATATTCAACAAAAACAACTAATCAAACAACAAAACGATCTCAACAAACGCCAACAAGAAATTGACAAAAGCGAACAACGTATTCAACAAGAGTTGGAGCGCGTGGCAGGTCTTTCCAAAGAAGATGCCAAAAAGTTGCTGGTTGATTCTATGGTGGCAGAAGCGCGCAAGGAAGCAGCGGTACTCGTTCGTCAAATCGAAGCGGAAGCACGCGAAAACGGCGAACGCAAAGCACGAGATATCGTTGCTACTGCAATTCAACGTTGCGCAAGCGACCAAGTTGTGGAAGCAACCGTCACAACCGTTCCGTTGCCCAGTGACGAAATGAAAGGTCGTCTTATCGGTCGCGAAGGACGTAACATCCGCGCTTTGGAAAACGCAACAGGCGTAGAAATCATCATTGACGACACTCCCGAAGTGGTTATTCTTTCCGGATTCGATCCGGTACGTCGTCAAATTGCTCGTATCGTAATCGAAAAACTTATCAACGACGGACGTATCCATCCTGCCCGCATTGAAGAAATGACGGAAAAGGTAAAACGCGATATGGACGTTACCATCAAAGATGCTGGCGAAGCTGCATCGTTTGATACCGGTGTATTTGGATTGCACCCCGAGCTTATCAAGTTGCTTGGACGTTTAAAGTACCGCACGAGTTACGGTCAAAACATCTTGGCACACTCTATCGAAGTTTCCTATATCGCAGGCATTATTGCAAGCGAACTTGGTTTGGACGTTAACCTTGCAAAACGTGGCGCATTGTTGCACGATATTGGTAAGGCTGTTGACCAAGAAGTGGAAGGAACTCACATGCAAATTGGTGCTGACCTTGCCAAAAAGTACAAGGAAAGCCGTGAAGTTATCAACTGTATCGCATCTCACCACGGAGACGTTGAACCTATGACGGTGGAAGCAGTTATCGTTGCTGCAGCCGACGCAATCAGTGGTGCTCGCCCCGGTGCACGTCGCGAATCGTTGGAAAACTACGTTAAACGTTTGGAAAAATTGGAAGAAATTGCTAATTCGTTCGAAGGCGTACAAAAATCCTACGCAGTGCAAGCAGGTCGTGAAATCCGCATTATCGTCAAACCGGAAGTTGTCAACGACGAAACAACAGTTCTTCTTGCAAGTGAAATCGCTCGCAAGATCGAAAGTGAATTGGAGTACCCCGGACAAATCAAAGTTAACGTTATTCGTGAAACCCGCAGTTGCGACTACGCAAAATAATTTTTTGCAAAACCAAATCTAACAAATCAAAACGCATCCACTCTTTGGATGCGTTTTTTGTATGGCAGATATAAAATTGTTGGTGACATGCCACAGTACCTTCCCATCTAATTCGTTGGTTCTTTTATGCAGTACTTTCACGTTGCATAGTAATTGCTTGTGTTTGAAGATTTTCGAATAAAGTGGAATTAGATTGTTTTCTTCTTCGTTTCGCGCAGCTCTTTGCATATTGCCTCAAATAGTTTATTGAGAAAATCTCCGTCTTCAATATTTTCCACAAGGAGCATTTCTTTTGCGCCTTCGTAGGGAAGTTGTCTGCGCGCTTCGGGCATCAACTCAACCGCTGATGGCGTAACTTTAACAAGTAATCGATTATCATAGATTCCACCGACAACCTTTCCACTGTAATAAAGCACATATTCTCCCATCATAGCACGAGCTGATAAACCGCTACATTGTTCTAACACAAAATCTAAATATTCTTTACTGGTTGCCATCATTACCTCTATAAACTTGAAGTTATCTTTTCCTTCCTAAATATCTGCACACTTTTGATTTGTATTGCAAGTACTCATCACCGAATGCTTCTATCAAAAAGACTTCCTCTACCTTGACTATCTGCAAATGAAAAAGTAATACTGTTATAACCGTCGCAAGGCATAAATAGCAATTAAAGTATGAAAGCAATATTCCTACGTACATTAAGTCAAAGCCCAAAAATGCAGGATTTCTGCTAATGGCATATATGCCCGTTACAACCAAATTTGTTTTATCGTCTCTTTGTACTCCAGCTCTCCAGTTATCTTTCATGTGTACCACAGAAATAATAAATGTTGTAACCCCCGTTGCAGTTATTGCAACCCCTGCAACTTTTAGCAACGTACAAATGCTTTCTTTAGAATATATTATACTGAAAAGTTGAATAAAAGGTATTACATAAGTGGCTACTTTAAGTGCTACTTCTATAAACTTTACAAATCCTGCTTTTCCTTTTCCAAGTTGGTCTGTTTGCATTCCTTTTTTCCTTTGACTTATCATCTTTGCAAAATAACATATGTAGAATACTGCCATCAACAAAATTGTAAGCATTTTTGTTATCATTGTACACCTTCACAAATTCTTATTAATCGTTAAAATCGTTATACTACGGAAACTTACATTTATGTAAAAAGGTCTGACACTTTCGTATCAAACCTTTTGTTTTGGCAGGGGCAGAAGGACTCGAACCCTCAAGGACGGTTTTGGAGACCGGAATGTTACCATTACATCATGCCCCTAAATATTCGGTTAGGTCCGCACCAAAC
>CAZDLE010000014.1:0-22869 GCA_964506035.1 uncultured Oscillospiraceae bacterium | reverse complement strand
GTAGCAATTTTGCTCCGCTTACCCTGCGCTACGCTTTGGGACAAATCCTGTTGTCCGTTGTGGTGACGATTGAAAACCTTGCAACATACATGATTTGATTTAGTTATTCCGCAGTGGACACAACGTCTCCACCAAGATTTTTTCACTCCTCGATTTTACTTTACATTTGCCTGTGATTTCTTTAGATAAGAGATGGAAGAAATGGTCAAGTTTTTTCTTGTGCTATCTTCGTTTTTTAGTTTTATCCAAATTTTTATTGCCATTAAATTATACAACATTCGTTCGGTAAGTTCAATATAGTTTTCGGCACCAATGTTTGGTTTTCTTTTTGATTGTGATTGCCATTTTTCGGTTATCGTGACAAGCAGTGTTTACGTTAGATATTCTAAATATCGCTCAAACTTCTATTTTTTGCGTTTACCACACTGTTTAACTAATATTTGATTTGCATTAACTATAGCAAAAACATTTCGTAAGTGTCGAGATTGGATAAATTATTTTGAAACGTGATTTTTACGATTTACAGTGCGAAAGTTCGGTTGATTTTTGTTGCGTTTGATAGTATAATGTTATTTATTGATACCATTTGGATGAAAAAAGCCATTAAGTTGGTGAGGGCAATCGTTAAGGCAATAAAAAACATTGAGTTGGTGAAGGAAGTCGTTAAGACAACAAAAAAAACATTGAACCGATAACGAGAACCAAACGTCTGCTAAAAGGCATCAAAACGTCTATCGAAAGACGTCAAAACGTCTGCCGGAATAGGTCGGTAGTGAAAAAACCTATCGAAAATTTGGGAAACGTCCCGTGGGAAAGGAACAAAAGAGAGGATAAAAGTATGCATAACAAGATAATTTTGGACAATCCTGCAAGAAACGAGCTGAAAGCGGCGGCTTTGATGTGCCTGATTGGTTTGATTGTGCTTGTTTGTTGCGCGTTTGGCATTGCAGACATCGGCAAGAAAAATCTTAACGGGCGCACCGCAACCGTTACCGGCGTATTGGAAGAACTGATAACGGAAGAGGATACCATTTACGCTGTGATTGACGGCAAGGAATACACCATGTCGGTTATCAAAAGTTACTACGAAAAGGACCGTGAAGAAGGCAGTTTTGCCCAGTTTATACAAGGTTACGTTGGCAAAACGCTTGAGGTTACCACTCCACAAGAGCACGTTGGCGACGTTACACCTTGGATTATAGGGTTAAGTTGCGAGGGTGACGTGTTGTTTGATACGGAAACCATTTTGCAGGTTGAGCGTGCAGAAAACAAAGTTGTACTTTTGGTGCTTGTGCTTATCTGCGTGGCTATGGTGTTGGCAGTTGGCATTTTGTGGATTGTTAGAATCAACGTAAATCCCACAAAGGAATTTGCCCGTGCGGAAAAATACGCCGATTTTAATCTTGTAAGACAACCCACGACAAAAAATAAACGCAAAAAAATTTTGCCTATCGTGGCAATTAGCGTGGCTGTGCTAAGCCTTATTGTTATCATTGTGATGGGTATTTTGGAAGCACCGGACGAACTTGCAATACCAACGATATTGGTGATCGTGTTGTTGTACGTTGGAGTGTTTGTTGCGGCAATTGTGGAAACTGTTTTGCGCTTTCGCGAGGCACGTGATTTTTACGCAGAAAACCTGCCCTTTGATTTTACGGATATTTCTCACCTCAAAATGAATGCCAAAACCAAGGCGGAGTTGCAACAACGACTTATTGAAGAACGTCAAAAATTTCCGCATAGCTATGGCGACGGCGGAAACGGTTACAACGTAACCTTTACTGCAGAGGGTGTTGTATTGCGTGAACCGGTGTTTGAAGAAAACGACGTTGTGTTTGACGAACTGCAACCGGAAAATCCGCCCATTATCACTTTGCCCTACGACGAGTTGAATTTTGAAGCGCTTGCCTTTTACTACCGCAACGAACGCCCTATGATTGTTGTGATAAAAAGTAGGTTGGAACAAAAGGACTACTACCCAAGGGAACTTGTTAACGATTTGCACTTTGTGTTGGACAAAAACCTGCTAAACACTTTGGAAACGTTTGGTGTGGAAGTGGAAAATTTGCAATACATTTTACAAAACAAAAGACAACTTATGGCACAAAATTGCAAAAAATCGAAGCGTTGATTGAACAAAAACACACGGCGTTGTCGCAAAAAAGTTTATACGTACGTTGTTTTTTGTGACAAAACTTTTGTGAGGAGCAAGCCCCCTACCTATCTACTACTAACGTTAGAAAAGACCTTTCCTATACGGAAAGGCCTTTTTTGTGTGATTTGAATAATTATGTTATCTATTAGTTTGCAAGTTATACCATTTTAAATTGCAAAGTTTTGGTATCTTAGTAATCCTTGGGGCGACCGCAGTTGGAGCATTTTTTGGAAAGGAATCCTGTGAAAGTTCCACCGCAGTGTTGGCAAACGTGTGCTTGACGACGCATTGCACGGAGACGTTCTTGCACTTCAGGAAGAAGGTTTTGTGCCTTATCGTATCCTTGGTCGGCAGCCTTTTCCAACCACTTGATGGCAAGTTCCAAATCGACGGAAACACCTTCGCCGTTGTAGTAGCTTATGCCAAGGTTATATTGTGCGCTGACGTGTCCTTTGTTGGCTGCTTGTGTGTAAAGCTCCATTGCTTTGCGTTGGTCTTTTACAACACCACTGCCAGTGTCGTAGCTGACTGCAAGGCTAAACAAAGCATTTGCATCGCCCTGTTCGGCAGATTTTGTGAACCAGTAGATTGCTTTGGAATCGTCTCGTACGCAACCTCGACCTGTGCAGTAGCAAAGACCGACGTTGCATTGTGCCGGTGCATAGCCCTGTTCGGCAGAGGCAAGATACCACTTGAATGTAAGACCGTCGTCCTGTTGAACGCCTTTGCCGTTGTCGTAGCAATAAGCAAGGTTGTATTGACCAAATTTGTTACCTTGGTTGGCAGCTTTTTGGTATAGTTCCACTGCTTTGTAGAAGTCGACGTTGGTGCCACGTCCGTAGTAGTAGCAATCGCCCAGTTTGTTTTGAGCGGAAGCATAGCCTTCGTCGGAAGCTCTCTTTATCCAATAAAATGCTTTGTCGTAGTCACGTGTGGTACCCGTTTCGTAGTAGAAGCAAAGTCCGTAGTTGTACATACCACGTATGTTATTTTGTTCGGCAGCTCTTCGGTACCATTGGAATGCTTCGTATTCGTCTTGAGCAATGCCGTCGCCGTATTCGTAGCACTCACCAAGGTTGTTTTGACCGAGCGCATAGCCTTTTTGTGCCGATTGAGCGTAGAGTTCTGCCGCTTTGGAGAGGTTTTTTTCCACGCCTTTGCCTAAGAAATACATCGTGCCAAGGTTGTTTAGCGCGCGTGCATAGCCTTGTTCCGCGGCTTTTTGGTACCATTGCACTGCTTGTTGACTGTTTTGCACTACGCCTAAGCCTGTTTCGTAGCAATAACCCAAGTTGGTTTGTGCACGAGCATCACCTTGACGAGCTGCCTTTAGGTACCAATCGGTTGCCTTATACCAATCGGTAGCAACGCCACGTCCTGATTCGTACATCGTGCCAAGGTTGGTTTGTGCACGAGCATAGCCCTTTTCTGCTGCTTTGCGGTACAATTCCACCGCCTTTGCTGCATCTTTGGCAACGCCATGTCCCACTTCGTACAAAAAACCAAGGTTGGTAGTTGCGCAGTCGAAGCCTTGTTTGCTGGAAAGGGCGTACAATTCTGCCGCTTTTTGATAGTCTTGCGGAACACCACGACCGATTTCGTAGCAGAAGCCAAGGTTACATTGCGCACGTGCAAAACCGTTGTTTACCGCTTGTTGATACCAGTAGATAGCCTTGTCTATATCCGCGTTGGTGCCGATGCCGTTTTCGTAGCAACATGCAAGGTTGGTTTGTGCAACGCGTTGACCTTGTTCGGCTGCCTTTGTATACCAATAAACTGCTTGAGTGGCGTCCGCTTGCACGCCTTTGCCCGTTTCGTAGCAAAAACCAAGGTCGCATTGCGCGTCTCTGTTGCCCATCTCTGCCGATTGACGGTAAAGTTGGAATGCCTTTTGATAGTCTTGCGGAACACCGTCGCCACTGTAGTAGCGGTTACCTTCGTTGTAGAGCTCAGTAGACTTGTCGCTACCCTCAAAAACGGAAGCAGATTGGTGCGGAGTAGCTTCGCTTGCACCGTACGTCTCTTCCATTTTTTGTTTTACACGTGGCAACATTTCCTTTGCTTTTTCGTGACCTTGTTCGGCGGCTTTTTCCATCCAAACGGCGCATTGAACGTAGTCGACGTCCACACCTTCGCCGTTGTAGTAGCTGATTGCAAGGTTAAATTGAGCGTTTTTGTGTCCTTGGATGGCAGCTTTTTTGTACCATTCCACAGCCAAGGTTTGGTTTTGTTCCACACCCAAACCACTGTCGTAGCTAACGGCAAGGTTGTATTGTGCGCTGACGTGACCAAGTTCTGCGGCACGTTTGTAGTACTCTACCGCCATTGGTAAATTCTGTTCGGTGCCCACGCCGGAATCGTAGCACAGTGCTGCGGAATACATACCTTCCACAGAGCCTTTTGCTGCTGCGCGAAGATAGAAGGAGAATGCCTTGGTGCGATCTTGCTCTACGCCTTGACCGTAGTAGTATTTTTCCCCTTGTTCGTAAAGTTGTTCGGCGGTCATACCGTCGTCTTCGGGCGGGGGAGTGGTACCGTTTTTGCCACCTTTTAGTTGTTTGAATAGGTTGTCGAGAATGTCGTTTGCTGACATAGTATCACCTCTCTATCTATAATTATTTGTTGTTTTCAAATTGGATTTTGGGCGTTATTCCGCAAAGAAATTTCCAAAAGAGTTTCAATTACACGTTGCGTGACAAAGGGCTTATTTTAGATATGGTTGCAAAGGTTTTTGCGTAGCAAGATACGTAGCAATGCACTGTTTTGAAGGTATTGCAAAAGTTTTTTGCACCAACCTTTGAACAAATTGCCCTTTTGGTGCAATATGCAGGTGATTTTGGGCGTTATCTACCAAAAAAAAATGCCCTTTTGCAACTGTTTGGTACGCAATTAGTCGTTGTTTTGCGGGGGAATAAGTCCCAAGTCGATGCAAATTTGCTCCAACGAATCTTCCACCACGGTTAGTTCGCGCAGGTCGATAACCTGACTTGCTTGCTCGATTTTGCTGATGGGGTTTGCATAAACACCCATGGTTGCGTCGGTTGGGCAAAGGTCGGGAGACTCTGCTTGCTGTTGGTCGGGCGTTTGTTCGTCCGCCTGCGATACTGCAACTTGGTCGGTTTGTTGCGCTTGGTTCACTATTGTTTGCACGTCCGATTGGACGTTTTTGCCTTCGTAGGCGTTGATAATGTTTTCGATTTTTTTCATCAACAGGTTAAATTGTGCAAGTTCTTGCTCGTCTAACGTGGCGGTTAGCGTTTGAGCGTAGGCTTGCCACGTTGCGTAAAACACTTTAGCGCGAGAAAGCACCACTTCGGAAAAATGCACTGCGTCGTTTTTGAGTTCGTCGGCAAGTTTTTGCGACTCGATTAGCGATTTGGAAATGGCTTGTTCGTCCTGCTCGTACTGTTTAACTTTATGGCGCAGTTGGTAGTTTTCCTCCGTGAGTTCCTCCAAATACTGCTTTTGGGCAAGGCGGATTTGTTCGTGTTTTTGCGTTAGTTCGGCAACGTGTTTATCCACCTGTTTGGGGTCGTATCCCCTAAAAACTTTTTTGAATTTCATCTTAGTTTACCTTCCGTCCTGCCAAGATGAGCGATTGTTTGAGTTGATACAACTCTTCCGAAAGGTCAACTTTGTATTGATGTGGTTGAGAAATGCGTTTGTATTCGTCCCAGAAGGTGTCCAAACTTTGTTGGCAGTACTTTTGGTGTTGATATACGCTTTGCGGTTGGTACACCACTTTGCCATCCACGATTATGTCTTCGTACAACGAAACGGCTACAAAATTTGTAACTTCCTTTGTTTTCCAACGCTCAACGGGGTGGGTGATAACGAAGTTTTTGCTGTCGTCGATGGTTTCGTGGTCAAGACAGATAACGTCGGCAATGGCTTTGCCGGTATCTCTGCCAATCAAACGGTACACCGTTTTTACGCCGGGGTTGGTCATTTTGATAGGGTTATCGGAAATCTTCATTTTGGGGTAGTTTACACCATCCACCAAAAGGTTGGAAAGTTTGTATACACCACCTAAACTCGGGTTGGAGTGGCTGGTTATCATTTTGGTACCCACGCCGTAGATATCTATCTTTGCACCTTGTTGGTTTAACGCTGTGATAACGTACTCGTCGATATCGCTACTTGCAAAGATTTTGCAATCGGCGTGACCTGCGTCATCCAACATTTTACGTGCTTCCTTGGAAAGATATGCCAAGTCGCCACTGTCCAAACGGATGCCCGTGGGTTGGTAGCCCTTGGATTTTAGGTAGTCGAACACTTTGATTGCGTTGGGTACACCGCTGTGCAACGTGTCGTAGGTATCAACCAAAAGAAGGCAGTTGGTTGGGAAGGTGTTTGCATACGCCATAAATGCGTCCAGTTCCGTCGGGAAGGACATCACCCACGAGTGTGCGTGCGTTCCCTTTGGGGGCATACCGAACATTTGGGCGCAAAGTACGTTGCTTGTGGAGGTACATCCGCCAATTACCGCTGCACGAGCACCATAGATACTTGCATCGGGAGCCTGAGCGCGACGAAGACCAAATTCCAACACGGACGCAGGGTTTGCAACGTGGCAAATACGGCGCGCCTTGGTGGCAATTAGCGTTTGGAAGTTGATTATGTTTAGCAATGCTGCTTCGATTAGTTGCGCTTGGCAAATGGGCGCGGTTATAACCATGATAGGCTCGTACGGGAAAACAACGGTGCCTTCCTTCATTGCCTTGACGGAACCGGTAAACTTGAAATTGCGTAACCAATCGAGAAAATCGTCGCCAAAGGTGTTTAGTGAACGAAGATACGCAATATCGTCGTCGGTAAAATGCAAATTTTGCAGGTACTCGACTGCTTGTTCTACACCGGCAACAATGCAAAAATTGCTTTCGTCGTAGGGACGGAAGAACAAATCGAAGGTGGCAATTTGGTCTGTTTTGCCCTCCTTATAGTAGCCGTACATCATTGTTAACTCGTAAAAGTCTGTTAGTAAAGTTAGATTTCTCATATTTGTGCCTTCTTAAAAGGATTTTGATTACAATGCAAAAAGTTTTGTTTGTCTTTGCCGAAGGAATATACAAGCAAAACGTTGCCGTTTTTTAATATCAAAGTATAAAACGATAGTTTTGTAAAGATTTTGCCAAATGACAAAAATTTACTTCGTGTGGATTACTCTTGCGGTTGTTTGGGGAGTTTTTCCGGATCTACCCAAGGTTTTAGATGTTCTACGCCGTAGTTGCGATACGCAACCGGTGGGAACACAAACAACAAAAAGCTGTTTAGACGTACCGTTTCCGTTGTGCCACAGGAGCAGATTTTTTGGATGTCGTACACTTCCTTCTTGGCGGTTAGCATTGTTTTGCATGCGGGGGCAAGTAGGAAAATGCCCATTGCAACGGCACATCCAAGGGATACGACAAACAGCACCACGCCGTTGGGAATATTGCTGATAATTCCCCATTGGATTAGCGAAAACAAACCGAAGAAAACAAGTACGCATATTGCCACAGAGTAGCAAATTGTTGCGGTGCGACCTTTGGTGTAGTCACTTTGCCAAACGGTGGGTTGTTTGCGCTCGTGACAATTTGTGCAGAACAATTTTAGTCTGTCGGACAGAGCGAAAATTCCCAAAATGGAATAAACTGCCACTACCGCCATCAAAAATCCTGCAATAAAACGACTTTCGCCACCTAAAACAAACATCACGACGGACAATACTATCAAGATTGTGGCAATCACGCCCACAACGATACGCGATTTAGAGTACATATCGTACTCTGTTTTGAAGAACTTGCGGTACAAATCGGCAAGTGGTTTGCGGTAGATTTTGGTTAGCGTCCAAACGCCCATGATGATGGAGAACACCGATACAAGTTGTGAAATTTTGATATCGGTAAGACGTGTGCCAATGTAGAGATACAAGGAGTCGGAACGCATTCCTTCGATAATCAAGCGCGCCGTTCCGTAGAAAATGCCGTAAAACGCTGTGCACCAGCCCAGTTTGTAGTGTTTGGAGCGGGTTAAAATTAGCACGCAAACTAAAAACCCCGTAAAAGTACAAACGCTTTCGTAGAAGAATGTTGCCTGATACCAGCCCTGCCTTGCGTCAATCCAAACGGCATAACCATTAAACTTGGAGAAAATGCCCGTTGCCATGTGGGGAAGATCGTCGTAGACTTTGGTAATTAGGTTACCAAACGCTTCTTGGTTGGCAAAGTTGCCCCAACGGCCGATGGCTTGCGCCAAAAACACGCCGGGGATGATGCAATCGGCAATAATGCGGAAATCCTGCTTGCGAATTTTTGCCACTACCATTGCCGTGAGATATCCCACGATAACGCCACCGTAGATGCCAAGTCCGCCACTGCGAAAATCAAAATAGGTAGACCAATCGGGTGCGCCGTGGTCACTCCACGGGAATATGTAGATATAGGCACGCGCGCCAAGAATACCCAAAGGCAACACAGCCAATGCGTAAATTGTGATGTCGTAGGGGTCGTAGCCACGTTTTTTGAAGAACAATGCGCCCACCAAAATCGCCAAGCACATGCCCGTTACGATAAAGATTGCGTAAAGGTAGATTTCGAACCCGAAAATATAAAACGCCGGGCGTGATTGAGTTACGTTTAGACCGAAATTTTCGTTACCGAACAAAAATCCCGATGCAGTTAGCAAAAAATTATTCAAGACGTTTCACCTGCGTGTACGATATTTGAAACGTGCATTGACAAAGCCAAATTACACCATTCCAGACTAAATTATATTTTACTATTTTTATAAGATATTGTCAATACGGTGACGGCAGTTTTTGACAGTATCGAAAAATAGTGGTTTAGCGTTTATTTTTGGGGGAGAAAAGTGACAAGGTCGCAAAAAAAACGGGCGCTGAAGTAATCAGAGCCCGTAGTTGATTGTCCTGTGATGGTTCGTACGTTTGCAAATCAACTTAGATGTTGAGAAGACGGAAAATACGACCGTGAAAAATCATACAAATGATATCGGCAATCCAAATAACGTTCCAACCGAAAACGAGACGCAAAATTGCAGCAACGATTTTGCCTTCGGACAGACGTGTGATGAAACTGCAGATAAAGTTTGTGATGGGGATAATTACCAAAATTAGACTGATGAGACGACCAAGACCAAAGTAGTCCTTTCTTGCTCTTGCTTTTTTAGCCATTGTAGATACCTCCTAAAATTCGCCAAAATCATATATAATAATTTTGTAATAACATTATACTACACAAAAGTTTTTTGTGTCAACAGTAATTGCAAAATTTGCGACATTTTTTGTGATTGTAATTAAGTTGCAAACAACGTAGCAATTTTGCCATTGGCAAGGATACGCTATCAATAGCGTGCAAAACTTTATTTTGTATTTACAAATTGATTGTATCATTTTGATATATCGCAAGGGAATTTGCACTATTTTTGTAAAAAGGTTGTTTTTATCTTTGGATTTGTGGTACAATACAATGTAGTCTTGCAAGTTGAAAGGTTTGCAGGCGGAACAATCCTATTGACAAAAAATATTTTGGATAATGAAATAAAAATCTAACCGGAAACAAATAATTAGGAAAAATCTAATTGGAGTATCGAGGGAGAAAAATCCAAAGTGAGACGTGTTGCGACGGAAGTTGCGACAAAGGAAAAAGCATTATGGCAAAAGTGAAACTTACTGCGCAGGAGCAAGAAGCTTTGCGCGAGAAAAAGAAAATAGAAAAGGAACAAAAACGCAAGCAGGACGAATTGTTGCGTGAACAAAAACGCGAACAACGCAGATCGCAAAAGGAACAATCCTTGCAAGTTGCCGAGCAACGCAAAAAGGAAAAACAAGCGTTAAAGGAGCAAAAACGCAAGGAAAAGTTGGTTTTGCGCGAGCAGAAACGTCAACAAAAGGAACAATCTGCACAAAACAAGCCCACCAAGGAACAAAAACGTGCGTTACGCGAGCAAAAACGTCAAGCACGAATGGACGCAAAGCAAAAACGTCACGACGAAGCGTTTGCAAAGCTGTCGCCTGACGAACAAATGGAAATCACGTTGGAAAGCATTGCGCAGTTGCAACAGCACAACAAAAAGTGGTACAAGTTGGACAATGCCGCGTTGATGTATCCGATGGTATCACGGGGAGAAAGTCCTGCGGTATTTCGTATGGCGGTACAGCTGAAAGAACCGGTAAACCCCGTTGTGTTGCAATATGCGTTGAACGACGTATATCCGCGTTTTCCCACCATTTGCGGAACGGTTGTTTGGGGATGGTTTTGGCCCTACGTGGACAAACCCGCAAGCCCCATTGTTGTTAAAAAACAAACCAAAGTGCCCGGTCGCCCTATTGCCGTGGATGCAAGACGTAGTCAAATACGCGTTAACTACTTTGGTAATCAAATTGCGGTGGAGTTTTTCCACTCTGCTACCGACGGTACCGGCGGAATAATCTTTTTGAACAGTCTGCTTAAGTGTTATTTTGCACGATTGGGTATTGATTGTGAACGCGTTAACTGTTGCGATCACCGTGACAAGCCCACTCTTGACGAAGTGCGCGATAACTTTGCAAACATTGCCGTGCGCAAAAATCCGCCACCCGTACCGCCCGTTGTTAAGGCAAAAGTGATAAAGGGCACTGTGCTTAAAAATGGCAAATACACCACCTATCGTGGAATTTGTTCGGCAAAGCAATTGCACGACTTGGCAAAATCGCACAACGCTACCGTTACGGAGTTTTTGGGCGCGATACAGTTGCTATCTCTAAACAAACTTGCACAGGTTACACATTGTCAGGACAAAAAGCCAATTAGGGTGCTGATTCCTGTAAATCTTCGCAAGTTGTACAACGTGGAAACTTTGCGCAACTTTAGCAGTTACATTTTCTATCAATATAACGGTCAAACAAATTTAGACGAGGTTATTGCTGATATTCAGCAACAAACAAAGGAGCAAATGACGGACGACTACTTCCGTGGAATGGTAAGTTTTAACTACAACAGCGGAAATAGCCCCATCTTGAAACCCGTTCCGTTGCCTTTGAAACGTTTGGTGGTATCTGCCGTGGTAAACGGACGTGGCGAAGGCATTGTTAACGGCTCGATACTATCTAACTTGGGTGTTGTAAAAGCACCGAAAGAGTTTGCCGATTTGGTTGTTAGGTACGAATTTACCCTTGGCAAGCCACAACGCAACACAAACTGTTTTTCCGTTGCAACATACAACGACGTGTGTGTGATAAGTATCATCAGCAAGTACGAAGAACGCGATTGCGAAAGAGAGTTTTTTACAACACTATCTAATTTGGGTATCGACCTTGCCATCGAAAGTGATATTTGGGGGGATGAACAATGAAATACTGTGATAATTGCAAGGTGAACGTTCATCATCAACTGAATACCTGTCCGTTGTGCGGAAGATACTTGGACGAAAAAAACGATAACGACAAATGCGCTATTTACCCACCACAAGACGAAATTGTTAGCTACCCTATTTTGAAAGGTCAAAAGGAAGTGCCCTTTTTCAAATCCAAGTTTAACGTTTTGTTGCTTGCGGTGATGGCGTTTTTGCTGGTTGTAAATTTTGTGACGGAGCAGACGCTAAGTTGGTCGTGGTACTCCACTTTGGGTGGAATATTTGTGCTGACCTGCGTGATGTTGCCCATCAACAGAAAACTTAAACTGACGGCGCAAATACGCATTGACCTTTTGGTGTTGACGTTTGTTGCCGTTTGCTTGGAACTGATAATTTGCAAAGGCAATTTTCACTGGTTTGTTGTGGAATTTGTGTTGCCGTGGCTTTACGTTGCAGCGCTAATTTTGGTAGACTTTTTGTTGGTGTTTAGCAAGCGAAAGGGCAAGTATTTTTCCACGTTGATTTTCTGCACGTTTTTTGCACTGTTGCCACAAATAACCTTGTGGATTTGCGCTGCTGCAGGTTGGTATCAATCTAAAACTACAATCGACACAATTGTGTTTTTTGCCTGCTTGTTGCACTTTGTGTGCGTTGCGGTGGTACTGAATAAGTATCTTAAAGAAGCAATGGAACGCCGTCTAAATATGTAGTTTTGTCGCAAAAAACGCATAACGTATATAAAAAATTTGAACATTTTGCAAAAATCCCTACAACATTGTGGGGATTTTTTTGTATCAACATTGTGGAAATCTACGTGTATAGAAATATGCAAAAAAGTCAAAAATTACGTTAGCAGGCGACCGTGTATAAACGACCGTTACAAAGGCAACTTTGCACCATTTTGGAAAGAATGAATGGAATATCTTTGAAATTGAACGTCAATTTTTCCTATCAAAACAATTGAGAGCAAGTATCCATTGAGCAAAAAATATCTAATAAATTAATGGTCAAAAGGACGCAGCGAAGCGGAAAATCCTGGTAAAAGATACACGAAAACGTTGCAAAATACATAGTCTAAAACAAAGGGTTGTTTTGCGATGCCTGACTGATTTGCAAGGTGGGTTACACAATGATTAGACGTGGGGAACTTTATTACGCCGATTTGAATCCCGTTGTGGGAAGCGAGCAAGGGGGAATACGCCCCATTTTGGTATTGCAAAACGACGTGGGCAACAAGTACAGCCCTACCATTATCGCGGCGGCAACAACCAGCCGTTTGACAAAGGCAAAGTTGCCAACGCATATTGAACTATCAAAGGAACGTTCGCCATTGTCGAAAAATTCCATCGTACTTTTGGAGCAAATACGCACCATCGACAAAAGCCGTATTAAAGAAAAAATTGGAGAACTATCACCGGAAATTATGCAACAAATTGACAACGCGTTGCTGGTTAGTTTGGGATTTTTTACGTCAAATTGACGGGATGCGTTAGTGATTAGAGTGGGGAATTAGTAATTAGCCAATTGAAATACACATAATTACAAAGTTGTTGTGTATTTCGGTGGGAGCAAGCCCCCGCCCTACTATGCTATGTTGACTTGATATAGCTTTGTTGGAACTATATAGCCATTTGATTATTTTTATAATAAATATTGCAGATTGCTCGAGAAATAAAATGTAAGAAACGTTGAAACCTAAATAAAAAATTGTACAACAGAGTGGCGAAATTAAATAAAAAAATAAGGGCGAGAGTGGTTCTCGTCCTTTTTTGTGTGGTTATTAGTATAAAATTACAATTTTTGTTGTCAGTTTTAAGCATCAATTGATATTTATATTTGCAATTTTGTAGGCTTAAATCTTTACTATCAATTTTCTGCTAAAATACAACATCTATCATCATTTTTATCGTCAAATTGATAATATCGTTGTTGATTTTTTGCAGTTAAGTGGTTGTTTTGCTATCAATTTGCTGTTAAATTGCTACTTCGAAGCGTTCGGCAAAGGGCTCGTATTCGTAGCCTTCCAGTGCAAAGTCGTCCACGGTGAAATCGTAAAAATTGGTGACGTTTTTGTTGATCACAAACTTGGGGGCGGGGTGTGGTGTGCCTTGCAACATGCGTTGTACCTGTGGGATGTGGCGGTCGTAGATGTGACTATCAGCAATAACGTGCACCAATTCGCCCACTTGAAGTCCGCTAACTTGTGCGAGCATATGCACCAAAACGGCGTATTGCACCACGTTCCAGTTGTTTGCTACCGCCATATCGTTGGAACGTTGGTTCAAAATGGCGTTAAGTTTGCCATCCACCACGTTGAAAGTGACGGAATATGCGCAGGGATAGAGGTGCATTTCGTGAAGATCCTTGTGCACGTAGATATTTGTGATAATTCGACGGCTATACGGATTGTGTTTTAGGTCGTACAACACACGGTCAACTTGGTCCATATCCCCTTCCGGATAGTGGCTTACTGTGGCAAGTTGGTAACCATACGCTTTGCCGATAGATCCAGTTTCGTCCGCCCAGCTATCCCAAATGTGGCTGTTTAGGTCGTTTACGTTGTTGCTCTTTTTTTGCCAAATCCAAAGCAGCTCGTCTATTGCTGCCTTAAAAGCGGTACGACGCAAAGTTATGATAGGAAATTCCTCTGCAAGATTGTAGCGATTGACTACGCAAAAAACCTTTTGGGTGTGGGCGGGTGTGCCGTCGTGCCAGCGTGCGCGGACGGGTTGGTTTGTATCTGCCCAGCCGTTTTGGATGATGTTTTGCATGTTTTGTTGAAAAATTAAATCCGCTTTGCTCATAAAGTACCTCTTTTGTGCGTGGATTGGCAACGTGTGTTGCGAAAAACGTTTGTGATTTTTGCAAAAACCGCCCTTTACACTACTAAAAACGTCTGTTTAACGTCGATTTTTGACAAAACGGCGCATTGCTTTTTTGAAATGAAAGTTGGGCGTACATTCCCCTCTCGGGAGTAGAGATTTTGCCGTATTACATATCGTGATGTCGATTTTTTTCTTAAAAAACTGTGTTTGTGACTATAAACTTGATTTGCAACTTTTGAGCAAATCAACGTTACATTGTATATATTTTATCAAATAACTACAGGTAAGTCAATTATAGAAAGACAATGTCACCAATTTTTTATTTTAAGCGTTACGACAGTGTTGCCACGACGTTTTGCATAGCGTCGAAGGAATTTTCTCCTTCGATATAGGCGCGAATTTTGGGTTCGGTACCACTTTTGCGCAAAACGACTCGGCAAGTCGGGTACAGTTTCGTTATCTGCTCGGCAATGCTTTTTAGGGCGTTTTCGTCGGCGTAGGCGGTGTTTTTGTCCGTTATAGGAATACTTTTGGACATATATGCAAGGTCGTGGCACTCGTGCGTGTAGGCAAAGATACTACCTACTTCCTTGTAGATTTTGGCAACCAACAGGGCGTTGATGATACCGTCGGCGGTGGTTGCGTAGTCGGTTAGTAGGTAATGACCGCTTTCCTCCCCGCCAAAGTTAAGCCCGTTTTGCGCCATAAGGTTGAACACGTTTGTGTCGCCCACGTCGGAGCGTAACAGTGTGATACCCAAGTTGTTTAACGCTTGCTCTACACCACCGTTTGTAAGCAAGGTGCCCACGACGGTGTTGTGTTTGAGCAGTCCTTTTTGGTGTAGATACTTGGCGATAGCATAGAAAATTTTGTTGTTGGGTACAAATTTTTCCCCTTCGAAAACGGCAAGACGGTCGCAATCACCATCAAAAGCAAAGGAAACGTTGTAGTTGCGTTTGGCAAGTTTGCTTTGCAAAAACTCCGTGTGGGTAGCACCGCAGTTGACGTTGATTTTGTCGCCACACAAAGTATCGCAAAAGGTTGTGACGGTGGCTCCGCTACGCTCGAAAACCTTGCCTGCAACGCGATAACTTGCGCCGTAACAACAATCCAGCGCAACGCGGACGTTGTCTAAACGAATATCCACCGCGCGAACGACGTCTTCGGCATAGATGTTTTGAATGTCGTAAAACACCGGTTCAAATATGCTTTGCAGAGTAAAATTGTCCGTCGATTGGCTGTTCATCATGGCGGAAACGACTTTTTGCTTGGCTTGACACAGTTTTACGCCGTAACGATCGAACACCTTTAGTCCGTTGTCGTTGGGTGGGTTGTGGCTGGCGGTTATCATCACGCCGTAGTCACCACCAAATTTGCGCACAAAATGTCCCACGGCGTTGGTGGGCAAAATGCCCAAGTTGATTACGTTGCCACCACCTTGGTAGATACCTTGCGATAGGCATTGAAAAAGCCTTTCGCCACTGTTGCGAGTATCTCTGCCGATAACGATAATGGGACAATCGTTACCCAAAAGTGCCAACGATTTGCCAAGTAAAAAAGCAGTACCGTCGTTTAAGGTACTGCCGTAGGTTCCACGGATGCCGTCTGTACCAAAAAAATTCATAATTGCTCCTTTCGTTGATAGATAGATTTTGTTAGGAATATCTTTGGTATAGTTTATGCTTTGGTGTGGACAAGTTATTACTTGTTTTTTAGGAGAGGACGTTGTTTGCAGACGATTGGTAATATACAATACAGTTAGTAAACCCAACGGGTAGGATAAAACCGTTACGCGTTAGCACTGTTTGTTGGGTGTACTGCGTTGTTCCACAGTCAACTGCGTGGACGGCTCAGAAAGGAGCCTTTTTTACAAGGTTTCGGCGACAGCAAACCACCGCCCTACCGAAATTTTATGATATGGATTGTGACAAATTTCGATATATCGTACAACAAATGATTGCAATGATTTTACGTCAATTTGAATATCTAAAATATCATCACGTTGCAAAAATAGTTACAACGTAGTTCTATTTTGCCGTTTTGCTATAGTATGATATGGATTGTGACAAATTTCGATATATCGTACAACAAATGATTGCAATGATTTTACGTCAATTTGAATATCTAAAATATCATCACGTTGCAAAAATAGTCACAGCGTAGTTCTATTTTGCCGTTTTGCTATAGGCGGCGGCGAAAAGCCCTGCTTTGGCACCATCGCCACAGGCTGTTACAATTTGCTTGAGTGGTCCGTTGGTAACGTCGCCAGCGGCAAAAAGTCCTTTTACGTTGGTTTGGCATTTGTCGTCCACCACGATATAGCCGTTTTGGGTTGCAAGGTTATCAATTTTGATAAAATCCGTTGCGGGAGTGGATCCCACCGCTACAAACAATCCGCTAACGTCCAGACGCACCACGTTTCCATTGTTGAACACGTCGATAAATTGCAGTTCGTCGTTGCCACCCAAGTTGGTGATTGTGCCGTTTACAAGTTGCACGTTGGGTTTTGCAAGAAGGGTGTCGATAACGGTCTGCTCGCCTGTTAGTTCGCCGTTGGCAACGATATACACGGTTTTGCACAAATCGGCAAGGTACAGTGCTTCCTTTGTGGCGGAGTTGCCGTTTCCTGCTACTGCAACGTCCAAATTGCGGTAGAAATTGCCGTCGCAAGTGGCACAATAACTGACGCCTTTGCCAACGTAGTCACCTTCGATACCCAGTTTGTTGTGGGTGGTTCCCGTTGCTATGATAACGGCATCAAATTGATGCTCGGTTTTGTCGGTGGTGATACAAAAACCATTGTTGCAAGTAGTTAGGGAAAGCACCTTTTGACGGGTTTGTTTTAGTCCAAGTTGTTTTGCCTGCGTGGACATGTTTTGTGCAAGCTCCCAGCCGTTGATGGATGGGTATGATGGATAGTTTTCAATTTTGTCCAACGTGGCAACAAGTCCACCAAGACCAAATTGCTCGAACAGCGTTACGTTGACGTTAGCGCGCAAGGCATAGATTGATGCGGAAAGTCCTGCGACTCCACCGCCGATTATTGCGATATTTTTCATATTGATACGTTTTCCTTGGTTTGTTTGTGATGCAAAACACAGTTTCGAGATGGATTTAGTCGTCAAAATCGGTAGGAACATCCGTTTTGAAGGCGCGAATTACAGTGTTTACCACGTCGAAATCAAAACCGCGATACAACAAAAAGCGTTGCAGTTTTTGCATAGTTTTGACGTCACGATCCTTGTTTTTTAGGTATTTTTGCGCAAGTGACGTGGCGGAAGTTAGCTGATCGTCGGCATCCACCTGCACTTGGTCGTCCACGTCGTTGTGAGAAATGCCCTTGTTGAGCAGTTCCTGCTTGATACGGCGTTCGCCTTTGTGCGTTTTGCTTTGCTCGGCGTACATACGCGCATACGCTTGGTCATCAAGATACTTGTAGCCTTGCAGTTTTTCGATAACGCAGTTGGTAACATCGACGGAATAGCCCTTTTTCGTTAGGTAGTCGCGCACTTGTTTTGTAGTTTTCATGGCGCGGGCAAGGTAGTCCACTGCTTTGCCAAATGCAACGGAGGTTTCCGAATCGAAAACGGCGGTTTTGATGGTATCAACGTCCACGTCCTTGCCGATTTTTAGCCCAAGTTTCATAACGGTGAGCATTTCCAACGCAAAGGCAAATTCGCCGTCAAGATAGATATTTGCACGCGATTTGTTGCGTTTTTGTATTTGAATATCGGTGATTGTGGGCATGGATTACCTCGTTTTTGCATTTTTACCATTGTAGCACAGGTTGACGAAAAACACAAGGGATTGCAAAAAAAGGTTGAACGTAGCTCGGCATTACAATTTAACTGTTTAGACTGTTGTAGCGTTCCACGGCGGAGCGGTACTTGGTGGCAAGTTTTTGTACGTAGGTTTGTTTTTGCTCGGGGGTGAGTTTTGCCATGTAGGTTTGGTCGGCAAGGCGCATGATAGGATTGCTGATTGTTTGTTCGCTTGTTAATATTTGCACCACTTTGTTGTAGAATTCCTGCTCTTCGCAAAAGCCGTCGTAGTCGTAGATTTGGCGTTGCAACTTGCGGTGTTGCTCCTCGGCGACTTTGTGCGGAGAAATTCCCAACGTGGCGGCAACCTGTTTTTCGTGGGCAAGTTGGGTTTTGGCTTGTTCCCAAAATCCGTTTTTCATGCGTTCTTTGGCGCGCTTGGCGTATTGTTTTAACGTGGTCATTGTGGGTTCCTCGCAAACGTAGATTTTTGATTTGTGGTGAAGTATGGATTGGTGCAAAAATAGCTGAAAATTGCGCAGTTTGGCAGATTTTTGTGGATGTTTGTCGAAAAACGTCCGTAAAACAAGAAAACTGCCTATCACCATTGTGATAAGCAGTTTTTGTCTTTTGTAATGTGGATATGCAAAGAAAACTACATTCTGCTACGTTTACGAGCAGCTTCCGCCTTCTTCTTGCGTCTTACGCTGGGTTTTTCGTATTGTTCCTTTTTACGAAGGTCACCGATGATACCGTCGCGAGCGCAACGTCTTTTGAATCTACGCAATGCGCTATCCAATGTTTCGTTTTCACCAACTTTGATTGTTGCCATGTTCTTTTTCGCCCCCTTCCTTGTATCAAGGTGAAATTACGTTCAACCGAACGCTTGTACATTATATACCAACCGCGCACAAAATGTCAATAAAATGACGATAGGTTTTGACAAAGATTTTTTGCGCGGTGGAAAATCTAAATAAAGGAAATTAGCACCACCGTTACAACGGCGCACACAAGTGCGAGTAACAACAAGCCTGCGTAGTGTTTGAAAAAGTGTTTAGCTCTGCCGGAATTGCGATTGTTTTTCATGTATGGGTTACTCCAAGTTAGAAATGTTGTTTGAAAGAGTGGATGTGTTGAGTGGCTGATATTAGTTGTTCAAACCCCAGACGGTTTCTTCGGCGGCGTGATCCAAAAGCCCCATTGCACAATCCAAAATAAGTTTTAGTTGAACGGCGTCGAGATAGCGTTTTACTTTGCCGTTGTGCATTGCGGAAATGATACCTGTTTCTTCGCTTACGACGATAACGGTAACGTCGGAGTTGCTTTCCGAAAGACCAATGGCTGCACGGTGACGACTGCCAAATTCACGTGGAAGGTTGGCGTCTTGCGTCATGGGAAGGTAACATCCTGCGCACACGATTTTGTTTGCCAAAACAACCACTGCACCGTCGTGCAAATTTGTTTTGGGGAAGAAAATGGTTTCCAAAAGGTCGGCGGAGATTTCTGCATTGATTTGTATACCGCTGTTCATGATGCTTTCGGGGACGTTGCTACCAACGATAATCAGTGCGCCGGTATCCGTTTTGGAAAGGCGTTGGCATGCTTTGATGATTTCGTTTACCGATTTGTGCAAGTCCGCTCTGCCAAGATCTTCTGCATCGAAGTCGTTTTCGTTGCGCCAAGCACGCAAAAAGATATCTTTGCGGAAATCCTGTCCAAAGAAATGCATGGTTGCGATAAAAAATCCAAAAAATACAAAGTAGACGTAGAAATTTAGGTTGGGAATACCGAAAAGCGCAAGAAATACCAATGCGAAAAGCGCGCAGACGTAGATGAACGTTACCAGTTGCAAATTACGTTTGCGGGCATAGAAAAACACGACAAAGTACATTGCCGTCGCAATTAGTATCGCCAACACCTTGCCGACAATTTCCATAATATCGCCGGTAGTGAAAAACTCTTTTACAAATTCCAAAAGTCTCATGTTTGTTTTTCCTTGTATTTTTTGGGGTACTACTTTTAATTATTATATATTGTTTGGCAAAAATAGTAAAGTTTTTGCGAAAAATTTTTCCTTGAAAATTACAAAATTGTTAATTTTTGACGGCTACGTAAGAATATGTTACCATGAGGTGTTATATGAAAGTGGGTATCGTTGGATACGGCAACGTGGGAAAGGCGTTGTACAAATTGGTAAAAGCGGACAATTCGTTGCAACTGGCGGGGGTGTTTTCTCGTCGGAGAATATCTTTGGCGGAGTACGTACCATTTGACGAATTGCAGAGTTATCGGGTAAAGATCGACCTGTTGTTAGTTGCGTTGGGTAGCTACGACGATATCGAAAATAACGTGCAAAGCATTGTTGGATTTGATACGGTGGATTGTTTTGATAATCATGCAAAAATTGCATCCTACAAAAAGATGCTAAACGAGATAAACGGCAAAAATCTGTCCGTTGTGGCAACGGGGTGGGATCCCGGGGTGCTTTCCCTGTTGCGTGCCTTGTGGGATTTTGGCACAATGCCCGCAACAATTTGGGGTAAAGGTGTAAGCCAAGGACATTCCAACGCCGTTAGAACCATCGACGAAGTGATTGACGGGGTGCAATTTACCATCCCGAAAGGTGACGCAATGCAACAAATAAATAACGGTGAAAGGGAGGAAAGAAAACTGCACAAACGGGTGTGCTACGTCGCCTGTGTGGAAAGCGCGAAAAGAAAGGTGGAGAAAAAAATAAAAACCATGCCCCACTATTTTGACGGATACGAAACGGAAGTTGTGTTTTGCACGCCACAACAGGTGCGCAAGTTGAAACAACGAACAAGTCACTGTGGAAGGGTGGTTGCAATTGGAGAAGATTTCCGTTGCGAAGGGGTAGTTACAATGCGTGACAATGCAACCTTTACCGCAAAAATCATGATACGTTATGCGAAAATCGTGACCAAATTGAAAAATGACGGGTACGTAGGTGCCGTGGACGTATTGGACGTTCCATTGAAATATCTAACGGAAAAATACGTGTTGTGAACAAAAATTTTGCAAAATTGAAAACGAGCCGAAGATGAAATCAGGCTCGTTTTTAGTGTGTAAGAGTTATTTTTCACAAAGTAGTTTTGTGGCAAATATTGTCCGTTGGGGGGATATTGCCGTTGGTTGGCAGAGTACAGATTGCCGTTTATCCTTGCAACGGAGCAAGTTTTTGTCCTTTTGAACTAATACGTTGTTTGCCGTTACATTTGTTCCGTTGCAACGTTGGCAACGTCGGGTTGAAGGTCGGCGGTGTCAATAAGGTTTTGGTCGTACTGCGCTTGTTTGTAGGCAAATTGTCTGCGATATGCTTTGATTGTGAAGGGCAAAAATACCAGCAATGCGAAAACTTCCGCAAAGGGGTAGCAGAACCAGATACCTTTTGTTTGCCACAGGGAATCGAACAAAATTGCCGACGGAATTAGGAATACAAGTTGACGGCAAAGGGACATCAGCAAACTGGAAATGGGGCTATTGATACTTTGCAACATGTTGATTATCAAAATTGCAAAGGCAGCAGGGATAAATGCGATACTTATCACGCGGAAGGCGTACGCACCACTTTGCACAAACAGTTGGTTTTGCGCTTGCAGTTCTTCCATGGTTTGTCCTTCGCTGGGGATTTGGCTTTCAAAAATAGACATTAGCGTTTCGGGGATGGCTTGGAACAAGATAAAGCCCACTATCATAACGCCCAGGGCAATGCACAGCGCCTTTTTGAAAGTGTCGTTGAAACGTTGTTTGAGGTTTGCACCATAGTTGTAGGACAAAATGGGCATTGTGCCTTGCATAAGTCCAAAAACGGGCATAAACACGAAAGATTGTACCTTGAAATATGCCGAAAGGACGTTTTTGCCCATGTTGAAATCGTATTTGTTTAGGAGCAAATTCAAAATGATGGTAATAATGGAACCCATTGCGTTCATGATAAACGCCGGCGTGCCAACACGGAGTATTTTTTCGAACTGTTGACCTTCTGCACGGTAGCCTTTGAAGGACAATGAAACATCCTGCTTTTTTATCACGAAAGCCAAAATGTTGATGATTGCCGCCGCCCATTGACCTATTACAGTTGCCAAAATTGCACCGAACACGCCCATTTTGAAGGGGATGATGAACACAGCGTCCAAAATGATATTTGTGATTGCGCCCACAAGTTGGGATACCATGGGTACCTTCATGTTGCCCGTTGCTTGCAAAATACGTGCGCAGACGATATCTAAAATGGAGCCGATACTGCAACAAAGGTAGATTGTTAGGTACATTGTGCCGTATTCCACAATGATGGGATTGTCGTCTTCTACGAAAAGTTTAACAAAGGGTTTGGATAGCGTTAGACCGACGATAAAAATAACAATCCACGCAGCAAAACTCATAATCAGTGCCGTTTTGGCAGCTTTATCCGCCTTTTCGCGGTTGCCTTCGCCAAGTTTTCGGGCAATGTAGGCATTTGCGCCCACGCCGATACCAATTGCAACGGCGGTTACAAACACCGTTATGGGGTACACCACGCTTACAGCGGAAAAGGCTTCGTTGCCAACGTAGTTTGTTAGAAATAGCGAATCGACAATGTTGTATAACGATTGAACCAGCATGGAAAAAATTGCCGGAAGACTCATAGAAATGAGCAATTTGCCCGTTTTGGTATTGCGCATTTTGTCCGATTGTAATGCAGATTGTGCCAAAATTGTTTACCTTCCTTTTGTATATTAGAGCCAACGCTCCGTATATAGTTCCTTTCAAAACTTGTCAATTTTACCATATAATAGGT
>CAZDLE010000013.1:0-22906 GCA_964506035.1 uncultured Oscillospiraceae bacterium | reverse complement strand
AGCATTGTGATAATTTGCGAGTCGCTTGCCGTGTCGATATAGTTAGCCATCGTGGCGCTAAACATTGCCATTTTGCTTTTCAACTCGGTGCGAAGCGCATCCATACCCTCTTTTGTGGACGCTTGGTCAACAAGTTTTAGGCGCGCTTCTTCTATTTCTTCGTCCGTTGGCGTGGTCATAATTTGCACGTACAACTGATGTTTTTTGATATCCGTTTGATTATTGATATATTCCGTAACGGTATCTGCCTTTTCCTGCGTGGAAATGCTGTTGTTGCGGAAGTATTTTCCGCTAAACACGTCGATATCGGGACTATCTTTTTGCGCTTGGGCAATTGCGGAGTTTTGCGATTGCTCGATAACGTGTTCAACCAGTTTGTAGGTGTAGCAAAGGGTGCCTTGCAACATGTGGTTGGATGCGTCCTTGTTGGGGCGAACGATACCGGCAATTTTCAAGGTCATGCCCACTTCGTCATCTTCGTACAAACCTTCCAAACCGCCGTCTACCACGTCGCGCACGTCGTACCAAGTATTGCCGTTTTGCTGATAGCACTCATAGGGAAAAATGGTGCGATAGGTAAGCGCCATTACTTCGTCAAAGGACCACTTTTTCGCTTCCGTTTGCGGGGCTTGTTCGCCAGAGTTTACAGAATTGATAATAGCGTCGATTTCTTCGCCGGATTTAAGTCCCAATGCGTACAACGTCATATCGTCAATTTCGTTGTTTTTGTCCACCACCAAAAGTAGTTCGTTCTTTTGGGTGGGCCAACTTCCTTTGATAAGGTCGTATTGTTCCTTTAGAATATCGTTAACAACTCCGCCGTCCTTGTTGGGCAAAATTTCCTCCCAAATGGTCATTCCCAAAACGGAGTTCATCATGGTGGCAGCCATACCGCCGGTACCTATGCCAACGTTGGAAACGTCCACGTTGTAGATTTTGCCAAGTAGGCTCATAAGTAGATCTTCCGTGTCCGCTTCGATAACTTTGCCGTCGGTATCTTTGGTGTAGATTTGCAAATCCAAGTCGTAGCCGTAGTGCACACCGCTAATTGCGCCGTACAACTCGCCGTTTACGTCTTCAAGTTGCTCGTCCAAGTGTTTTTTGTAGGTTTTTAGGTCGTTTTCGCTCTGCGACTTGTCGCTTAGCGATTTTGTAAGGTTGTAGAATGCAAGTTTTTCGTAAACGTTGTCGTCCACTTCGTGGTCACCGCCCGGTTGCGCACCTGCCGCAAACACGGAAAACATTGCAGACATATCCCCATTTGATTGTTGCAAGGTTAGCGGGTAGGATGCCAAGGTGTTTTCCTGCACGGTGTTGATATAGCCGGACATACCCGTTGATACGGCATACACCAGTGCGATACCAATAATACCGATACTTCCTGCAAAACTGGTAAGCAATGTTCTGCCCTTTTTGGAAAACAGATTCTTTAGCGATAGCATAAAGGACGTCCAAAAGGACAACGCCGGCTTCTTTTCCTTCTTTTTGCGTTCCTTTTTGCTTTGCAGTTGTTCGCGAGCATAGGCAACGTCTTCACGGACGCGTTGTTCCAACAATTCGTCTTCCGTAAGTGGCATACTGTCGGAAACAACCAAACCGTCCAACATTTTTACCGTGCGCGTTGCGTACTTTTCGGCAAGTTCGGGGTTGTGCGTAACCATAATGACCAAGCGTTTTTTGGAAATGGTTTTTAGTATTTCCATTACTTGTACGCTTGTTTCCGTGTCCAAAGCGCCCGTCGGTTCGTCCGCCAAAATGATGTCCGGATTGTTTACGATGGCACGAGCAATTGCAACGCGTTGCATCTGTCCGCCACTCATTTCGCTGGGACGTTTGTGGTACATGTTTTTTAGCCCAACTTGGTCCAACGCCTCCTTTGCACGGCGACGACGCTCGGATTTTTTCACGCCGGAAAGCGCCAAGGCAATTTCGACATTTTGCAACACCGTTTGGTGGGGGATAAGGTTGTAGCTTTGGAACACAAACCCGATTGTGTAGTTGCGGTAGGTGTCCCAATCACGGTCTTTAAAATCCTTTGTGGATTTGCCGTTGATGATCAAGTCTCCGCTGGTGTATTGGTCCAATCCGCCGATAATGTTTAGCAAAGTGGTTTTTCCGCAACCCGATTGACCAAGTATCGCCACAAACTCGCTCTTGCGAAAGTCCAGTGATACTCCGCGCAACGCGTCAACGGACAGTTCGCCCGCTTCGTACCGTTTTGTGATGTTGTTAAGTTTTAGCATTTTGCCTTCTCCTTGTATCGTGCGTTTTGCAAAAAACTTTTTTGTTAACAAAAAAAACAAATCTTGCCAAATCGCACCTAATTTGCCACGATTATACGTACAAAATCTTAAATACTGCTTAATTGATTTATGCTAAATAGTCTGTTTTGGCGGAACGGTTCCGCTATAATTTCCGTCGGTAAGAAAGTTTAACGTCTCCGTGATAAAATCCACGTCGCGGTTGGACAGCATCAGCATGTGTCCAACGTCGTCGTAAAACACCTTTTTTACGTTGGTAAAGTGTTTGCAAACGTAGTTGACGGATGCCATAGGCACCAACTCGTCCAACTCTCCGCGGAACAGTAGCGTGGGTACGCCGACGGGGGAGTGGTTTTCCAGTTGCACGTTGCACGCTTTTATCACGTTGGCAAAGGTGGTAAAGGTGTACATGTTTATGTTTGGAAAGAAACTTTTTGTTGCCGCGTGGTTTAGTGCCACCGCGTTGTTCACGTAGGGAAAAAGCGCCTTTTTTGTGCTTTCGATACGTTGTTTTAGTGAACCGTTGGTTTTTGTGTAGGTCTGCGCAACAAACCGCAGGTAAAATTTTAGCGTAGCAAGTGGACTTTCCAAATTGATATACTTGTTACCCGGAGCTACCAGCACCAGTTTGTGCACGTTGCGTTGCGTACACAGATAGGTTGCAAGCGTTGCCCCCATAGAGTAACCAACAACGTCAATTTGATGGTAGTTTTGCGCAAGCTCGTCGTAGCAGTGCAACACGGCGTTAAAGGTGTTGTCTACCGTAAACTTGGTAAAATCCAATTTGTCGTTATGCCCCGGAATTTTGCACGCAACCACCTTGTCGTACGTGTTCAAATACTCGTACAGTCTACCAAAATCGTGCACGTCGGACAAAAATCCGTGTATCGTCATCAAAGCTTTGGACATTTTGTTACCACTTGATCTCCTTGTGTTGAAGCGCCAAAAACTCGTTTGCCTTGGAAAAATGTCCACATCCAATAAATCCGCGATATGCCGAAAGCGGACTTGGATGCGGAGCGGTAAGCACCAAGTGTTGGCGATTGGTTATAAGGCGTTTTTTGGTGATAGCGTTGCTTCCCCACAACATAAACACAATGCCACGTTCCCGCGCGTTTAGATATTTTATCACTTCGTCGGTAAAAATTTCCCAACCTTTGTCTTTGTGAGAGTTAGGCTTGCCGTCTTCCACGGTAAGCACCGTGTTTAGCAGTAACACACCTTGCCTTGCCCATGGGGTTAGGTCACCGCCAACAACTTTGGATTTGTACCCAAGGTCGCCTTCGATTTCCTTAAAGATGTTTTGCAAACTTAGCGGAATCAGCACGCCCTTCGGCACGGAAAAACTCATACCCATTGCCTGCCCTTGGTGATAGTAGGGATCCTGTCCCAAAATTACCACGTTAACGTCGCCGTACGCCGTTTGGTCAAAGGCGTTCAGCATCAAGTGTTTTGGCGGATAAATCTTTTTAGTAGCGTATTCCTGCACCAAAAACTTGCGCAGTTCGGCAAAATAAGGCTTGGCAAATTCACGGCGGAAAAGTTCGTCCCAGCCGTTGTAGTCTCTGTTTTGTTGTATTTGTTGAGCCGTTTGTGCCATATTCGTTTACCTATCGTTGTATACCGCGTATTTGCGGTTGCCTGCGTTGCAACATCACGCACTTACGCAAGAAGTGGTGTAGTTGCGCTAAAGACGTTTCCGTATTGTAGTATCTAAAGATAAATTTTTCGTATCGTAACGGAAAATTTGCGATAAAATGATGTTTTTGTAATCATTTTTTGCAAAACAACGTCTATTTTGATGATTTTTTGCAAAATCACATTTGACGATTCGTTTTGATGCGACGGCAACAGACTTGCTTTGCCTCGTCAAACACAAAGGGCTAAATCGTTTTGTCCACGCCAAACACGTATTGCGTTTTGGAGTAGAATTTTTCCCCTTTGCGGATGGTCGGTTGTGGGTAGTCGGCATGGTTTATTGCATCCGGCCAGCATTGTGTTTCCAAACAAAATCCACTGCGTTTTGGGTACGTTGCCTTGCCCACGTTTCCGCACAAAAAGTTTCCGCTGTAAAACTGTACGCCGGGCAAATCGGTGTAGCAATCCATCGTGATGCCCGTTTTGGGTGAAAATGCTTTTGCAAAGTGACTATCACTCAAACAAAAATTGTGGTCGTAGCCACCACCGTTTGCAAGTTGAACGTCTGCTTCGTTAATATCTTTGCCAATAGGTTTTGCCACGCGAAAATCAAAGGGTGTGCCTTGCACCGCAGCACGCTTTGTTGGAATTAGCGTTTCGTCAATTTCCAAATATTCGTTCGCGTTAAGTTGCAAAACGTTGTCCAAAATGGTTCCGTCATCGTGACCGTTCAAGTTAAAATACGCGTGGTTTGTGGGGTTAAAGATGGTAGTGCCGTCGCTCTCGCCAAAATATTCGATAGTAAGCGCACTTTTGCAAACGGTGTATCTAACGGAAAAATCCACTTTGGCGGGGTAGCCTTGGTCGCCGTTGCAACTGGAAGAAGATAGCGTCAAACTACGCTCGTCGCAAGATACCACTTGATACACCTTTTTGTGGAAACCGTCAAATCCACCGTGAAGATGGTTTGGACCGTTGTTGCAATCCAGTTGATAGGTTTTGCCTTCCAACGTGAATCGTCCTTTTGCAATACGATTGCCACATCTGCCAACCACGCATCCCATGTAGTCGCCCTTTGACCCTGCAACGTCGCAAGGATTTGTCATACCCAACACCACGTCCACAAGTGCGCCCGTGTTGCTTGGCACTTCCAACTTGATTATCGTTGCGCCCAGCGTTACGATGGTTACGCTAATTTCGTCACGCAAGGTGTACGCGTAGACGTCCTGACCGTTGTAGTTTCCAAAAAATGTCTTTTCCATGTGTAAAACTCCACGTTTTGTGATATTTTTATGCAGATTTTGATTTGCTGTAATTATCCTTTGCAAAGGATTTTCTGCACCGTTGCAAAATCTCGGGTTTTTGTTATAGTGATTTTTGAAAAATCCCACACGTTTATACAACAATAATTGTCTTTTTCAAGACCGCCTTGCGTAAAGGAAACCGTCAGCTTTTCGGTTGAGAAGTCACCCACGCCTTTGCCGGCTGAACAATTGCCCAATGCAATGCGTTGGATTTTTCGCCGCAACAAACGTTGTCACAACAATAATTCGCAATTATTACCTAATTATACTACTAACTATTATGTTTGTCTAACGTTATTTTTATTTTGATATTTTCGCAAAGGCAAATTTGCCCGTTTAGGCTGTTTTTTGTATCAAAAAAGGACAATCCTTTTGCAAAAATCGTCCTTTGTGATTTGTGTTATTTGAACAATGCTACCAGTTGAAGCAATCCTTCGATAATCAGCACTGCGCCCAACACGATAAACAACCACGCTATCGTTGTAAAACCGTTGGTGATAAGCAACACGCCAACAACGATTGCCACGGCAAGCTCCAGTAGATTTGTGTTTGTTTTGCGACTGTGTGAAAAACTGTAGATAGCAGTCACAATCAACATAACGCCAAAAATCGTCATGGCAAGCCACAACAACGTCCAACCACACACGATAATAAGCACGCCGATTGCCACGTTAATCACGCCCATCGTTGTGTAGTGGCGAACAATTTGTATCACGCCTTGCAACACGAACACAACGCCAACTGCGGTAAGTAGCCAGCCGATAAATGCGTCACGATAGATACAAAACAGCACGCCAACCACAATGTAGAGCAGTGCAGTAAGTAGCGACGATGCGTTTACAGATGTTTTTTTGCTTTTTCTTTTTGCCATAATCTTTCTCCTTTTTCACTTTGTTGCAATTTGTTCCCGCCGTTTCGAGCCTTTCAAGATAATCAAAGGTTTATCCGACAAAAAGGATACGTTTTGGATGCCAACGCGGTTTACGTTTTACAAGGACGTAGACAATCCCTCCGCCGGACGAGTGGTCGTTTTCTTTGCACAAGACTAATCCCAAAACAGCGGTTTGTTTTTTTTGTTGGAACGTTTGCATTGCAACAGCCTTTGTATGCTGGATGTATTGTACCACAATTTGCCTATCTTTTGCAACCACATTGAAAACAAAAAATGTTTGCTTTTTATCACTAAACGAGTGCCGACGATTGTTGAAAGTAACGGTGGCAGCAGTCACCGCCATACGATGCCGATATTGCGGTGTATACAATCGTTAATCCGTATTGCATCAAGACAGTTTTTATCTTTTCCGCATTTGCGTTGACATTGTTTAGGCAAAATGTTATAATCTGGTTATCTTGTTTATCACTTGGTGCAAAATGGCAAACTCTAACCACTCCATGCTTTTCTTGGCGGAGTTCAACGCAGTGTTGATGAACCACGAAATGCCCCCTTTGGAAAAAATCGACAAACTTTTGCAACTGCAAAAACGTCTTTGCGAACTTCCAAACAAACAAAGCGAAAATTTGTTTAGGTTCCAATCCGATTTGGAGTTGTGCAGGTGCTACGTGCAAACAAACCGGCGGTTCGAACTTTCCCCCATCGTTGCAGAAATAAAAGATTTGCTACTCAAAATGGAAAAGCACGACTTTGCAACACAGCCGAAGGAAGCAAACCACTACCTTGCCGAGCGGTTCAACAACTACTACGACGAGTTGATTGATATTTGCCAAGCAAAAAACCACCAAATTGACGTTGCCTATTGCTACGAGCAGATTTCCCGCATTTGGGCAAAGGTGGGCGACCAAACCAACAGCGCAAAGGCGTACGTAATGTTCAACTTGGCGCTATCCCTTGTTCCGGACAAATTTTCGTTAAGCAGGGAACGGTTGTTAAACGAATTCCCCGAGTTGGAAGATTTTATCAACGAACAATTCGACAAACCCATCGTCAAAACCGATCCGGTGGAGCAATCCCAAAAGTATTTGGAAATCTACGACCAAGCGGAGCGTATGATATACGATATGCTAACGCGAACCAACAAAAACGGTCAAATGTTTTACTGGAAGGCGAAAAAATTAGTTTTGGTTTTTCAGTTTGGTATCGAATGGAAATCTCCGCTGGACCTAAACCCTAATTTAAAAGTTTAGTTCGTCTGCGACATGGCGGTTTGCAAAAGGTTAGCGGTGCGGACGCTTTTAAATATTGCTGACATCCTATTGCTAAATAATGTATACTTACACGGCATAGGGCAATTGCCCGTTATACAAACTTTGTTGCAACAGAACGATTGCCAAGTGTGTAACTTTAGATATGCGTGCATGCAACGTATAGGCATTGCAAAGGACACGTTGCGTTTTAGGGGCAAACAGAATTGTCACAAAAAAATGGCAACGTTAGTAAAAATTTTAACACAATAGTGGGATTGTTGCATTTTGTAACGACCTCTAAGGAGCATATATCATGCAAAAAGGTAAATTTTTTCAATTTATAGTTAGTTGTTGTCAATCTCCGGAAGACGCTGCAAAAAACAAAAGTTTGAACGTCAACCTATTTTTCGGCACGGTGCTAAAGGCGCTTGCCATTGGCGAACAATCTTTCAAAACAACCTATCCACGCGACGACTGGGAAGAAATGAGCGAAGATTTGGGGCTTGTTAACGCAGTGGTAAGCCAACACACTACGGATTATGTTCAAGCACACGACAAATTGTTTAGCTACATGGCGTCCAACGGCGGTGGTTTTGTAGATAACTATCTATATGCTAAAATAATGACGGAGTTCGAAATGGAAAAGCCTGCGTCCTACGTTTTGACGGTTGTGGACGTTTGCCTAAAGATTTTGGACGATCCTACCCAAGCAATTAGGTATGCGCTAAATATGGACGAAGAGCAATCCACTGATGACAGTACTTTTGATGAAGCTTTTTCTATCGAAGAGTTTTTGAGTGTAGCTACGGATGAAACTCCAAAAGCGGCTGCGCCTATGGCAACTCCACTGGAACAACCCAAAGGCAAACAAACGGGTATGTTTGTAGATATCGTAAAACGCACCGATGCCATTCGTGAAATTTTGTCCAAGTCAATTTACGGACAAGACCACGCAATCAGCGCCTTTGCATCCGGCTATTTCCAAGCGGAACTTACTGCTGCAACGCAAAAACATCGCGACAAGCCCAAAGCAACCTTCCTTTTTGCAGGTCCTCCGGGAACGGGCAAAACGTTCCTTTCCGAACAGGTTGCTCAAGCACTAAAACTGCCTTTTAGACGTTTTGATATGAGCGAGTATTCCGATAAGGAATCCAACTTGGAATTTGCCGGTAGCGACAAAGTGTACAAAAACGGATCGGAAGGTAACGTTACGGGATTTGTTGCCAAAAATCCCAAGTGTATTTTGTTGTTCGACGAAGTGGAAAAGGCGCACCTAAACATCATCCACCTTTTCTTGCAAATTTTGGATGCAGGTCGCCTAAGAGATAACTACACCGACGAAGAAGTAAGCTTTACCGACGCTATCATCATCTTTACTACCAACGCTGGCAGACAAATGTACGAAGACGACTCCATCAATTTGCTTACGGCATCACGCAAAAGCATTTTGCAAGCGTTGTCTACCGACGTTAACCCCATCACCGGTGCGGCATTGTTCCCACCTGCAATTTGTTCGCGTTTTGCATTTGGTAACGTTATCATGTTCAACCACATGTCGGCAAACCACCTTATGCAAATTGCCGAAGGGGAAATGAAAAAGCAAGCCAAAGCAATCATCAACAAATCCAACGTAAAAATCAACTTGGACGAACGTTTGGCTTATGCAGTGTTGTTTAGCGAAGGCGGAAAGGCGGATGCGCGCACAATCAAGGGAAAGAGCATCAGCTTTATCTATCAAGAACTGTACGAACTTTTGCGTTTGGTCAATTCCGAAAACAACGACTACTCTGTAGAAAACCTGCGCACAATTCAGTTCGAACTGCTTTTGCCGGAAGAAGAAAAGGTTTTGGCATTGTTTGAACGCACGGAAAAACCCAACGTTTTGGTATTTGCCGACGAACAAGTAGGCAAAAAGTGCAAATCTTCCATCAAGAGTGCCAACGTTATCGTTGCAAACAATCAAGAAGATGCACTTGCCGTTTTGGAAAAGAACGATGTTGCAATTATCGTGTGCGATCTCAAGTGCGGTCAAACGGGCGCTATCGCCAACGCTTTGAGCGTGGAAGATACCGATTCCGCCGGACACGACTTTTTCGACTACATTACCGCTCGTCGCAGTTACCCCATCTACGTTTTGGCACACGACGACAAGGAAATCAGTCGCGAAGAGTGGTTCTCCCTTTCCAAGGCAGGAGCAACGGGCATTTTGACTATGCAAAGTAGCAAGTTGTCGTTGGATAAGGCTATCGAAAAGGAAACAATCAAAGTGTTCCAACACAAAAACTTGTTTGAATTGGGACGTTCCAACAAGATTGTAACTTTCAAAACGTTGCAACAAGTTTCCGACGACGGCGCGCAAGCAAAAATCGTGCTGTTCGACTTCAAACTGAAAACTGCTGTGGATGCACAAGATAGCCACGGCGTTTTGGATGCAGTAAGCAAACCCAACGTGCACTTCGCCGACGTTATCGGTGCAAAGGACGCCAAGGAAGAACTTGCCTACTTTATTCAATATTTGCGCAACCCTGCAAAATTCCTTCGTCAAGGGGTAAAACCACCCAAGGGAATTTTGTTGTACGGTCCTCCGGGAACGGGCAAAACTTTGCTTGCCAAAGCAATGGCGGGCGAAAGTGACGTAACCTTTATCCGCGCGGAAGGTAACCAATTTCTAAAAAGATACGTTGGCGAAGGTCCACAAGCGGTGCACGATTTGTTCAAAACGGCTCGCAAGTACGCCCCGTCCATTCTGTTTATCGACGAAATTGACGCCATCGGCAAAAATCGTGGCGATTCCATGCACGACACCAGCGACGTTTTGACTTCCTTCCTTACGGAAATGGACGGCTTCAACGTGGATGTGGAAAGACCAGTGTTTGTGCTTGCCGCAACTAACTTCGACGTGGAACAAGGCACGTCTCGTTCGTTGGATCCCGCACTTTTGCGCAGATTTGATAGACGTATTTACGTAGACCTTCCCAAAAAGGAAGAACGTATTCAATTTGTCAACTGCAAAATCGCAAAAATTGCTAACCACAACTTGACGGCGGAACAAATCGAAAACCTTGCAGTTCGCTCCACGGGATCCAGTCTTGCCGATTTGGATTCGGTATTCGAAATGGCAATCCGCGACGCTATCAAAGCGAACAGCAACGTGCTTACCGACGCCCTTTTGGAAGAAGCGTTTGAGCGTTTTGTTAGCGGTGACGTAAAAAATTGGGCAGGCGATCAACTGTTGCGTACCGCTCGTCACGAAGCAGGTCACGCACTTGTTTGCTGGTACGGTGGCGAAAAACCCAGCTATCTTACCATTGTTGCGCGTGCAAACCACGGTGGCTACATGCAACACGACTCGCAGGAAGACAAAGGTTCCTACACCAAAAAGGAGTTGTTGGATCGCGTTCGCACTTCTCTTGCAGGCAGATGTGCCGAAATGGCGTACTACGGCGACGAAGAGGGTATTTCCACAGGTGCCAGTGGCGACTTGCGTCAAGCAACGCAAACAATCACCAACATGATTTGTTACTACGGCATGGACGAAAAACTGGGCATGAGCAGCGTAGACGTGGATCAAATCAAAAATTCCACCTACTACATGCAAATTATCTCACGCGTTAACGAAATCTTGAACGAGCAACTGGAAATCACCAAACGCATCATCCAAGCTAACAAGCACGCCATCGACAACCTTGTTTGCGCTTTGATGGAGGAAAATTCCCTCAAACAAAAGGAAATCGACGACATCTTGACAAAATCAAAAGTCGTAAGAATTTAGGCAACTACGCAAAATCTTGTTGGCATTTGGCGGTAAAACACTGCACAATCATCCGTGTTTTGCTTAGTCGTGTACTCTCCAAGTACGCTCCCTTGCAACAATACGTCTCTTGCTTGCGTTTTACTCCCCAAACCGCACGAACAAACAATAAATAGATTTTTAGAAACAAATCGCATCAGCTTTACAAACTATACATAACGGCTCCGCCGTGCAATCATCCGTGTTTTGCTTAGTCACAGATATTACAGAAATTAGTCAACACAAAATCGTTCCGATAGGTAACGCAACCGTCGGAACGTTTTTTTGTTGTAATGCAACGGCAGTTGTTTTGGTGGTGGAAGTCACGGTAGTGCAGCAACGAAACGGCTAATGTTGCAATAGAAAAAGAAGGAAACGATTTATTGCAGATTACAAAGTTGCCATACCGATAGCAGTCTCGAGTCCGACGTGGGTCGGGTAACTTATTGTAACTTGCAAAGTCGCTATACAAACAAACCGTATCGTTTATTTGAGCGTTTTGCGGTGCAAGCGACGAAAAGTCAGCACATTGTGATAGACCAATTCGCAAACGCGGGCTACCTTTTTGTGCTTTTTACAGATGTTTTTATTACAAGAATAATTGTAAAAACATTTTCGCGGAATATTGTTGATTTTTATTTGGTTGTGTGGTAAAATTAAGCCAACGAGATTTGCCCTTAAAAGGATTTTTGACACAATTCGCACAAAAACAATAGAGTATTTGCGATAAAAGTTCAACGCTTCGCCATAATAGAATTTGTGTTTTTGTGTGCTATTGAATAATCTCTACTTTTAAGCACAAAATAGTTCTGTTGGCTTAACAAGTCAACACAAGGAGCGGTTTATGTTAAACGTATTGTCAACATTAAATGCACTCAAATCAACTGACATCATTTTCTTTATTTGTTGTATTGTTGCAGTTGGAATTGCCATAGGGGTATATTTTCTTATCCCCGTAATCAACAAGAAACAATATCAAGAACAACGAGAAAATCTTCGCAAACGTGAAAACGCCTTCAAGGCTAATAAAAAAACAACGGTTCAATTAGAAACGCCGACAGACGACGCGACTATTGTTTCACCAACACAAGAAACAACTGTCGAAACAGGCACTGCCGACGCTACAGATAATAACGACTGATGAAAAAAGGACGCATTTTTGCCGCCGTAGTATATTATCTGTTCATGTTTTTTATTGGCATATTGATGGCGCTTTTTTTACCGTATTTTTACATGTACTACGGCGAATCGGTAAACTATATTCAACAATCACTCGAAGGTGGTCAGTTTAGCGACGCGATGTCCGTAGTTGGTGGTTACTACGACGAAAGGTACGTTTTTCAACAAAACTTTGATAACGGCGGTATCGTCGTGTTCCCCGCGGCGACGCTAAAAGACGGAATGGACAGCGACGGAAACACAATAACCGATAGATATCTTCAATATTCCTATGGTGTTTTTGTGTACGACGTAGACGACTACAACGTTACAAAAACCGACGGTAACAAAACCATCGTGATAGTAACGGATGTGGCGGGAAATGGTAAGAAAGTTGATATTCTCAACACTGATACAGACAACAACGGCACTAAAGATACTATTGCAACCGTTATTCAAAATGGTTTTTTGTATGTCGATTTGGTCAAAAGCGAAGTCGATTCGGTAACAAAAATAGAACTGATTGATTGCGACGGAAACGTTTATCGCAGTGTCGTGTTAACTTCAGCATTGGATTTTAGCGAAAATTTTTTCCACGACGTTGCAGAATTTGTCGATTTGTACAACTCTCCCTATCCTTCAACGGATGCCGAGATGGAAAAACTTGAAGACAAGCTTTACGAAGCGGACGCTAAGCTAAGATCGTTAGACGAACACTACAAAAAAAGTACGGACGGCGTTGTAAAAAGCAATGCGGACAAAAAATCCACGGTTGCCGTAGTTATTTACTTTGTGTGCGTTTATATAATCGGCGATTTGCTGGTCGGAAAGAGATACACTGTTAAGTTTGTAAAATTTGTCTTGGTTAAGGTGTTCAAGGTAAAATTCAAACCAAAAAAGCCCAAGTACGAAGAGCCTGCGTTTGGATCTGACTATAACTGTCAAGTTACTCTGCAGGCGGACTTTACGGAACTGGTAGATGAAAAATTTGATAGTGGTGTTCAAATTCGTTACACCAGAGACGGTGTCGAAACGGCGTTTACGCTACTTAAAGATAACAACTACACTCAAACCATTTCTTTGAAGGCCGGATGCTACGTTAACCTGTGGGTTGATTTAGATTCGCGCTACGCAACACAAAACTTACCGGATACGCTTATTGCGGAAGGGTACAGAAAAATCATTAAGTTTAAGATATTAAAACGCGAGGAATAAACTATGAAAATCTCTATTCAAAATCTAACGAAGGTTTTCTCGTCCAGAGAGAAAAAAGGTCAACCCGTTGTAGCGGTAAAAAACATGTCTATTGATATTCCTTCCGGAAAACTCGTTGGTCTTCTTGGTCCTTCCGGTTGCGGTAAGTCCACGACATTGTTTATGTTGTCCGGATTGGAATCCCCAACAAGCGGAAGTATTCTTTTTGACGAACAAAACGTAACGACGCTCGCTCCGGAAAGAAGAGGTATTGGTTTGGTGTTCCAAAACTATGCTTTGTATCCCCATATGACGGTTGCGCAAAACATCATGTTCCCCTTACTCAACATGAGAATTCCCAAGGCTGAAGCAATGGAAAAAGCGCTTGATGCAGCTCGTTTGGTACAAATCGAAGACCTTATGAACCGCAAACCAAGCGAACTTTCCGGTGGTCAACAACAACGCGTTGCAATTGCTCGTGCGCTTGTAAAAATGCCCAACATCCTTTTGTTGGACGAACCGCTTTCTAACTTGGACGCTCGTCTCCGTTTGCAAACTCGTGAAGAAATCAAACGTATTCAACGTGAAACAGGCATCACAACGGTGTTCGTAACGCACGACCAAGAAGAGGCAATGTCTATTTGCGATATTATGGTAGTTATGAAACTGGGTGTTGTTCAACAAAGCGGCGAACCGCAAACAATCTATGATAACCCCGCAAACTTGTTCGTTGCAAACTTCTTGGGAACTCCGCCTATCAACATTTTTGATGGTAAAATCGAAGGCGGAAAGGTTCACATTGGTGACGAAGTTATCATGAATACTGATCTTGCCGATCAAAACGTAAAAGTTGGTATCCGCCCCGAAGGATTTATCTACGATGCAAACGGCGTTCTTTCCTTGAACGTAGATCACATTGAAGTTATGGGCAGAGATAAGTCTATCGTGTCTCGCCATGCCGCTTCCAACAAGCCCACCGTTCGTTCCATTGTCGATTCCGACGTGGCACTCCCCAAAGAAATTGGTGTGTTCAAATTTAATCTTAAACCAAACAAGGTGTTCTTGTTTAACGCCGAAACAGAAGAGAGGATTTTGTAATGGCTAAAAACATCGACTTGGAAGAAAAGAACGAGCAAACCGTTCCCAAAGAGAATTTTTTTGTTAGACTTGGCAAAAAAATTAAGGGTTTGTTCAAAAAAGAAGATCCCATTTTGGAAATAGATGGAATCGTGTTGACTGATCCAAATGCAAACTTGTCAACAGGTGAAAAGATCCGCAGAGCAATCAAAGCGGAATCTGGTTGGTTGTTTGTTTTGCCCGCCGTTATCTTGCTTTGCATTTTCACGTTTTATCCCATCGTAAACGCATTCATTGGGGCGTTCAAGCAAAACTACAGCGGTCTTACGGGCAAGTACGACGGTTGGGGTTTTGAAAACTTCTCGCACGTTATCAAAGGTGATACCGGTATGGGCGGTGCAAATTTCTGGCAATGTTTGGTAAATACCATGGTGTTTACGCTCATTTCCGTTCCCCTTTCCACGCTTTTGGCTTTGCTTATTTCCGTAGGCCTTACGTCCATCAAGCCTTTGCAAAAAGCTTATCAAACGGTTTTGTTCCTTCCTTATCTTACAAACTCGTTGGCTATGGGCGCAGTATTTGCAACCTTCTTTACAATTGTTGGAACGGCAAGCAACACGGAAACAGTCGGTCTGTTTAACGACTTTTTAGGAATTTTCGGCATAGCTCCAGTCGACTGGATGGGTATCAACTCTCCGGCGTGGAAAATTGGCAGTCTAAACATTCCTTGGGCAAAATATATCGTAGTTATCGTTTACGAAGTTTGGTCGGGATTGCCGTTTAAAATTCTTATTTTGTTTAGCGCGCTTCAAAGCGTCAACAAACAATACTACGACGCAGCCAAAATCGACGGTGCGTCAAAATCTACAACTTTGTGGAAAATAACCGTTCCCATGATTTTCCCGATGATTTCATATTTGCTTATCACCGGCATAATGGGCGGAATGAAACAATATTCGGCAGTTGTCGGCTTGTTCGGCGAACAAATGGGCTTAGACTACGACATGGGTACCATGGTCGGCTACATCTACTCTTATATCGAGTCCGGCGATACAGGTTTGGCATTTGCAGGTTCGTTGTTGCTGTTTGTAATCATCATGATTATCACGGCTATCAACAACTTTGTTAATAAAAAAGGATCAAAAGCGTAGGAGGTGCAGTATGACAGAACAAGATAATCGTACAAACGTAAATCAAACTGCACAACCGGATGCCGTATCAGTTGTAAACGCAAGTGATTCCATCACTGATCAAACTATATCGGCAGTTTCCTCCGATGCAGCATTGTTTGACAGAGAAGTTACCGATTTCAACGTTGAACAAGAACAAAAAAGACAACGCATAAACAACACAATAAAGAACGTTGTGGTGTACACGCTTCTTACCATTTGCGCTTTGTTGGCATTCCTTCCATTCTATTGGATGGTTATTACTTCCTTCAAAACGGAAAAAGAGTACCGTGATCCGGTAACAACATTCTTCCCCCGCACGTTTATGCCTAAAAACTACGTTGCCGTTCTAACGCAAACAAGCTCCGGCAAAGGTGGATTTTTGCAAATGCTCATCAATACGCTTGTTGTTGGATTTTTCTCCACAACCATCGGTGTAATTATCACCATTGTAACGGCGTATGCATTTGCAAGAATGAAATTCCACGGCAAAAATGTATTGTTTGCATTGATGCTCGCAACGATGATGATTCCCGGCGAAATGTACACGCTAACAAACTATTTGACTGTTACGTCGCTAAAATGGCAAAACACCTACACCGTTTTGATTTTGCCTTTCTTGGTTAGCATTTACTACATCTACTTGTTGCGCAACAACTTTATGTCAATACCCGAGTCGCTCTACAAAGCGGCAAAGGTCGACGGTCTGTCCGATATGGGCTACCTGCTAAAAGTTATGGTTCCGCTAACGGCTCCAACGCTTATATCTATAACGTTGTTGAAGTTTATCGGCACTTGGAACTCCTACATTTGGCCACGTCTTGTTAACTCGCAAGATTGGCAAATGGTTACCAACTGGGTAACTCGCGGATTTGTTGACCGTATCGGTAACGAGCAAGGCGCACTTTACGGAAAGCCCGGTTACGGAACGGAAACGTTAACAACGCTTAAGATGGCGGCTGTTTGTATGGTTTCGTTGCCATTGTTTATTTTGTTTATCACTTGCCGAAAATACATTATGCACGGCGTATCAAAGAGTGGTACAAAAGGTTAAACAAAACTCAATTCTTTCGAATACTCTACCAAAAATGGTATTGTATAAATAAAAAAAGGAGAACATTATGAAAAAATTCCTGTGCAGTTTACTGTGTGTGGTATTATTAGCCACTTGCTGTGTTGCAGTTTTCGCAGCGTGCGAAGCACCTGTCGATTATGAACACACAATCATATTCTATTCAACTCAAGGCGATTCTTTGCAACAAGTAACCGCCAACGCAATCAAGAATTTCGAAGAGAAATTCCCCGGTTGGAAAGTTGAGCATACCCAAGCAGGCGGATACGACGACGTTAAAAAGAAGATAGTGTCCGACTTCCAAGGCGGTATTCAACCTGACCTTGCGTACTGCTATGCAGACCACGTTGCACTCTACATGCAAACCGAAAAGGTTTACGACCTCAACAGCCTTATCAACTCTACCGCAACCGTAACGGGCGTTGATAGCACTGGGGCAGAAAAAGCATACACCGTTGGCTATTCCGCTGACGAAATTGCCGATTTCGTTAGAGGTTACTACGAAGAAGGTTATGCGTCCAACTACAGCAACTATGCAGATTATGGTTACACCAAGGACTCTATGTTGACGTTGCCATTCGTAAAATCTACTGAACTTTTGTACTACAACAAGACCGCTCTTGATAGCATTGGTCTCGATCCTGCTACAACTTGGGACGAACTTTGGGAACAATGTGCAGACTTGAAGGAAAAATATCCTACGGCAACTCCTTTGGGATACGACTCCGAAGCTAACTGGTTCATCACAATGTGTGCACAAAACGGTTGGGACTACACTTCCGCAGAAAATGGCAAACACTACATTTTCAACAACGAAAACACAAAAGCTTGGCTTGCACAATTGAACCAATACTATAAACTTGGTTATATTACAACTCAAGAAATCTACCAAGCTTACACTTCCGGTTTGTTCACAAAGGGCGCTGAAGATGGTGGCGCAATCTACTGTATCGGTTCTTCCGGTGGTGCATCTCACCAAGACCCGGGCAAAACGTTCGAGTGGGGCGTCGCTCCTATTCCTGCAAGCGGAACCGGCGAAGGTCAAAACGCTGCAATCTCTCAAGGTCCATCTCTTGTAATGTTGGAAGCTGGCAACGATGTTAGCAATGTAGAAGAAAAGAAAATCATGACTTTCATGTTTATGAAAGAATTGCTCGATCCTACTTTCCAAGCATCATTTGCTATCGCAAGTGGTTACAACCCCAGTCGTAACTCCGTATTCGATATTGAGGCTTACGCAGAACACATGGAAGGCACAAGCATCACTGCAAAAGCTGCAGAAGTTGCCGCTTCTATGAAAGACTGCTTCTTCACATCCCCTGCATTTGTTGGTTCTTCTACTGCTCGTGAACAAGTTGGTAACGTTATCGTTTATGCTTTGACCGGCAAAAAGACTCCTCAAGCCGCTCTTGAAGATGCAGTTAAGAACTGTGGCGGAAACAGCAAATAATCAACAAAACGGTAAAGATAATGAAAAAACTAATATGCACAATACTTCTGGTATTGCTAATGACAACGTGTTTGGTTGGTTGCAACAAAGTTGCAGATAACACCCAATACTACGATGCTATCACAAAAACGTGCAAACTGGAAAAATCCTACGAAGGCAAAAATTTCTTGACCGACGGTATCGGCGTTGCAACTATCGACGCCCTTACCGATGGTGATACAACTCGTTTCAAAACAGGTAACGATACTGTTATCATCCGTTATTACTGTGTTGATACGCCCGAATCCACCGGTGGTGTGGAAAAATGGGGCAAAGCGGCATCCTTGTTTGTAAAAGAAAAGTTGTCCAATGCCGAACTTATCGTGTTAGAGTCTTCCACGGGCGAACGTCCTGAAAAAGATAGCTACGGTACGCGTTATTTGGGCTACGTTTGGTACAAAACCGCCAACGATGCAAATCTCAAAAATCTCAATTTGGAATTGATTGAAAACGGCTTTAGCGATAACAAAGCAACCGAAACGTCCGACTACGCTTACTACAGCTATATGAGCAAGGCAAACAAATTTGCTCGTTCAATCAAATTGCGTCTCTATTCCGATTTGGACGATCCATTGTATTCTACCGATCCCGTTCAGGTTACCATCAAAAGTTTGTTGGAAGACCTAAACAAGGAAGATAGTCAACTCTACAACGACGAGTCCGAAGCTGGTGCAAAAGTTGTCTTCGACGCCTATCTCGAAAGTTTGTCCACAAGCAACAGCGGAACAAATATGTTCAAAGCTGTTCAATACGACGTTGAAACGGGCGAAAGATACGAGTTTAACCTTTTCGCAGGATATTCCAGCTACTCAGCTTCGCGTATGAAATTGGGCACTATGTTTCGTATTATTGGATCTATCCAAAAATTCAGCGGTGCATTCCAAATTTCCGGTATGGAGTACAACGAAATCTATCAAGATAAGCAACCAAACGGCTCCTACATCTTACAAAAAAATTACTATCTAACTTTCAACAGCAACACAGAGTATTGCTCACAGTTTAGCTACAACCTATTCACAAACGTTACTGTTGTAAGCGCTACCGTTGCCGATGGCACCCTCACAATCGAAGGAACGGCATCTCAGCGTACCCAAAAGGACGTAAAGGAAGCACAAAACTTCACGTTCAAAGCAAAAGTAGCCGAAGGCTACACAACCGATTTGTCTGCAGGTGATACATTTACCGCAACCGGTTACAAATTCGATGAGAAATCCAACGTTATCACCATTGTTAACGTGGGAAGTATCAATAAAATCAAATAATTAAAGGAGAAAACAGTACATGAAAAAGATTGTCATTGCGTTACTGGCAGTTGTAATGATTTTGTGTAGCATGGGCCTTGTTGCCTGTGATAACGCAAACGTTCTCGAAAACTACATTTTCGAATACGACGGAACTGTCGTAACAAAGGATTTCGTTCTTCCTCAAACCATCGGTGGCAAGGAAGTAAAATGGTCTTCAGATAACGAAGCTGTCACACTCGCCAAAGGCGAAGATTCTTGGACGGCAACAATCAATTTCCCCGAAGAAGGTCAAAAAACAGTTACTCTTACACTTTCTCTCGGTGGTAGCTCCAAAACTTTCACAGTTATCGTAAAAGCAATTGATGTCTACAGCATTGCAGATAACTACAATTTCCCACAAAACAAAGCTACAATCACAGCAGACTTCACGCTGGATACCGAATCTTCCTACAAAGGCAAGAAAGCAACAATCGAATGGTCCATTGCAGAAGAATACGGCAAGTACATTGCTATTGGCACCAACGATAATGGCGCAAAAGTTTGCAAGGTTACTCCTCAAAGTGAACAAACAGCAGTAAAAATCGTTGCAAAATTCACCTACAAAGGACAAAGCGCTGAATATCCCTACGACATGACCGTCTATAAGGATATGGAAGGTTACGAACTTGTTGACTACTGGTATAACAACACTGGCGTTTCCATCACAATGAGCGGTTACGTTGTAGAAATCGGCACAGCTTACTCTGCTGACTATAACAACGTTACTTTGTACATGGTAAACGACGACTTTACAGCCGGCTACTACTTGTATCGCGTTGGTTGTGATGAAGCAAACGGTGCTCTTCTCGTTCCGGGCGTTCACGTTACTTGCACAGGTACAACAAACACTAACTACAACGGTCTTATCGAAACAAATGCAGGCGGCACTTTGGTTGTTGATAAGGACATCCCCGCAATCAACGTAAGAGATCACGTTTACGCAGTTGACCAAGATATCATCGGCAATTTGCCAGCAACTGTTTACAACGAATCTCGTCTTGTTTCTCTTACCAACTGGAACGTTAAGTCTATCGATGCAACAGACGCTGATCTTACTGCCGGCAACTTTACTCTTATGAAAATCGAAAAGGGCGGAAAGAGTGTTGCAGTTCGCGTAAGCAAATATCTCGAAGGTTCCTATAAATCTGCTGTTGGCGACGAAACTTTCGATTCCATCGTTGCTTTGAGAGACACCTACGGCACTAAAGGTGCCGACGGTAAATACACCAAGAAGGACGGCGCAGTTATCAACGTTGTTGGTATTCTCAGTTGTTACAAAGGTGAATGGCAAATTATGCCTCTCGCTGCAACAGATATCACAGAAGGCACCGCAGATACTACTGCAACAGCTGATTTCGTTGGTACAAAAGTTGCTGCTGCAATCGAAAAGGTTAACGCAGCTTTGAAAGATGCCGGTCTCGACGGTTCCAACCGTATCACAAAAACAACAAGCGGTACTCTTCCCACAGCCGAAGGCGACGTTGCAATCTCCTACAGAGCAGTAAACGCTAAAGCAGCTGTTATCAGTGGCGATAACAAAAACGTTCTTACCGTAACCCCCGGCAACCCCGAACAATCCACTTTGGAAATCACCTACAAACTTGGCGAATTCAAAACTGTACAATTTGTTTATATCAAGTCTCTCGTTCCTACAGCTGTAACCATGCTGGACGACATTGAGGCAGAAATGGGCAAACTTGTCGGTGACGGTATCAACAAAGTTGTTACTCTTCCTTCTGCACCTAATGGCGCAACCCTTACTTGGTCTGTAAGAAAGGGCGAAAAGGACGGCAACACAGTTATCGAAATTGTCAACGGTCAAATCGTTCCTACTCTCTTCGAAAAAGAAGTTAAGGGTATGTCTATCACGGCAGAACTTACCTACGAAGGCGTAATTAAGACAAGAACCATCTTCATTAACGTAAAAGCAGGTAAAGGCGCCAAAGCAATCGATATGAGCACCGTTGCAGAAGATACCGCTTACGTTCTCACTATCGACCAAACCAACCTTTCCAAACAACTTTACGCTTTGAACAAGATGAACGGCTTCTATGGTGCAACAACGGAAGATTTTGCTGGTGCAGATTCCATCTACGTTCAATTTGTTAAAGATACCAATAGCAACGTAGTTGGCTACAAACTCTACTTCAAAACTAAGGATGCTAAAAAATACCTTAGAGTTGTTAAGAGTGACGATGGCGCACACATAAACTTCCAAATTGACGGCACAGACGCAACAGCAAGCGTATTTACATACGATACAACCAACAAGTGCCTAAAGACAAATGTTGGCGAAGCAGAGTACTTTATCGGTACTTACAGCACTTACAACACTGTTTCTGCATCCGCAATTAGCAATATTTCAACTTCCTTCCCTGCATACCTTGGTCAAGAAACATTCAAAGAACTTGCAACTCGCGAAATCGAAGTTGAATCAACTAATGCAACAGTAACAGGTGTTGCAAATGGCGACACTGCAAAAGACGGTCAACGTGTTACGTTTACAGCAAAAGCAGCTGAAGGTTATGACAAAGGCTACACTCTCGTCGTTCAAGTAAACGGAAAAGATATTAAGCCTGAAACAGATGGCTCTTACGCTATAACAGTTGATGGCGAAATAAAAATCACAGTGAAGATGGTTTCTGAACAAATGGAAATTATCAGTTTTGCTAAAGCAACCGAACTTTCAGGAACAACAAAGGACCAATACACTGCAGATAAGTACTACATGATGGGTACTATCACCGCAATCACAAACACTACATATGGCAACATGACAATTGCAGATAGCGACGGAAACACCTTTACCATCTATGGTACATACGACGCAACAGGTGCTAATCGTTACGATGCAATGCAAAACGCTCCACAAGTTGGTGATGTAATTGTTGTATATGGTGTTCTTGGTTACTACAACGCTCCCCAAATGAAAAATGGTTGGATTGTCGAAACAACAAGTTTTGCTAAAGCAACCGAACTTTCAGGAACAACAAAGGATCAATACACTGCAGATAAGTACTACATGATGGGTACTATCACCGCAATCACAAACACTACATATGGCAACATGACAATTGCAGATAGCGACGGAAACACCTTTACCATCTATGGTACATACGACGCAACAGGTGCTAATCGTTACGATGCAATGCAAAACGCTCCACAAGTTGGTGATGTAATTGTTGTATATGGTGTTCTTGGTTACTACAACGCTCCCCAAATGAAAAATGGTTGGATTATTGGTTCGTTTACACCTGCTTCTTCCGAAGGTGGCGAAGACGGCGATTCCGGTTCAGCAGGTTCTGATACTCCAGCTGGTCCAATCACAA
>CAZDLE010000012.1:16514-23893 GCA_964506035.1 uncultured Oscillospiraceae bacterium | reverse complement strand
CCCTTTGCATTTTGGAATGTGTCCGATTCCAACAAGGCGCGCAAATTAACAGGGGTTTTCTTTTTGTTTGCCACTTCGATACCCACCAAATTGGTACCTTGGATGGGAGCGTGTATAAGAATATCTTCCGGAGCTTCCAAACATGCTTTCAAGTCGTCGGCATAACTGTTAAAGTCGCTCATACGAGTTTTTTCCGAAAGCACCTTAAAGCGATATTGCGTAACCGACGGACCAACAATGATGCCTGCTGGTTCTACCTTTATATTGAACACGCCCAGTTTACGTACAATTTCTTGCGCGGCTCTTTCGCGTTCTTCAGCACCGTTATCTACAGTGATAACTGCATCTGACAAAAGGTCGCAAGGGGGTGCAACGTAGTCGAGATATTGATGGACTGTTTTGTTTGCCGTTTTAAGTTGGTCGGCAGTTACAAAATCCAATCGAGTTTGAACGTGACCGTTGCCAAGTGGTGTTTCGCCTTCCACAGCAATAACTTCGTCGGGATCGTAGTCGGGCTCTTCCGGTTCTACAAAGGTGTCGTCCACGTCGTCGTCCACAACAACGTCCACGATATCTACCTCCTCCGGCTCAGGTTGATATATCGGTTCGGGTTGAACGGGCTTTTGCACAACCGTTGGTTTTTGCATAGCAGGTTGTTGCTTAACAACAGGTTCTTGAACTACGGGTTCTACCACTACAGGTTGCGAAACAACAACAGGTTCGGGGGTAACAACTGCAGGTTGCGGTTGCACGACAACAGGTTGTTCCACTACAACGGGCTTTTCAACAACGGTTGGTTGTGGTTGCACTACGGGTTGCTCTGGTTGTTTTGACGTTGTGATTTTCCACGCAGGAGCAGGTTCTTCCGCAGGTTTAACTCCGCCACGAACAAAGGAATCGTCGTACGGGTCGGGTTGTTCTACGGGGGCACCGCTAAAGAAGCTATTTACGGGGGCAACTACAGGTTCTTGTTGGAAAAGTATTTGCTCGGCAGTTTGTACCGATGGTTGGACTGGTTGTTGAGTGTCGATTACAGTTTGCGGAGCAAAAGTAAAGGTGTCTTGTGGTGGCACTTGGACGGTTGGCGTTTTGATTTCCTCCGGGTAGTCGGTGCCTTGCCCCATAATGGTTGCCCACGCTTGACTACGGCGCAATTCTGCGTCGTCCACCACTTGAGTTGTGGGCGCAGATGCAGGTTCGGGAACTTCCGTACTGTTGTCCGCTTCGCGCAAAAGAGTGATTTTGCCGGTAAAGTAGCAGTAGAAAAAGTCGCCCGTAACAAAAACAGTCCAAGCCAAAAATCCCACGAGAATAATCAACGATCCCCAAAAGGTTAGCACGCGTTCCAACACGTACACAATGGAACCAAACACCACTCCACCAAAGGAGATGTAATCGTAGTAGTTAAACATGTAGCCAACGTATGTCGCGTAAGATGTGATTTCGTCCTGCGTTTGAACGTAGAAACGAGACGTCAACGAATGTACAAAAAACACGATTGCAACAAACAGCAAAATAAAGTAGAAAAAGTCGCCCGTAACAAAAACAGTCCAAGCCAAAAATCCCACGAGAATAATCAACGATCCCCAAAAGGTTAGCACGCGTTCCAACACGTACACAATGGAACCAAACACCACTCCACCAAAGGAGATGTAATCGTAGTAGTTAAACATGTAGCCAACGTATGTCGCGTAAGATGTGATTTCGTCCTGCGTTTGAACGTAGAAACGCGACGTCAACGAATGTACAAAAAACACGATTGCAACAAACAGCAAAATAAAGTTTGTTACGTATTTTGCAGGAATACGGATTTTTCGTCCGGACAACGCAAGCGAGCACGCCGCGATAATGCCGAAAAGTATGCCGTAGAAGGACATACCGAAGGCACCCAAGAAAAATCCGGCAACGTATTTGAACGCCGAATTGAAATACCTTCCGCAAAAGGAAAGTATAGCCAACGCCGAGCATACTGCAATGGCTACGATATATTTGGTTTTTTGACCTTTAGTAAGTTTATTTACCATAAAAAGCCTCCGCTGTTAGTTGCGATAGTTAAAATTTGACGGAATAGATAACGTAGCAAGTGCTAAAGATAAAATCGTCGGATGCAACGTCTTCTTCCATCTCCCAATAGTGATCTTCGTAAAAATCCAAAAACGCAAGCGCATTTTTATCGTTTTCGTCCACTTCGCGCAACATACGTTTCATATCACCTTTCATAAAGGAGGTTGTTGCGTGGAACAAAATTTCCTTTTCGGTAGAAGTCATATCGGCAGAACTGATACCGTAATGTTCCAATTTGATTTGCTTTGCGCCCAATTTGTGGAACCAAGTGTACACCATTCGTCCCGTGTAACGGTAACCACTGTACACGTTGTATTTGTAGAACGAATAAAACTGTTCCCAAATCTTGTCCTTGTCCGGATGAGCAAACACGGCTCCATCGTCCACTTCACGCACCAGCGCAACGGCATCGGGAGCCAAAAACTTTTTGATACTCTTTAGCACTTTGAAAGGATTTTTGAAGTCCATCAAAGCCATACAGGAGCAAACAACGTCGATATGGTCCACACCACTTTGTGAAAGACAATCGGCAAGTTGATCTTCAAAATCTTCGTCAAAATTCACTTTGTAGAAATCAATAGGTTTTTTGTCGATAACGATATCGCCACGTTGCAAAATTTCTTCGCTATATGTAAGACCAATAATATGGCCGATCTCGGGACGACTTGCCTTATCTACGCATCCGGGAATACTGATAACGTTCAAGTCCAAACAAACCAAGTCCTTTTTACCTTGCAAAAGTTTGTCCAAAATGGGTGCTTCATACTTAGACAAAAGCATATCTTCGTTGGCAAGACGTTTAACTTCGTTCACGTCGGACATGGTAAAGTATTGATTGCTTTCGTGCATGCCCACAACGCTATTGTTGTGCCCGTGTTCGCCTAGTCGCTTTGCAGAAATTCCCAAAGCTGATTGCACGTGCTCCAAAATGACATTTAACGACGCATTCAGCGAAGCACTAAAAGCATCTATCCATTGCATACGCGCGAAATAATACTCAAAAGATTGCGACAACGGTTCGTTATCTAACCTTATGGGCAAAATCACAATCTCTTTGTTGACGTAACGGTCGTATGCTAATTCCACTTCGTTTAGCACGTGGTCGGACGTGCCGGAATACTTATCAATCAGCACAATAAAAACTTTGCACAGCTTGATAGCCTCGGTAATACGCTTTGCGTAGTCGCCGTATTGAATACGCGGAGCATACCAACACTGTATATTGTTGCTTTGAAGTTTTTCGAATATTTTATCTGCAACGTCTTTTGCACGATTTTGATAGCTAATAAAGATATCCATGATTTCTCCTTTGCATATTACTTACGACGTTCCATTTTGAAGCAAGGAACGGCAAAAACGCCGGGGTACTCGTACGTTATTTCAAATCCAAGCTTTTGGTAGAGTTTTACTGCACCAACGTTTGCCTGAACACACTCCAAATAACAATGATTATCTTGCTCGAATACTTTTTGAAACAGTTTTGTTGCAACGCCCTTTCCACGACAAGAAGATGATGTGCAAGCATTTGCAAGATATATGCCATCGAAATCGTCATCCATTAACGTGTAATAATTTTCCCAGATAAACTGCGCTTTTTCGTCAAACGTAACGCCAGCATCCTCAAAACAACTGCGGTACACGTCGTAAGAAAACCCAACTGGCTGACGGGAATACACCAAAACGCCAACAATTTGACCTTGATACTTGGCAACCAACAAATTTTTGTAGTTGTAGATAGTATCGCGCTCAATCATTTTGGAAATTACGCGCTTACCTGCCTCCACCCCGGCAAATAAATATGGGTAGATATAAACGTCAGAATAGTAGATAAGCTCGGCAATTGTTGCAAAATCGTCATCGGCAGTTGCCGGAACAACGGTAATATCGTCAACGTTTTGTTGCTTGATTTGAACGTTTTTGACCATATAGTCGTAAAACTCGTCGTATTCCCGTTTGGAAATGGTTCTGCCAAGCGTCATTATCAGCAAGACGAGATCGTCGTCATCCAAATGATACTTCACCTGAACGTGATGATGATTATTCAACACAAATCCGTTGTTTTCGTAAAACTTTTTGCGTTTTGCGGTGATTTCGTCAACGATTGGCTCGATCTCCAAGTAGATAATCTTATTTTTGGATTTTAGATAATCCAAAATGGCATGCCCAAGTCGTTGATTGCGCTTATCTTCCGCCACGCAAAGATGTTCCAAATAGATATATTCGGGCGTTTCCCAATAAAAAGCAAAGCCACACAGCTCGCCGTTTTGCAATGCGATTTCAAAATGATAATCGTCATTTTGCATAACACGACGTTGCTCGTCGGCATCACGACGTTCGCTAAATGCAAAATTGCGCTCGTACAGAGCAATCGCTTCGGTATAAAGTTTGTTGGTCTGGTCACGCAAACGAATAAACTGCATTTTTTAAAAATCTCCTCTAATCTGTTGCACCATTTTCCATAACAGTCAAACAAATTAACAACACCGCCCTACAACACAATACGCGGTGCATTCTTTGATAATATATTATACAATATATCAGCAATTTTGACAATAGATAAAAAACGAAGAGTAACTGTAATTTTTCACTTTTGACAACAAAAATATGCGTACCAATTCGGTACGCACAAATTTGAGATTAGTTAGATTTGTAATAAAGAGTGGATTCCTACGCAAATCAAAGCAAAACGTCCACAAATACTCGTCAACTGCAACAAAAAATTGCGTTTAGGCATTGTAACACCCTAAAATTTGCAACTGAAAAACAAAGTTACTGATCATAGCCTATCTTTTAACGCGGTCAAAGTTGCAACGCAAATCAAATTTACCCTTCAGCTTTAGAAAATTCAAAACTCACGTCACAGATCAAAGCTGTCTTTTTTAGTCTTTTGATGCAAAAAAAACAAACAATGCAAAGGAAATTTGTCTTTTTTAGTTTATGAACGTTCTAAGACTTACAATGCGGATCAAATTTGAAATTATTTTTAGATACTTTATGCTAATCAAAGTTGTATAGCAATTTTAGACACTTCGTCGTAGTCGGCGATTTGCTTGCCAACGTAAGCGGAAGCATGCGGTTGAGTAAAAATACGGCGCGCAAGTTGGTTGATATCCTCCACCGTAAGACGGTTGTAGCCGGCAATTTCACTGTCGACGTCAAACAAATTGCCAGTCTTTAGCATAGCTCGACCATACAGACGCATAAGCGTCATGTTGCTTTCGGCGTTCATGTACAGCGCGTTTACGGCTTGCACCTTTGCGCGATCAAGTTCCTTTTGAGTAACGCCGTTTTTGAGCAAATCTGTCAAAACGTCGGCAAGAAGAGCACAAACCTTTTTGTTGTTTTCCGGACTGATACCAACGTAGATTTCCATGTTACCACAATTTTCGTAGAAGGACGGGTAAGCATAGACGGAATAGGCAAGACCATGTTGCTCACGAATAACCTGCACCAAACGGCTGGACATACCGCCACCCAAAATGTTGCCCAACAAACTGATTGCAAAGCGGTCGGGACTATCTACCCCAACACCGCCCCACGATAGTTGCAAATGCGCCTGCTCGATATCTTTGAAGGCGTGCAAAAACGCGTTACAATAGGTGGACTGTGGAACTGACTCTGCAGGTTGATATTCGCCGACGAAGTTGTTTTCGAAGTAGGTTTGAACAAGCATGTCTAAATCGTCAAAATCAAACTTGCCCGCCACGGAAATAACCGTTTTGGTGGGAATATAGTGTTTTTCCTTGAACTTTTTGATACTATGTCTGTCACAGTATTTTATGTTTTGCGGTAAACCGAGTATAGTTTGCCCCATTGGTTGGTCAAAATACAATGCTGACGATATCAAATCAAGCACCAAATCGTCGGGAGTATCTTCGCACATTTTGATTTCTTCCAGCACCACACCACGCTCTTTGTCCAGCTCTTCTTGCGGAAATTGCGCATTGAAATACATGTCGGACAAAACATCCACACACTTCTCCAGTTGGTCGTGGGCACTTTTTGTGTAAAAACAGGTGTTTTCCTTGGAGGTAAAAGCGTTGATATTTGCGCCGATATCTTCCAATTCTTCGCTGATTTGCAATGCGTTGCGCTTGTTGGTTCCTTTGAAAAGCAAATGCTCTATAAAGTGGGAGAATCCGTTTGTACTTTTGTCCTCCAACACGCTGCCCACGTCCACGTACACACCAAACACAACAGTATAGGCATGGTCAATTTGTTTTGCTACAAGCGTAAGTCCGCTTGGGTACTTTTTTGTATATTCCATATCATTCCTCGATAACGTTAGCATTGCCAATAATTATATAGGTAAAACCGCCAATTGTCAAACGTTATATGACGGAAAAAGGACAAAACCCCACACACTCTTCGCACGTTATAACCACAACAGCTCAAATACCCGTTGCGATAAGAGCAGTTTGCAAAGAACGTAACTACATCTAAAAAATATTTCCACTATGATGATAGATAATAGAAAGCACCTTAATACCACTCAACAAGACGGCGTGCGGATAAAAGAAATTAGACAAAGAACTCCTCTAACTAATATTTTCACTTACCGTCACGATATTAAAGCCATCGTCTTTCAAAGTTCTAATGATCTTTTCCAAGACGTTTTTCGTACACAAAGTGGGATGCATCAAAATCAACTCGCCACTGCGAATATTCTTTGTGCAACGCTCAAAAATCAAATCTTCATTTTTGTCGCGCCAGTCGATTGTGTCGCGCGACCACATTATCATCTTCATGTCGCAATCCTTTGCTGATTGCACCGTGTTATCGCCAAAATCGCCACTTGGTGGCATAAATAGCGTTGGTGTTACGCCAATATGCGAAAATACCATTTTGTTGCAAGCGGAAATTTCCTCCACGTTTTGCTGATAGGTCAACTTGCTATGTTGCTTGTGATTGTACCCATGGTTACCGATTTCCTGCCCGCACGCAGCAATTTGCTTGAGCAAATCGGGATACTTCGCAACCCAACTTCCGCCAACAAAAAAAGTGCATTTGGCGTCGTATTTCTGCAAAATTTGCAACATTTCCGCAAGATATTCGCTCCCCCAGTAGACATTTATCATAAGCGAAACGCAGTTTTTGCCACTTCCACGAGAAATAGGTGTGTAGTCGTACTTGCTAAACACACTTGTCGCTCCACCGCCAAAGACCACCAATGCAACAATGGCAATAATTGCAATCAAGACCACGTTCGCAACTATATTTACAAAAATTTTGCTTTTCACACACCGCTCCGTCGCACTATTCTATGACAAATTAACGCGTTCTATACTAAATATTGAATCAAAGCTTCCATACAC
>CAZDLE010000012.1:0-16414 GCA_964506035.1 uncultured Oscillospiraceae bacterium | reverse complement strand
AAAAAGGAAGACTTTACAAAAAGTCTTCCTTGATTTGGTCAGCTATGGATTACAGTTTTTTGATGAGTTTAAGGTCAATTCTGCCCTTTTCGTCAATCTTGATAACCTTAACAACTACCGTGTCGCCAACGTTAACAACGTCTGTAACCTTTTCAACACGTTCCTTTGCGAGTTTGGAAATATGGATCATTCCGTCCTTGCCCGGAGCAAGTTCAACAAATGCACCAAAATCGAGCACTCTAACAACGCTACCGGTAAATTCGTCGCCAACTTCGGGATCTTTTGCAATAGTAAGAATCATCTTTCTTGCTTTATCTTGCATTTCCTTGTCAGCTGTAGCAATAAACACTGTGCCGTCGTCGGTGATATCAATTTTAACGCCTGTTTCTTCGATAATCTTATTGATTACCTTTCCGCCACTACCGATAACTTCGCGAATTTTTTCGGGATCGATATTGAAGGAAATAATCTTTGGAGCATACTTGGAAAGTTCCGTTCTTGGAGCAGGCAAAACGTCCAACATTTGTTTCAAAATATGAAGTCTGCCAACGCGTGCTTGTTCCAAAGCGGTACGAAGAATTTGTTCGTCGATACCCTTAATTTTGATATCCATTTGGATTGCCGTGATACCTTTGGTTGTACCAGCAACCTTAAAGTCCATATCACCCAAGAAGTCTTCCAAACCTTGAATGTCAGACAAAATAGCAACTTTGCTACCGTCTTCCGACTTCATAAGTCCCATTGCGATACCTGCAACAGGTGCCTTGATGGGCACGCCGGCATCCATAAGAGCCAGTGTAGAACCGCAAATACTTGCTTGAGACGTGGAACCGTTGGAGGAAACAACTTCGCTTACTGTACGGATTGCATAGGGGAACTCTGCTTCGCTTGGAATAACCGGTTCCAAAGCACGTTCCGCCAAAGCACCGTGACCAATTTCACGACGACCGGGACTACGAAGAGGTTTAGCTTCGCCTGTAGAGTAACCGGGCATGTTGTAGTGATGCATATAGCGTTTGAACGTGTCGGTATCATCAAGGTTTTCCAACTTTTGTACTTCGGAAATGGTTCCCAAGGTTGCAGTCGTGATAACTTGAGTCATACCACGAGTGAACACACCGCTACCATGAACTCTTGGCAAAATACCTGCTTCGCACCAAATGTGACGAATTTCGTCCAACTTTCTGCCGTCAGGACGGATGCCTTCGTTCAAAATTCTTGCGCGAACCTTTTCTTTGGTCATTTTGTAAAGGGTGTCGCCAATAGAATCAACTACTTCAGGGTTAGCAACAGTAAAGTGTTCTACGCATTTTCTTTCCACTTCGTCTTGGTTTGCTTGACGTTCGTAACGGTCAAAGGTTTTAAGTGCTTCGGTAAGCATTTCGTCTGCATATTCGCGGATGATTGCCTCGTGTTCTGCAGGAACAAGGTGAAGTTCGATATCTGCCTTGGGCTTGCCTACGCAATCACGAATGTATTCGATAAACGCACATTGTTCCTTGATTGCTTCGTGACCAAACAAAATTGCGCCCAACATTTCTTGCTCGGAAATTTCGTTTGCACCGGCTTCCACCATCATGATAGCGTCCTTTGTGCCTGCAAGGTTAAGGTTCAATCTGCTGCGTTCTTTTTGCTCAGCCGTTGGGTTGATGATGTATTCGCCGTCGACGTAACCAACAACTACACTACCGGTAGGTCCGGCAAATGGAATGTCGGAAATGCTAAGTGCAATGGAGCTACCCATCATAGCGTAAACTTCCGGTTGGATATCCGGCTCAACGGACATTGCCGTACAAATAACGGAAACGTCGTTCAAAAATCCTTTGGGGAACAAAGGTCTAATAGGACGGTCGATAAGACGGGATGTCAAAATCGCCTTGTCGCTTGCACGACCTTCACGTTTTTTGAAGCCACCGGGGATTTTACCAACGGAGTACATTTTTTCTTCAAAATCTACACCAAGAGGGAAAAAGTCAATTCCATCTCTGGGTTTTGCTGCAAGTGTTACGTTGGTCATAACAACAGTTTCGCCACATTGTACCATGCAGGAACCGTTTGCTTGTTCAGCATATTTGCCGATTTCTACCGATACAGTTCTTCCGCCGATTTCCGTTTGGAAAACGTCGTACTTACGATTGCCGATTTGACCTTCGATTCTTCTAAATTTTTCCATTTTCTTTTCTCCTTTCTATCTCGAAAACCGCTCATGCGATTTCCCATATTTTACCACACGGCAAAAGCCGTAAAAATAAAAGGGAATAAGAGGGGTAATTCTCGTCCCCTTATTCCCTTTATTAGCATTATTTTCTGAGACCGAGTTCAGCAATGATAGAACGATATTTTTCGATATCAGTTTGCTTGAGGTAGTCCAACAAACCCTTTCTGCGACCTACCATTTGCAAAAGTCCACGACGTGAGTGGTGATCCTTTTGGTGAGTTTTAAGGTGCTCTGTCAAGTGGTTGATACGTTCGGTAAGCAATGCAACTTGAACTTCGGGTGAACCTGTGTCTCCTTCTTTTCTGCCAAATTTAGCAATGATTTCTTGTTTTGTCATTTTTGTTTTCTCCTTTTTTATATTTGCCGTCATCCACGAAACAAGTCGGAGTGTCTACTATCGTAGAAAACGGTATTTGACTAAAATTATTCTTCGTCAGTTGTTTCGCTGGCAGCGTTAGCTTGTTCCGGCTTTGGAAGCAAGGACTTGCGAGACAACGTGATACGTTTACGTTCGCCGTCGAACTCGAGCACTTCTACTTGAACCTCGTCGCCAACCTTCAAAACTTGGTTGATATCTTCAATCCATTCCCAAGAAACGTTGGAAACGTGAAGCAAACCGTCGATGGATTTGTCAAGTTGAATAAATGCGCCGAAAGGAACAACGCGTGCAACGGTACCCGTCACAACGGAACCAACCGCGTACTTTTCTTCAGCTACTTGCCAAGGTTGTGGTTGAAGTTGTTTGTAACCAAGGGATACTCTGTTCTTTTCACGATCGAGAGCAAGCACAACAAACTCGTACGTTTCGCCAATAGTCAAAACGTCTTGAGGATTGTTTACGCGATCCCAAGAAAGATCAGACGTGTGTGCAAGGCAATCGAAACCGCGAACGTCAACAAATGCACCAAATGGAGCAAAACGCAAAACTTTGCCTTCTACGATTTCGTTTACAGCAATGTTATTCCAGAATTCGTCTTCCTTAGCTTTCTTTTCTGCAAGCAAGATTGCCTTTTGGCTAGCAAAGATAACGCGTTTAGCATCGTCAACTTTGTCCGGTCCGCTAACAACCAAGCGAAGTGTTTTGTTTAGGTATGTTTCAAGGTTTTTAACGTAACCAATCTTGATTTGAGAAGCGTGAACAATAACTGTGTAGCTACCAAGTTTACCTGTTAAACATTCCTTACCTACTCTGGTCATCTTAACTTCGAAAATTTCGCCGTTCTTGATGCCTTCTACGAGTGCGTCATCCTTATAACGCTCGTCGATTGCCTTTTTGGAAAGAGTGATACCCTTATCCACAGAAATGATAAGACATTCAAGAGTGGTTTCGTCTACTACCAATGTAGATTTAACAGCTTCGTAGTCGCCATCAAGAGCCAACTCTGCATTAGGAATAAATGCATTGCGTTTGGAACTTGGGATACTTACGTAAACACCGTCATCACTTACTTGCACTACAAGGCACTTAACTTTGTTACCAGGTCTGTACTTGTGACCTTCTTTCATGTCGTTAACTGCTTTAGCAAGCATTGCTTCGTCTTTGCTCATTACCTTTTGGTCAGTTACTACTGTTTCTACGGAAACAGCGTCATTTGCAATTTCTGTCATTCTCTTAAAAACCCCCTTCACCAACTCCTCGGGAGTTGATGCGCCTGAAATGAAACATACGTTTCGTGTATTATTATCGAAAGCAATTTCTGACACGTCTCCATCCGTCAAAACAGTTTTGCAATTTTGCGATGCAATCTCAAACAGACGTTTTGTGTTGGAACTGTTCGAGTCTCCCACAACGATTGCCAAATCGCTTTGTTTGGACAAAATTTGGGCATAATATTGCCTTTCCGTAGTAGTATAACAAATTGTGTTAAATATTTCAAGCGTTTTGACGCCATCTGACAAAATATTTTTCAAACTTTTTTCAAAAAATCGCGTATCGAAGGTAGTTTGGAACATAACAAGCACCTTTTCGTGCCCTTTTACGTTCAAAATGCCCTTTCCGTCAAAAATCAGCGCGCTGTTGTTGCACCATCCGTTGATACCAATTATCTCAGGATGGGTAGCATCGCCGACCAACACAATTTGATATCCGTCGTTATGATATTTTTGCGCCTTTCGTTGGATTGCCCTAACAGACGGACAGGTTGTATCCACCACCGTTAGGTTGCGTTCCTTTGCCTGCTCGTAGACGTAAGGCGGAACACCGTGCGCACGAATTATCAACGTTGCACCTTGGGGAACGTCGCTAACGTTTTGCACCGTTTTGATACCCTTTTGGCGCAAACTATCTATAACGCTTTTGTTGTGGACGATATCACCAAGGCAATACGCCTCGCTTTGCACCTGCAACGCTTTGTCTATCGCACTTTGAACGCCACGGCAAAAGCCAATATTTTTTGGTAACAAAAATTTCATTTTGATTCCTTTGATTGAAATCCGATTTTTGATTGCAAAAATAATTTTTAATATAGATGCGACTATAGCTCACGCATCAATTAGTTACGGAAAAATTACTCGACGAATCGAAGTAAAGTGCAGTATGCACGCGCGATTGCGACTATCGTTTTTTTGTTACGACTTTTGACATATTCTACACCAAACACGATTTTCTACCTCAACTATTCTTGAGCTTCAGGTTGTTGCGTTTCGTCCGCATCGGGAGTATCCAACACAAAGGTATTGGCGATCATTTGATCGGCTCTATCACCATACTCTTCGTGCAACCATTGCAGTTCTTTTTTGGTGTATTTGCGGTGATTTTTGCCTTTCTTTATCATGATTGCATTAAGTTGCTGACGAAGTTTGTCAATTTCCGCTTGCAAATAGTCGGTAACTTCTTGCAAAAGTGCCTTTGTGATGGGCTTGTCGTAAAACTGGTCCAAAGTGATTTCGTCACCCATAATTATGTAATTCTTGCGGAAGATTTTGGTCTTTTCCCAAATGTAGAACAAGCGTATGGGCGCCTTGGATTTCAACGCGTAAAGGGCAGCACCCTTTCTAAAAGGAAGCAAACTGTTATGCGCCGTGTTGCGATGTCCTTCCGGCAAAATAAACACGTTGTGCCCTTGATTTAGCCTCTCCAACGTGACCTTTACCGAGTTGATATCGGCATCACCGCGCCTTACGGGAATTCCCCTAAAACAACGACAAATCCAACCAAGCGGCCAAATCTTTTCTAATTCCTTTTTGTATAAAACACAAGGCATTTCGCCACGCGTCCACATATAAAACATCACCGAGTCGTAACCGGAAAGGTGATTGCCAAAGTATAGACACGCTTTTTTTTCGCGCTTGTGATTTCCGTACACCTTGCAGGGGAAAAACAAACGAACGACGTATTTAACTATACTTGCTAAAAATCGCAAAACCATATTGCACCACCATAAAAATTATAAGCTGAAATCTTCGCTACAAAGGTCACAGCGTAGACTTTTTGTCTGGAAAAAGATTAACTACTGCAAATCGGGACGTAGACTTTCTGCACCGTCCAAATAACAATGGGTAACATCCGCTTGATTTTTGTTTGCAACGTCAACGCAAATGCGGATGCACTTTGGCAAGGAACCAACGACGTACATTTCTTGCATGCACATAAATGCGACGTTTTTAAGTAGCGGATAGCTTTCGCGCACAAACTTTGCAGGATAGCACACGTCGATATCTTTCGTCACTGTAAAAAACACCGCTTGTACGTCGCTTCCCACCAAATTGTTAGCGCGCAAAATCTCGTCAAACAGTTTTAACGTTTGATTTTTTACGCTTTCCAATGTATTTTCAGCACAAATTGCGCCACGAATCCAAGCCATATTACCACTCCTTTGATGCATTCGTACCGGCAACAAACCCTGTAGAAAGGGCAATTTGAATATTGAAACCGCCCGTCAAAGCATCCACGTCCAGCACTTCGCCGGCAAAATACAAACCACCAATCAGCTTACTTTCCATCGTGGACGGAGAAATCTGTTTTACGTCCACTCCACCACTTGTAACGATACCAAATTCGATATCGTCCAATTTGACGTTAGCAAAAGTCAAACATTTTAACGTTTCCACAAGACGAAAACGCTCCTGAGCTGTTATTTGATTTACCTTTTTATAAAGGGGAATACCCGTCTTTTGCGCCACAAACAAACGCAACCTTTCGGGAAGCAGTTGGTCCAAAGCGTTAGCAAAATCCTTATTCATTCTCTCGGAAAAATCACGCAAAATGCGACCATCCAACTTTTCAAAATCTAACGCAGGCTTCAAATCAATGGCGATTTTGGTGCCGTGCAAATTTAGTTTGTTGATACGTGACGACAAACTTAGCACTGCAGGACCACTTACGCCATTGTTAGTAAACAGCATTTCTCCAAACTCGCTCACAAGTGTTTTGCCGTTGGAATCAACAAGGGACACTTGCACGTTTTTGAGAGTTAAACCTTCCAACGATTTGCAATCGTCGCACAAAACGCGACACAACGCAGGGCGCAAAGGTAACACGTCGTGACCAAGCGATTTTGCAAATTTGTAGCCGTCACCACAACTGCCCGTTGCACTGTAACTTTTACCACCTGTTGCAATGATCACCCTATCGAAGGTTAATATGTCTGTAATAGTAGTTAATAAAAAGACGTTTTCCTGATACTGTACGTCCAAAATTTGCTCGTTTAGATGCAATTTAGCACCGCTACGCAACAATTTTTGTGTAAACAGCTTGATAACGTCACTAGACTTGTCACTTGCAGGAAACACACGATTTCCACGCTCTACTTTAAGCTGCAAGCCGTTGCATTGACAAAAATCCATTGTATCTTGCGGCGTAAATTTGTTCAGTGCACCCAAAACAAACTTGGGATTCGTAACGACGTTAGCAACAAAATCTCGCACAGAGCAATCGTTGGTTAGGTTACATCTGCCCTTACCGGCTATGTACATTTTTTTGCCGGTTTTTTCGTTTTGATCAAACAAAGTAACGTCCGCACCATTTTCCGCAGCGACTATTGCCGACATCATCCCTGCAGGACCGCCACCAATAACAGCTATCCTCATTGTTCCAACCCCTTTAGCTTTTCCATCGCCGAGTAGTTGGTACGCTCCAGCGTTAACGGAACAATCACGATATATCCGTCGTCGCAAAGTGTAACGTCACTTTCTTCACCAGTGATAGTAACCCTATCTCCGGTGTGAAACCAGCGCAGGGGATCTTCCGTCGGCTGGAAATAGTCGTTCCAGTTGGATTGCATACATTGGCGGGTAACACGAACGCCCTTTATATCGCACAAGGGCAAATCGGGTACGTTGATATTGAGCAAAGTATAAGGGATATCAACCTTCGCAAGGCTTTGCAGATTTTTGCAAAGATATTCCACTGCCGAACTAAACGCCACGTTGTAGCCGGAGCGAGAAATTGCAATGCTTTTGATACCGCAGGCAACGCCTTCTTCGGCGGCGGCGATTGTTCCGGAGTACATTGCCGAGTCTCCGTAGTTATCGCCGTTGTTGGGGCCGGATACGAGCAAATCAAATTTTATGTTCAAACAACTTACAGCGTATTTGACGCAATCAACAGGAGACCCTTCGCAAATGTAGGCATCCACCGCACCACAATAGCTATCAAGTTTTTGTATAAGCAATTTTTTGTAGAAATTGACAGAGTGAGAGCATGCCGAACGGTTGCCATCCGGCGCAACAACGTACACGTTATGACCCAAAGCGGAAAGCTTTTCCGTAAGAAGCATCAAACCACTGCTCAAGTATCCGTCGTCATTAGTAAGTAAGATATTCATATTACAAAGTTTTTAGATAGTTTATTTCCTTTTCCGTCAAAAAACGATACTTTCCACGTTGCAAACCGCCAAGATGCAATTCGCCAACGGCAACACGCTTCAAAAATTCCACTTCCTTGCCTACCGCCTCAAACATCTTTTTGACTTGTCTGTTTCTGCCTTCGTGAATGGTTATTTCCACGCGGGTGTGATGTACGTCGCCTTGCAAAATTTTCACAAGAGCAGGTGCAGTAACTTTGCCATCCACCAAAACGCCCTTTTCCAATTGATAAACGTCCGCTTGAGACAGTTCGCCGGATATACGTGCAACGTAGGTTTTGGAAACTTCGTTACTTGGATGGGTAAGCTTGTTTGCCAAATCACCGTCGTTGGTGAGCAAAAGCAACCCTTCGGTGTCGTAGTCAAGGCGTCCAATGGGATAAACACGGCTGTGAATATCTTGCACAAAATCCATAACGGTTTTTCTACCAAGGTCGTCGGTGACGGTGGTAACACATCCCTTAGGTTTATGAAGCATAAGATACGTCAATTTTTTGCCCGTACCAACACGTTTGCCGTTTACCGACACTTTGTCACCCTCTTCCACTTGAGTGGTTACGTTTGCGACCTTATCGTTAACCTTTACTTTGCCTTCTTCGATAAGTTTATCACAGGCACGACGGCTACCAACACCACAATCCGCCAAATATTTGTTAAGTCTCATAAAAAATCCTTTTGGGTGATGGACAACTGCGGCTGCCAACAACAGACCATAATACCCATTAAAAAATAATGCTACGTTGATTGTAGCATTATTTGTAAAAAATGGCAAGTACTTGCGATAAATTGGCGATTATCTTGTATATTTCTCACTTTTTTTGAAAAAATTATTACAATTTTGTATAAAATAGTACAAACTAATATTGACTGGTGGATTTCCACAATCAGTCGACGTATTATATGAAGGAGCTCCCGCAAAATGCAGGAGCATTTTTTTATTTCATAAGGATGTTAAATTCTGCCCTCCCAAACTTGTTAAATCCGTCGGTTGTAATTTTGATATACTGCACGTTGCATATAAAGTTATAATTCAGAGGCAATCCATCGCACTACGATTATTTCCTACTATCGCACACAATTCGATAATAGGATTTTGCAGACGAAAAGTAAATCTTTAACGCAACCAATCATTATTCCATAGCCGTCAAAGGAAAAGTTGCGATAGTTACGCCATTCAACAAAATATCAATTTGTTGCCTTTGTTCGTCCAGATAGATTTTCCTTTGCAGATATTCATTTTGCAAAATGGGATAACTAAAGGATTTTTCGCAGTAGTAATACACTGGTTTATTCCTTTTGTAAACCACTCCACACAACTTGTTTTTGGGCAAAATGCAAACGTTTTGATAGTTTGCAAAGGCAACGTTTAGCATTTGCGACGTTTCTTCAAACATGGGTGCACAATTTAGCACAACCACAACAACTTGCATGTCGTTGCGCGTTGCACTACCTACAAAACACCTTCCCGCCTTTTTGGTATAGCCGGTTTTTACACCGTCGGCATCAGCAAAGTTATACAGCAATTTGTTTTTGTTAGATAAAACACGAGGATAGTCGTAACCATCGTTAGGTATTTTGACATTCTTAGTGGATACAATTTGTGAAAAATCGTCGTTTTGCAACGCTTTGCAGGTGATTGTCGCTAAGTTGCGAGCGCTTGTGTAGTGATTGTCGTCATGCAAACCGTGCGGATTTACAAAATTACAGTCGTCACAACCCAAAGAGCGCGCCGTTTGATTCATCATTTCGGCAAAACGTTCCACACTGCCGCCCACGTGCAAAGCCAGTGCCGTTGCACAATCGTTTCCGCTACGCAACATAAGACCGTACAACAACTGGCGCACCGTCAACTTTTCCCCTTCACGTAGATACACGGACGAGCCTTCGATACCACACGCCTGCCGTGGAATTGTAACCATGTCGTCCAAATTGCCGTTGTTGATGACCGTTAAAGCCGTCACAATTTTTGTCGTGCTTGCCATTGGCAAACGCTCGTCAGCATTGTGTTCAAAAAGAATTCTTCCGGAATTGCGCTCCACAACGATACATCCTTTTGCGGTAGTTTGGAAGTTTTGCGCTACAGCCGTTTGCAAAGAAGATTTAAAAATATCACTTTGCACAAAACTTGATGAATAATTGTTGGCGGACGTTATTTTATCGAAAGTAGATGGATAATTACTTGCACGTACATTTTGCTCGCAAGTAACTAATGGAATCTTTTTCGATTCGTTTTGAGCGGAACTAAGCAAACTGCAGTCAGTTTTTTCAACATACGGTTTAAAATTTGCAAAAACTTGATTATCGCCTGATGTCAAAAATTGATTATCACAAACGGGAAAATCAATCGAATCTTGGCTAATCGTAAACACAGCCGAGTGTTGATTGGATACAAAAATGACGGTGAACGTCGCAAGCAATATCAAGCAAATACAAATAATTTGACAGGTACGCTTCATATTAGTTAGGTTGCTTGGAAAAATCTTTCACAACGTCGATAATTTTGTCTAAAGTGGAGCCGTTTTCCGCCGTGACCATATTTACTCCTTCCTTGTTAATCACCAAAAATCCAACAGGTTTCATAGTTGCTCCGCCACCCGAACCACCGGCAAAGCTGTTATCAACACCATTTTTCGCGAAGGATTTTGTAACGTTTTTGTTACCATATTCGCCACCGCCTGCCATAAAAGCAAATGTAATTTGCGATATTGGCAAAATTGTTGTTCCGTCGTAGGTGACGATAGGCTTGCCGATTATCGTGTTGACTTCCGCAGCCTTGGTAAGATTTGATATTGCATTTTCTACGATTTCTGTAATTTGTGTTTGCATTCTCGCACCCCTTGTTTGATAAAACAAAATGATAGTTCTGCAACGCTAACACTCGCCTTTGCAAGTATTTGAAAATCGTCAACGTCACTAAAATTATTAGCAACACACACAAATTGACAACTTGAAAAACCGCAAATAATTTGACTAAGCGCCGAAAATATTGCGTTTTGAACGACCAGAAAATTGACGTTCAATTTAGAAAAATCTTGCCTAAAACACAGCAAAACTTGGCGCAGACAAATGCTTTTTGCAACGTCAATTCCGCTTTGTTTGGAATTTTCGTCCGCCTGCAAATAGCCGTCTACCGTTCCTTGATAACCAACACCATTGTAGTTAACAAAAACTCGTTCTTTTGCAAGAAGAAGACCGCAAACATCCATTTCAATTTGCACGTCCACTTCACCAAAGATATACCGTCCGCGCATTTCAAATGGTATCGGCACAAAAATCAGTAGCAAAAATATTAGCATTGCAGTTGCAACTATCATCAACTTTAGATTGTGTATTCTTACTGATTTTTATACAAAAATAGCTAATATTAGCATATTATGTTTGTAATAGTATTCTGCAAAAGGCATTTTTCTGCCATTGTCTACATCAAAACACAAAAAAAATACGTCCTGAAACATTTTTCAAGACGTAGTAAAATATCCATATTTTCCAATTAGAATAAACCCCAACTGCCATTCGTGCGAGTGGTTATCTGTTGCTCCTTTCATTTTTTGCGACTAATTATTTTGCAAAATATGCGTTAATTTTTCTTTGCAATATCCCCTACTCCGTGCAAAATAAGGCGCGGCTGATAGGGATATTTTGCAACAGTTTCCATTGTGGAAACACCACTCAAAACAAGAATAGGATCGATACCGCTTTCGATTGCTCCAACGATATCGGTATCCATACGGTCCCCAATCATCGCAACTTCGGGCGAGTGGATTCCACGTTCGTGGAAGCAATGCATTGCCGCGCGCATCATAAGGGGGTTAGGTTTACCAACGTAGTACGCTTTGCGATTGGTTGCGTATTCCACAGGTGCAACCAGTGCTTTGCAAGCAGGCACTTCGCCGTGTTCCGTAGGGGTTGTGATATCTGCGTTGGTGCCGATAAGCTTTGCACCATTGTTCACCAAAACGGTTGCCTTTTTGATGTTTTCAAAGTTGTAGTTTTGCGTTTCGCCGATGACGACGTATTCCGGATCGATATCGTTTAGAGCAATACCTACTTGATATAATGCGTTGGTCAATCCTGCGTCACCAATGACGTAGGCAGTTTTTGCACCTTGCGCCTGCAAGAAACTTGCCGTTGCCATTGCTGCAGTATAAAAGTGATGCTCACCCACTTCCAAGCCCATACGAGCTAGTTTTTGCGCCAACTCTTTGGGGGATTTTTGACTATTGTTAGTTAAAAACAAAAATGCTTTGTCGTTTTCGCGCAACCACTGCACAAAATCCTTTGCGCCGGGCAAAAGTTTGTTTCCGTGATAAATCACGCCGTCCATATCGCAAATGTAACCTTTTTTATTGCGTAGTTTTTCCATTATAAATCTCCTAATTTAGTATACCATTCTCCGTTTACCGTGATTTTTACAGTAAACAAGATAAAAACAATTTGCATAACGTTAGACACCTAAATTACAACGTTATTCAGTCAATAATAGATTATTGCAAGCTTGCACAACAAGATTCGTTATGCCATTTTAGCACGTTTACGGGGGTTTCTTTGGATATTGCACTAACTATCACGAGATATCCGCACGTTGCAAAATAGCTACAAATCACAAAAATCTTACAAAAACTTCGATTTTAATTTTATATTGCATGCGTCGTTATAGCCCAGTTTTCCGTAGAAATGCTCGTGCAAATCGTCGTTGACAGATTCCAATTGTACCATACTTGCGCCAAGTTGTTTAACGCGTATTTCCAACTCAGTCATCATCTGCGTGCCAAAACCTTTGTTTTGATACTCCGTTGCAACGATAATTTCCCTAAGATTGTAGGCGGTAAGGTCGTTGAACGTTTCCATTTGCCCCATTGCAAAACCGATAACCTTTTCGCCCTTTTCAGCAATCATACAATAAGCGTCGGGAGCACCCAACACTTGCCAAATTCTGCTGTACACCAACTCTGGTGTCCACTCGTCGCCAGTGCCGTTCCAATATTCAATAAACAACGGGATCACCCTTTGAATATCATCCTTTTGCATTTGTTTGTAAGTAATCATAAAACTCTAAAATGACGTTAACAATACTTTTTGTCGCAACGTTTAGCTAATTTGCAACAATGTAGCAGTTACAACAAGAAACTCAAAGGTAACTATACTTGCAAATTATCTAAACTTAAATGATACTGCAAATTGCATAAAACCATGTTTACGCCCACATCAATCAACTATTACTGATAGCTGCGGTTTACCACGGTTTTCTATGCAATGTGACAAATCAAACTGCAATTGCACTATTCGATAATTTCCACCTTTTCGCCAACAAGAAAATCGGGCACTTCGTTAACCTTGTCGAACATAGGCTTTTCAACAGAGGTAACACCGGCAGCAAGTCCTTCGGAAATCTCTTGCAACTTTGCAAGCAAAGTTTCGTAGTCGGGAAGGTCTGTAACTTCGCTGATGGAAAAACGCTTCAAAAATTCGTCGGTGGTAGCAAAAAGCAACGGTTTGCCGATTGTTTCTTTTCTGCCAACAGACTCAATCATACCCAAACGCATCAAATTTTGTACAGCGTAGGTGCAATCAACTGCGCGGATTTCTTCAATTTCGATACGCGTGATGGGTTGTTTGTAGGCAATTATGGCAAGCGTTTCCAACATGGCATTGGTAAGCTCCTTCTCCTTGATAGGGTTCAAAACTGCTTCCACCTGCTTTGCGTAGTCGGGATTAGATGCAAACTGTATTTTTTTGTTAAAACGCAAAATATGTATACCGCTTTCGCCACTGTATTGCTTCATCAACTCGTCAAGTGCCTCGCTGTATTGCTTACCGGTGATTTCCAGCTTTTCTCTAATAAAAGATTCTTCCACGGCTTTGCCGGAAACAAACAAAATTGATTCGATAATCTTACTCAACTGGCTCATCGTATTCGTCTCCTACTCTAAAATCAATATTTTCGATATCGCCCTTTCTGTGAATGATAACTTCTTCAAAAAGACCGTGTTGTTCAACGCTTATGGCTTGCAACTTTAGCAGTTCCAAAACTGCCATAAAGGTTGTGATAATTTCGTTTTTGCTGGCATTTTCTGGGAAAAGGTCCACAAACTTAAACTGCTCTTCGTTGCGCAAAACTTCGCGAATAAGCGCAATTTTAGATGATACGGAAAAGTTTTCCTTGGTGATTGCACGCGATACGTTTTCCGCCTGGGCTTTGACCTGCATTTTTGCCAAAAACTTGCTAAATGCCGTCATAAAACCTTCCAACGACAAACTGTCCTTCAGTACGGAAACTTCCTTACCAACGGAACTGTCCGGCTCGCGATAAAAACGGTTGACGTTTTCTTGCGTTTTTAGTTCGGTAACCACTTCTTTGAAAAGTTTATACTCTTCCAACTGACGAATAAGCAGTTGTTCGGGACTTTCTTCGTCCTCCTCCAAACCGGGCAAAACAGGCAACAACGCACGCGATTTGATTTCCAATAGCGTTGCCGACATTGCCATGTATTCACTTGCTTGATCAACGTCCAACTTGGAAACTTGCGTCATAAACTGCAAAAATTGTTCCGTCACCTGCGACACAAAAATGTCCTTTATTTCGATTTTGTTTTCCTTTACAAGGGCAAGCAAAAGGTCCAACGGTCCGGAAAAGTTGGTGATATCCAATTTGAGAACGTCCCTTTGTTCGTCAAAAATGTACTGTTGTTCGTATTGTTGTTCGTCCATTATACAAATAGCCCCCAAAATTGTTGGAAAAGCTCCATAATTTTACCACCAAGAGTGGTTATATACCAGTTTATCGGCGAAAAAGTACTCAAAACAGGCACGTTGTCGATAAGTATCAGTGCCAACATGATATACAAGCTGTTGCGACGCAAAAACGTCATTGCCGAGTTGCGTTCGTCCACAAAACAGGAAAGCAATCTGTAGCCATCCAGCGGATACAACGGCAACAAATTGAACAGCGCAAAGTTGATATTCAACGCGGTTGTGTACACGCCCAGATAAAACAAAAACAGCACCACGTAGTATGTTGTAGTTTGATTTACTACACGTATTGCCCCCATAAAAACAATCAACGCGCTAAACAAAAATGCTAAAACAAGGTTAGTAACAACCCCTGCAAGAGACACCGTTATTGCCCCTGCCTTGCGATTTTTGAAGTTGTTTGGGTTAATCGGTACCGGTTTTGCCCAACCAAACCCTACTAGTAGCATCATCACAAGACCAACAATATCAAAGTGTTTTGCCGGATTTAGCGACAAACGTCCATAGTACTTTGCAGTGATATCACCATTCCAGTATGCCACAAGACCGTGCGCCACTTCGTGTAGAACAAGTGCAATCAACAGCGCAACTATAAACGCAACGGTTTCCAGCAGACTTTCGCGCGTAACACCGCCATAGTTGTTTGTTAAAATTCTAATAATCGACATGCTACTATTGTACCAAATTAGCGCTCTAAAGTCAATAAAAATAGTCCTTTTGTTGATGATATACGGCAAATTGGCCAAACAATTTTTGTTTATCTTGCAAACGGTTTACTTTTGAAAACTTCATTTTCTTTATTCTATCAACAGTCAACTCCAATTTGCTCTATAAACGTTCAAGTTCTCAACGAAAAAAGATTGTAATAACGAACGTCTCACAATATCCCACAAACGGTTTACCCTTCGAAAGCCGTATTTTTTCCATCATCTAACAATCACTAATTATTTTGCAAATAGTTTGTCTAAATACCAAAGGATTGCAGGAAAAATTATCTCCTACAATCCTTATAGCAACGCCACTAAAATTTTTTATATCTTGCTAAAAAATCTGCATACTTAGCGGCGTAACAATTTGACGTTAACTAATCCTAAAAATATCAAATGGCAACCAAAAACAAACAAGATGCTTTTCTATTCAATCGTTATTTTAATTCTCGCACTACCCAAACAACACCCTGCTATTTTGCCGTTACGATATCGTTAACGTAGTCCCAATAGGTTTTGTTTTGAACGTCACTCGTTACAACAAGGTCTACGGATTTTACAACGTTACCGTCATGGTCAAGAAGATTTGCTTGTCCTACAACCTGTCCTTTTTTTACGGGCGCCTTTACGCTTTGAGGCAAATCGCAACTTAGGGTGTAATCCGTTTGTCCTTTTTTGCCAAAGGCGATCAGTTTTTCGGTAGGCGCGACGTCAACAATTTGTTGTTTGCCACCATCCACTGCAAGTTGTTGCACATCACTCGAAGTGATATAAACGTGACTTTGATAGTTTGCAAAGGCGTAGTTGAACATTTCACTAACTTCCTTAAAACGCGTTTTGCTGTCGTTTGCACCAATAAGCACCGCCACTACACGCGTATCATCGCGCTTTGCCGTTGCCGTTAGACAGTGTTGCGCTTCCGAGGTGTACCCCGT
>CAZDLE010000011.1:283-25828 GCA_964506035.1 uncultured Oscillospiraceae bacterium | reverse complement strand
TCGCAACGAGGGCATTTTTTATATCTTGCGTTAGCCATTTTTACGTCTCCTTTTTGTAAGGATTTTACGCGCAATAATTTATCATTATTGTTGCAAAATGTAAACTATTTTTACTACATTTTTTTGAATTATTTTGATTTTTCTACTGAAATATGCAATTAGTGTTAATTATTGCACGTTTTTATGCAAATTACACTACTATTTGCGCTGATTTGCAAAGTCGATAGCAACGTAGTCGACGTCGCACACATACTGCAGTTGATACTTTAGAGCAAGGTTTTGGGAAGGTACGTTACCTTTTACAATTGTCGCATAGGGAATATCACCACTGCGTATCACTTGGTTGGTAAGATGCGTCATAACGTCCAACGCGTACCCCTTTTTGCGATGTTCCGGCAAAGTGTAGAGCATACCTAAGGACTTTTCCAAATGCAACAGGCACCAGCAAACAGGCTTGCCATCCACGTACAAGGCAGACGACGGATGCAAGTTTAACAACTCAATTACGTCTTCTTTTGTTGCGTAGTCAGTACCTTTTGCAACCATATCTGCAAACTCAGAAGACATTTTCCGCAAATCGCCTTGGCAAACGTGAGGTAGCGGTTTGCCATTCCAAACGTAAAGTCCACAGGTAGTACGATAGCCGAATTGGTACTTTTGTGCAAGGTGATTGGCAATTTTTGGGGTTATCATGCGAAACTCGGCGTAGCAATCACTAAAAGTGCCAACAAATTCGTCCACAAAGGCAAGGTCGTCGGTTGCAATTGTGCACTCAAAAAACTTGCCGTTGTGCGTGATGGTGGCATAACTGCTACCACTTTGGTATAGGCAAGTGTTGGGCATAGCCGTTAGATAGCCATACAGTATTAGCGTTAGTGGATTGCTTTTGAAGTTATCAAGCAGTTGTTTTGTTACAGTAACTTTTTCCATAGCGCAAATTATACCAAAAGAAACAAATGTGAGCAACCCTTTTAGATAAAAAATTACTGCAAATTTTTTGCCCGTGGGTTAATTTTATTGACCAAAAACGCAATAAATGATACAATGTTTGACAAGTTTTGTTTTTCACCAAGGAGGGAAATTTATGAAGAGATACGTAATCGGCATTGCCGGTGGCACAGGCTCGGGGAAAACTACCGTTGCTAGAAAAATCAACCAAGCTTTCCACAGTGATTCCGTTATACTTTCGCACGACTACTACTACAAAGATATCTCTAACCTTTCCTTTGAAGAAAGATGCAAAGTCAATTTTGACCATCCCGATTCGTTGGATACCGATTTGCTTGTGGAACACATCAGCAAACTAAAACAAGGGGAATCCATCATGCACCCCACCTACGATTTTTCCAATCATTGCCGTAACGAGCAATGGAAAAAGGTAGACAGTGCAAAAATCATTATTGTGGAAGGTATTTTGATTTTTACCAACAAGCAGTTGTGCGATCTTTGCGATATCAAATTGTTTGTTGATACCGATGCCGACGTGCGTTTTATTAGACGTTTACGCCGTGACACAAACAAGCGCGGACGCAGTATGGAGTCGGTAATAAACCAATACCTTTCAACGGTAAAACCCATGCACGAGCAGTTTGTAGAACCGTCCAAGGCTAAGGCAGATTTGATCATCCCCGAAGGCGGTCACAATACCATTGCAATTTCCATGATTACCGACGCTATCAACAAAATGATTTCACAAAGAGGTTAAGAAATGAAAATTACAATGCAAGGCGCAACCAATGCACGCGATTTGGGCGGTATTGTTACACCGTTGGGCAAGATAAAAATGCAACGGCTGATCCGTTGCGGACACTTGCATAAAATAACCGAAGAAGACGTACAAATTTTGCGCCAAAACAAACTGCAACGAGTTGTAGACTTACGCACCGAATTGGAACAAGCAAAGTCGCCCGACGTGATAATCGACGGCGTACAATACGTCACAAACCCTATTATGAGTGCTACAACCTTTGGCATCACCTACGAAAAATCCAGCGGTGAAGAAATCGGCGAGATGTTGCAAGCAGGTATACGACGTATGCTCGCCCGCGGAGAAGATCCAAGGTGCCATTTGGAAATTTTGTATCGCAAGTTCGTTAGCGACTCGGTAAGTCTTGTAGGATACGGTTCCTTTTTGAAACTGCTTGCAAACAATCCGGTAGAGGGCGCCACACTTTGGCACTGCTCGGCAGGAAAAGATCGCGTTGGAACCTGTACGGCACTGCTTTTGCACTGTCTCGGCGCGAGCAGACAACAAATAATGGACGACTACCTGCTAACAAACGAGCAAAACAAGCCCTTTTTAGATATGGTGATGTCCAAAATACGCGGAACGCTCGACGACGAACAAATTGCGTTGATACAAGGGATGTTGTCGGTAAAGGAAAGCTATCTGCAGTCCTTTTGGACGGAAATCGAACAACGCTACGGTAGCGTTGAAAGTTTTATATCTGCGTGCGGTGTTACTCAAACAGACATTGCAAAACTACGCGAAAACTATTTAGAATAACAACATAATTAAAAACGTCCTAAAGACAAAATTGCTTTTAGGGCGTTTTTGATATTTATATACGTAATTAGACGTTTTTATTGAAAAAGACTTTGAAATTTGCATTTGCGTTAACTATCGACAAACCACATAGTATATAGACAATTTAGGCGATTTATCAAAATCAATATCATCCAGATTAAAAAATCTACAAAACAAATAGCATTATATTATGTAGTCCAATAGATATTTAGTGCAACCTACCGTTTGAAGGGGAGCAAATCTTCTTCGGAAAACATTTTGTCGGTAACTAAATCACAGTTGAGCATGCTTGCTTTTTTGATAGCGCCAAACCCGAATTTTTTGCGAATTTGATCAACGGAAAGTTCCAACTGTAAGGCACGTTGATTGTTGTCGTCGAATATTCCCAGTTGCATGGTTCCTCCTACGTCGCACAATCCGCCCACTCCAACCGTTAGCGAACGCAAAGGCAAATCGGCGGACTTTTTCCACATATCCTTTAGCAGTTTGCAAGCAGTACGATAGATATCAGTAGATTTGTTCGTTGGCTGGACTTGGCACTGTCTGCTTTCGTGAGTGAGATCGTTTCGACGAATGTCCAAATGCACCACTTTGCCGAAAAATCCATATCGACGCAGGCGCGTTGCCACCATATCAGACAAAAACTCGATAACTTGGTTTGCATCTTGGAAGGTTTCCATATCGCGTAAAGTGGTTATACCGTGCGACACGCTTTTGATTTCTCGTTGAACATCGCAGTTACGTACAGGCTCCACGTCCTCGCCACGAGCGCTTTGTTGTATGCGCTCACCAACAACGCCAAAGGTTTTTGACAACGCTTCGGTACTGGCGTTGGCAAGTTGTCCCAAAGTAAAAATACCCATACGGTTCAGTTTGCTTTGAGTGTTTTTGCCAATAAAGAGCATATCCTGAACTGGCAATGGCCAGACAACCTGTTTGTAGTTTTGACGGCTGATTTCCGTTGTTGCATCAGGTTTTTTGATATCGCTTCCAAGCTTGGCAAAAGTCTTAGTAAAGGACACTCCAACAGAGATTGTCAATCCCGTCTCTTCGCGCACTTGATTGCGAATTTTTTCGGCGATTTCAAACGGAGTGCCAAAAATTTTACTGTCGGTAACGTCTAACCAACACTCGTCCAAGCCAAAACCTTCCACTTTGTCGGTATACTGCTCGTAAATTTTGCGCACTGCTTTGGAAAAATGCACGTAACACTCGAAATGCGGTAACACGCACACCAAATCGGGACATTTGTCTTTGGCTTGCCAAATGGTCTCGCCTGTTTGCACACCCATGCTTTTGGCAAGTGTGTTTTTTGCGAGAATAATCCCACTACGCGTTTGCGGATTGCCCGATACAGCAATAGCTTTACCCTTCAAATCAGGGTTTAGCGTTTGCTCGACGGAAGCATAGAAATTGTTTAAATCGCAATGCAGTACGTCCATCACAAATTCCTTTTATCAATTTAAAAAATCTTCCATTTGATTATATTTTAGAACATTTGTTCGTATATGTCAAGAGAAATATGGAGATTTTTCTCGGTCGGTATGCAAAGATTTTGAAAGTTTAAGATTGTTTCGTCTTACACAATGGAATATCGGCATTATTCGATACCATATCTACAATTATGGGTTTTTATATCACTCAAAACCGCGTTACCTTCGATATTTTTGCAACATCTTGCATATAACCGTGTTGCATTGCACGATTACGACAGGTTTTTGTACTTATAGAAACAAAAAGAACAGGTCGAATTGAAATGTCCCAAAGTAGCTAAGGCTTGGAAACAAATCAAACACGAGCTCTGTCCTTTTGATATACTTCTATAAACTATACCAAACAACTCTTTTGTCTAACGACAAAATTATTGCAAAAACCTATTACGTTATCAAACATTAAACAATTTACAAATCGCAAGTAAATTTATTGCTCGCACGATTGGTCAAGATGTTTAATGTAGCAACGACGACGTTTGTGCTGTTTGGTATCGAAAGACTTCCAAATATTAAGAATGGAGTAGTTTTCTTCCAAATTTAGGTTGGTCTCCATGTGTTCGATGCCATGGCCGAACATGGTTTCAAACATGGCAAACAAAGCCATACTAACCCCCTTGTTGCGATATTGATCCACCACTCCAACAATTGCCAAATCCAACACTTTGGGATGTTTGATTGCCTTGAACAAACGGATTAGGCAGGGAACCGTTAGACGTCCGCCGGATTTTTGAACAGCTTTTGCAATTGACGGGAATGCAAATCCAAAGGCAACGATTCGTTCATTTTCGTCCAAAATAACCTCAATAAAACGTCTATCTATCACCATCTTGAACTGTTTGATCATGTGCTTTTTTAGGTCGTCGGTAAAGGGAACGCATCCGTAAATTTTGGAATATGCCTCGTCCCAAACGCGGAAAATTTCGTCGGAGTACTTGTTTACATAGGCAGTAATATTCTTTGCCGAGCCAAAGTGCAAATTGTATTTTTGCAACATACGACCGCTAAGGTTTTTGAGACGTTCGATATCCTTATCTCTGCCAACAGGCATACGCACTTGGTGTTCGATCCAGTCCACGTCCTTTTGGTAGCCGTAGTTTTCTATCAAAGTTTGATAGTAGTCGTAGTTGTATTGTTCTTCGAAGGTTGCAAGATACTCGAATCCGTCGATAAGCAATCCTTCTCTTTCCAAATCAGAGTAGCCCAAAGGACCTACAATTTCCGTCATACCTAAGGATTTTCCCCATTCTTCTACGGCGTTAAACAAAGCGTTGGCTACCTCTTGATTGTTGATAGAATCAAAACGGGTAAAGCGCACACGCGTTTGCGACCACTTTTGATTGGCTGCCATTTGCAAGATACCTTGAATGCGACCTACAGCCTTGCCTTGATCGTATGCCAAAAAGAAAATTGACTTGGCTTGCTCGTTGTAGACGTAGTCACTTTTGAAGATTGCCATTTCGTCGCCGTACAGTGGCGGAACAAAATTGGGGTTATTTTTGTACAGTTTTAGCGGAAACTCAACAAATAGTTTACGTTGTTTTTTTGTTATTACTTGTTTGATTTCCACCATTTTTTATCTCCTTCCATTACGCATTGTGATACACAATGCTCAAAACAAAATTTGATATAATTATATTGGAGAAAAGTAAACATTTGATAAACAGTAAACAAAAGTTTAGTATTTTCTCGTGAAATTATTTGTCATTTTTTGGTAACTATAAAGATGAATATCAAAGTAAGCACGCCCCCTTGCGCAAAGGTATAATTCGCCATACAAAAAATAAATCTTTTGCCCGATGACAAAAGATTTACTTTTGAACTATTGTTGATTTAGTTGTTTGATGTAGCAACGGTGGCGTTTGTGTTGCGGAGCGTCGAAATACTTTAGCATGTTTTGAATCGGGTTGTTATGTTCCAGCATCAAATTGCTTTCTACGTGGTCGACATCTTGCATCAAGGTGAGTAAACGGTACAAAATAGCTGCGTTGATACCTTTGTTTTTGTATTCGTCTACAACGCCAATAAGTGCAACGTCTAAAACGTCCGGTTTGTTGATGGCCTTTAGCAAACGGACAATGCAAGGCAACGTCAATCGTCCACCGGATTTTTGCACTGCTTTGGAAAGTGACGGGAAAACGATACCGAAAGATACGATATTGTCGTTTTCGTCCAAGATAAGTGGCAAATACTTGGTTTTTACCATAAGAACAAATTGATCGTAGACACCGTCCATAATTTTTCTGCTAAATGGCACCGTTCCGTAGATTTTGGAATAGGTATCTTCCCAAATGGCAAAGATTTTATCAACGTACTTTTTGAGCATTTTGCGTTTGTTTGTTTCCGTGCAGAAATGCAAATTGTACTTTTCCAACATTTTGTCGGAAATTTCCTTGATACGGGGATCAATTCCACCTTCCGGAAGGTAAAGTTTGTTGCCCGTCCAATCAACGTCCTTTTGGTAGCCGTAGTTTTCGATCAGGGTTTGATAGTAGTCGAAGTTGTAGTTTTCTTCAAAGGTGGAAAGTTGGTCGAAACCTTCTACTAAAAGTCCTTCACGTTCCATATCGGAATAGCCCAAAGGACCAACAATTTCCTTCATGCCGAGCGACTTGCCCCACTCTTCTACGGCGCACAACAATGCATTAGCTACTTCTTGATCGTTGATACTTTCAAAACGAGTAAAACGCACGCGCGATTGTCCCCATTTCTCATTGGCGGCGATTTGCAAAATGCCGTGGATACGTCCTACTACTTCGCCATCCTTGTACGCCAAGAAAAACGCCGATTTGGATTGGTCGTTGTACGTGAAGTTCTCTTTGAACATTGCCATTTCTTCCGAGTAGAGAGAAGGCACGTAGTAGGGATTGTTTTTGTACATTTTTAGTGGAAGTTCCACAAATTGCTTACGTTGCTTTTTGGTTGTAACTGGTAAAACTTGTACCATAAATATGCTCCTCTTTTTGATACGACAAATATTGTTGCCACATTGGCTTGACTATATTCTAACACTTTTTTTTACGATTGTAAACAAATGTTAAATGTTTTGATCGATTTTTTTTGCGGAAGGTGTAAAAAAAATGGCATCGTTATGTAAAATTTATGACACGTTACACATTCTGCTATACATTATAACAATAGTCTCGCCGGCAATTTGATATCGAAATTAGATTAAACGTATCACAAATTAGTTAAATTTCGATAAACTTTGTTGCAAAAACATCAATAGTATTGACTAATTTTGCGTTGGCTGTTAAAATATTGTGCAGTGAATAATCACCAAATACCACTTTTAGGAGAAAATCATGATCAAAATTATCGTTGATGCTTACGGTGGCGATAACAGCCCGCTGGTTAACTTTGAAGGCACGCTGAAGGCTTTACAAAATTTATCCGACGTGGAAATCGTACTTGTTGGCAATCAAGAAGAAATTGAAAACTATTTTGCAGATAAAACATACGACAAGGAGCGTTTAACCATTTTGCATGCTCCCGACGTTATCACGTGCCACGACAAACCAACTGAAGCTATCAAAACAAAGAAAGAAAGTTCAATGTACAAGGCATTTGAATTGCTAAAGACGGACGAATCGGCTCGCGCATTGGTAAGCCTTGGCTCCACCGGTGCACTTTTGGCTGGTGCAGTTTTGCGCATTGGACGTATCAAGGGCGTAAAACGCCCTGCTTTTTGCCCCATTATGCCCACCGTTCAAAACGGTTTGGTGTGCATTTGCGATAGCGGAGCAAACGTGGATTGCGATCCAATAAACCTTCAACAATTTGCCTTGATGGGAAGTTTGTACATGCAAAAGGCTCACGGAGTGCAAAATCCTCGTGTTGCACTACTTAACATCGGTGCTGAAGCGGAAAAGGGAAATCAACTTGCAAAAGATACTTACCCCTTGTTGGAACAAACAAATGGCATCAACTTTGTTGGTAACATGGAAGGCAGAGAAGTTCTCGACGGCAACGTGGACGTTGTTGTTTCCGATGGATTTAACGGTAACGTATTGTTGAAATCCACCGAAGGTGCATGTTTGAACATGTTAAAACTGGTAAAGCGTGCGTTTATGTCCAACTTGGTATCAAAAATGGGCGCACTACTTCTCAAAAAGGAAGTAATGAAATTGAAAGGCTTGATGGATTACAACAACTACGGTGGAGCCGTTTTGCTTGGCGCGAACAAGACCATAGTTAAAGGACACGGTAGCAGTAAATCGGAAGCCGTTTACCAATGTATAAAACAGGCTTACAACATGGAAGTTAACGAGCTTTGTCAATACATCAAACAAGCCGTTGCCGAACAAAAATAATTGCACGTTAGAAAGCACTTTTGCGACGCACCCCAAAAGTTTGGACAAATTTTTGGGGACGCATTTCAGTTGTTACGATAAAGTTTTGTTAGTACCCCAACATTTAGTATAGAACCAAAAAAAATCCACAACTCAGGTCGTGGATTTTTTTGTTGGCGTTGTTGATTTATTTGTGCAATAATCAAAAAGACTACACCTTGCTTGATAATCTACACGACTATACAAATCAAACGAACGTTAATCGTGAATGATTTTTTATAGCGATAAGCAAGACGTTACACTTGTTTTGACAACTTAGACGCTTGCACACTTCAAACAAGTATCAATCAAAAATTGAAATAGGTTACTTTGTTAGATTTGTTTTTGAGCGCAGTGATATATCTTTTGATAAGCAGCGCCATTGTTATCACAAATTCAGCATTTGTTGGCGGTTCGTTACCGATGATGTCGTGGTGGAAAATTTTGTTTGCGCGTTTTAGTTTGCCATCGTTTTGACAGGTGATAAGGCAATGTCTAATTGCTTTGCACACGCCTGCAATTGTTGTTTGGTACCGCTCGGCAATTACAGGGTAAACCTCGTCGTTCAAGTTGATGGAATGTTTGTCTTCCAAGCACACTTGCACGATACAATCACGCAAGTAGGTGCGACCAACGAGGTTGTTTCTAAAGCACAAGGCAAGCATCAAATCTTCAACAAAATAGAAGATTGTTTCCTCTTTGCTTTGTTCGTTTGTTGTTACTTCATTTTCATTTATCATGATTATGTCCCCCTAAGAGTTTTATTTTTTCTAAATTATACCACATAATTTGACACAATGCAACATTTTTGAACACAATTTACGATAAATATTCAAATATTTTTATCTACATTTTTATTCAAAAGGGTTAAAAGTTGTACAATATGGTAAAATGTTTTACACTTTAGGGGTTTTGAAAACACTTTCGAACATTCTGGTATTTGAAAATTTAAGGGACTTTTGCATGCACACTACAAAAGCTCGTGCGCGCGAACGCAGATATTTATTTACTTTACAAATAACATCAAAGGTGGTAAACTTATTTTTCAAACATATACATTACGATACGTGCTACGATTTGCACGAAAGGTATCCACGTGATACTCCAAAGGAAAACATGGCGACTACAAACAAAAAGGAAACTGCGGATTTAACGCAAGGCAACCTACTAAAGCAAATACTTTTGTTCACTTTGCCCATCATTGCGACGGGCGTTTTGCAACTTCTTTTTAACACTGCAGATTTGATCGTTGTAAAAACGGCAAGCGATACCGCCGGCGGAGCAGTTAGCGCGACCAACGCGTTGAACAATTTGATAGTTAATCTGATTATGGGAATATCTATTGGTGCAGGTGTTTTGACGGCAAAGTACTTTGGAGCGAACGACGAAAAGAATTTGCACGAAGTTGTGCATACCTCCTTCCCCACAGCGCTGATTGGCGGATTTTTGTTTGGCGCTATCGGTTTTGCGCTTGCACGACCGCTTTTGGAGTTGTTCGATACTCCAGCCAACATGATAGACCAATCCACCACGTACATTCGAATTGTCTTTTGCGGAGCGCCCTTTAATGTTGTGTATAACTTTGGCGCATCCATCTTGCGTTCGGTAGGAAACACTCGCAAACCGCTTGTATATCTTGTTATCGCCGGCATTGCAAACGTATTTTTGAATATGTTTTTTGTTTTCGTTTGCAGATTGGACGTGGAAGGCGTTGCCCTTGCAACGATTATATCTCAACTGATTTCTGCAGTTTTGGTCGTACGCGAACTAACTCGGGCAAAAGGCCCACACAGACTAGATCTCAAAAAGATAAAAATTTACCCTTCGCAACTTGGCAAGATGATTTATATCGGCTTGCCGGCAGGTATTCAAGGGGCAATGTTTAGTATTTCTAACGTTATAATCCAATCCAGCGTTAACAGTTTTGGCGATTTGGTAGTAACGGCAAACGGAGCATCCCACAACATTGAGGGCTATGTTTACACCTGCATGAACAGTTTTCACCAAACGGCAGTTGCATTTGTGGGTCAGCATATCGGTGCAAAAAAGCACAAACGCATTTTGAATATTTGCCTTTGCTGCGTTGGTTGCGTTACAGCAATCGGTATTGTTTTGGGAACAGGTGCATATCTGCTTGGCGAACCGCTATTACGCATATTAATAAACAAAAACATCGTGGAAGAAGCGTTAGAATTTGGTATTTTACGACTTTCCATCATTGGCACAACCTATTTTTTGTGCGGTCCGATGGACGTTATGTGCGGAATTTTGCGTGGCATGGGAAAATCTACTCAGCCCATGATAACTACCATTTTGTCGGTGTGCGGAGTGCGCATTTTGTGGATTTACACCGTGTTTGCAAAACATCACACGTTGGAAACGTTGTATTTGTCTTACCCGATATCTTGGGTTCTTTGCGCAGCGATAGAAACCGTATTCTTTATCTTTGCTTATTGCAAGATGATAAAAACGGTAAAAGCAACACAACAACCTTTGCAAACTGATACTGCACAATAGCGTGCTATTTTTAGAAAATAAGTGTAAAAACCGTTTAATTCGTGTTATTTTATAGGAAAATTAAAAAGCATACAACAACTATCTCACTATAGGTTAAAGAGCAACAATTATCACACGTAAAACCGAACGGCAAATCTACGAACAAATTGAAAGCCTGTTTTAGCAAAAGGAACACAGTATGAAAATTGACCTTACCAAACAAGTTTTATCCTACGAAAGACAAAATGTCCTACCTCCGCGCGCCTACTACGTGCCTTTTGATGCAACAGACAAGTTTTATTACACGCATCATATCGTAAATAGAAGAGCAAGCAGCAGATTTACGTCGCTTGACGGCGAGTGGAATGTTAGAGCATACCCTTGCCCTATCATAGATTTGGACGTGGAGCCTACGGACAAAATTGTTGTTCCAAGCTGTTTGCAACTGCATGGATACGATCAAATTCAGTATCTAAACAGCAGATATCCTTTTCCATTCGATCCACCAAAGGTTCCACAGGAAAACCCGACTTTCCACTATCGCAAAATCTTTGATATCGCAGATACGTTGCAAAAGCACTACATCATTTTTGAAGGTGTAGACAGCTATTTTGCCGTGTATCTAAACGGCTCTTTTGTGGGCAGTGGACAAATTGCGCACGCCACCAACGAATTTGACGTGACAAACTACCTTGCAAAGGGCAAAAACGTGCTGGACGTTGTTGTTATAAAGTGGAGCGCAGGCAGTTATTTGGAGTGTCAAGATAAGTTCCGCTGGACGGGAATTTTCCGCAGCGTATATCTGCTTGAACGACCAAACGAGCATATCACCGACTATAAAATAACCACCGATATTTGCAATGGTGACGGCATTGTTACCATCAAAAACCTTAGCAGTATTGCAATAAACTACGATATTTGTCGCCAAAACGGCACCGTTCAACCGCAAGATTCGGCACAAATAATCATCAAAAATGCAAGGATTTGGTCGGCAGAACATCCGTACTTATACGATTTAGTTCTTTCTGCCAATGGTGAAAAGATTTTAGAAAAAGTAGGAATACGTACCGTCACAATAGAAAACGGCGTGTTCAAAATCAATGGTAAACATCAAAAATTGAAGGGGGTAAACCGTCACGAAAGTCATCCAAAGACGGGTGCAACGATAACGCTAGCAAACATAATCGAAGACTTAAAGTTGATGAAATGGGCAAACGTCAACGCTATCAGAACGTCGCATTACCCCAACCAACCGGAGTTTTATCAGCTGTGCGACTACTTTGGATTTTACGTTATGGACGAAGCGGACGTAGAAACACACGGCGTTGCGGAGTGCACGGGCGGTTACGCTCTTGATATTTGGCGCGAATACACAAACAATGGTATTTTTGACAAGAGCGTTTTAGACCGTGAAATCAACCTCTTGGAACGCGACAAAAACCGCTGCTGCGTGGTAATTTGGTCGCTCGGCAATGAATCGGCTTACGGCAAAGCGTTTTACGAAGGCGCCGACTACATCCACGCACACGACAGCAGACCGATCCACTACGAGAGCATTTGGACGGGACATCCCGAATACTACACCAACCGAGTTGACCTCGTTAGCAAAATGTATGCCCCTGTGGATTTCTTCGACGAATATCTTGCGGACGAAAAGGAAACTCGTCCTTACGTTTTGTGCGAATATACCCATGCAATGGGAAATAGTTGTGGCGACGTGCACGCCTACTGGCAACAAATTGACAAAAGCGACCGTTTTGTTGGCGCCTTTGTTTGGGAATGGTGTGATCATGCTGTTAAGGTCGGTTCAAAATATCTTTATGGTGGGGATTTTGGCGAAACGGAACACGACGGAAACTTTTGTGTAGACGGACTTGTAACCCCGGACAGAAAAGTTAAAAGCGGTTTATACGAAGTGCGCGCTGTGTACGGCGGAAAACGTGAGAATAACCCCATTGCACCGCCTTGCGAGCTACAAAAGGTAGATTTTTCCTTAAGAACCGCCTTTCAAATGGACAATCACGGCAAATTACTTGGAATCGGCGGATTAAGACTTGAACAGCCCTTTACAGTAAACGTTTTCCGCGCATATATCGACAACGACAGAAACGTCAAAAATCAATGGGAAAAGTTCGTTGGTTACACGCAAGTACTGGACGAAGTTGAACAAATAGAGCAATCTACAATTTACCGCGGAAGACTGGTAAAGAACTGTTTGAAACCATTGTTGCGCTACACAATCACCGTGACGCCTTTTGCAAACGGCATTGATTTGCAGTTGGAGTATCAAATTGCAGATTATATCGACTATTTGCCACGAATTGGATTTGAATTTGCAATAGACAAACAATATCAATCCTTTGGTTACGTCGGCTACGGACCATGCGAAAGCTACGTCGACAAGCATATCGCAAGCGATTTTGGCGAATATCACACTACCGTTTGCGAAAATTTCCAAAACTATTTGATGCCACAGGAAAACGGAAGTCACTTTAACAGCACCAAGTTGGCAATTGACAATTTGCTAACTATCACGGCGCAAAAGCCATTTTCCTTTAGCGTTTTACCCTACTCAACGGCGCAGTTGGAAAAGGCTAAGCACAATTTTGAGTTGAAAAAACCTATTGCAACCTACGTGAATATTGACGTAGCAATGAGTGGTATCGGTTCCAACTCTTGCGGACCAGAACTTGACAAAAAGTACCGTGCGCCAAAATGCGGTTCGAACCTATTTAGAATTGTTTTGGAAAAGTAATAATACGTCGTCAAACATTGTGGTATCATGTTGGACAGACGCATGAAAAAACGCTGTTTCGTTTTGCATAAAAAACGCATTACTTTGATAAGTGCGTCAAAAGACTTACTTTCTATCAAAACATACGACAAAGCAATTTCAAATTGCACAACGACTTTTCCATCACCTACACAATAACGTTGATATCAAGTCATGATAACGCTAAGTGCAGAAAGAGTGTCATTTGATAATCTTTTTCTGCATTTAGTTTTTTCATACAAAACACCAAAGTAATTTATCTTGCAAAATTTAATAAAAAAGTGTAAAAAACCTTTGAAAAATAATTGACAAATATTTGCTGTAGTGGTAAGATACATAAGCATTGAGTTGCAAAACTAAATATTCCTCTATAGCTCAGCAGGTAGAGCATGCGGCTGTTAACCGCAGGGTCGTTGGTTCGAGTCCAACTGGGGGAGCCATGTATAAAAGAGTACCGAGTTGTTTCAACTTGGTACTTTTTTTGTGTTGCGTATTGAATTTTTGTTTTTAGTGTGATATAATTGTCAATCGGTAAAGGAAATACATTATGAAAAATCTACTACAAAAAATTGATAAACATTTTCACGCGAGTGAGCGCGGTTCGACGGTAGGTCGCGAACTAATCGCAGGCGTGATTGTGTTTTTTGCAATGGTATACATGTTGCCGGTAAATGCAAGCATTTTGGGCAGTATCGACGGCTCCAACATGACGGCAATCTTTATAGGAACAGCACTATGCTCGGCTATCGCTTGCTTTGTTATGGGATTTATTGGTAACTACCCGTTGGTTGTTTGTGCAGGAATGAGTATGAATTCCTACCTTGCCTACACAGTCTGCGCACAATCAAAAATGGCGTTTACTTGGACGGAAGCGTTGACGGTGACGTTTGTTTCCGGTGTGATATTTTTTGTTATCACCTTAACACCGATACGTCAATTGATTGTAAATGCTATTCCCAACTCGCTAAAAGGTGCAATTTCGGCAAGTTTAGGTGCGTTTATTGCAATGATAGGCTTGCGCGGATGCGGAATTATCAACTTCAACACAGGTTTGCCTACGTTGTCTACTTTTGACAATCCCACCGTTTTGTTGGGATTGGGCGCAATTTTACTTTGTTTTACTCTGTCACAAATAAAAGGCATTGTCGGCAAACTGTCACTTGCAATAACGATGGTTATCACAGCAGTTGTCGGTTTGATTTTGGGCGCGTGCGGTGTGGACGGTATGCCTGCATTTAGCTCCGGATACTCCAACGTAGGCGAAAACTTTTCGGCATTTTTTGATAACTTTGGCAAATGTTTTGATTTCGCCGGAGTTTTGACCAACGTTTCGGCGTACGCAGTGGTATTTTCCATGGTATTCGTGACTTTGTTTGACTCTACAAGCACCCTAATCGCCGTAGGAAAGGACTGTGGAGTGCTGGATCAAAACGGGCAACTGCTTGACGGCAAAAAGGTTATGATTGCCGACGCAACTGGTTCGTTGCTGTGCGGCGTGTTTGGCACTTCTACCCTTACAACCTTGGCAGAGTCGTCCATTGGCGTTTCCGTTGGAGCAAAAACGGGCATTACAACCATTGTTGCGGGATTGCTGTTTATCTTGTCATCGCTGTTGTACCCCGTGTTTACCATATTTGCACCCATCAATGGACTTACCCCTGTGACCTCCTTTGCTTTGGTAAGCGTCGGCGCAGCAATGTTCAAAGGTCTTAAGGATATCGATTGGAAGGATTCCATCGTTGTTACGACATCCTTTGTTATAATAATAATTTCAGTATTGTCCTACTCCATTTCCGACGGATTGGGATTTGGACTTATCGTGTACACTTTGTTGATGTTGGCGGCAGGCAAAGGCAAGCAAACAAGCCCTATCGTATATGGAATTAGCGTGTTTTTCCTTGTTAATTTTGTTCTACGCGCAATAATTTGATTGGTAAAACACACTCTTTAGAACCGCATAATGAAGCGTTTTGCATACTGTATTTTTTTACGACTGTAATAAATACTTCATTTCACTTTTCTATAAAGCGATTAGAGTAGCTGCGTGCTAAATCAAACTATATATACACGTCATTTAACATTTTTCTTGCTGTTTGCGTGCATTTGACATTTAACATAGAGCTATATTATATAGATATATCTTAAAAATATTATAGGGCAGATTGAGCTGAGTCAATCTGCCCTTTCGCGTTAATAATTATTAGCAATTACAATATGGGTGTGTAAAGAAAACTATCTTTCTTCGTCAAAGGTAATTTCGTTTGCCTTGCAAAACTCAGCGAACGCCTTTTGAGCACGATAATTTGGATTGCAACGACCAGTTTCCCAGCGGTTGACGGTAGCAAATGCTACGCCCAATTCCTTGGCCAACATTTCTTGGCTGAGATACATCTTTTTACGTGCTAATTTTACGCAATCTTTGAATTCCACAGTATACCTCCTTTCCTCCACTATTGGATTTATTATAGCACACAATAAAAAATTCTGCAATATTTATTCGACCTTTTGTGTATATTTTTTGCAAATTATATTGTCGATTTTGTCAAAATGATACAACAATGTTTTACATCTGCAAACAATATGCAACGTGCAATAAATTTTGATTTTTGCATGGTTGCCACAAACAGATTAGCCGGGGATTTTGCACACGCCGAAAAGTAACACGCCAACACCTGCGGAAAGCAAAATCAAGAAGATTGGATGCACTTTTTTGCCGGCGATTTTCAGTCGAGAAAGTGGGAAAAATGCGCACATCAGCAGCAAAGATACCCAGTTGAAAGGTTGAGTGCTTGCAGAAGTTAGATCCGCCAAATCGACGTTGGGCAAAACAACATTCATAGCAATACCAATCATAGCGGAAAGAACAAGTCCAACTACAACCGGACGAATCCCGTACAAAGCACCTTGCACATACTGTGAAGTTTTGAATTTTTCCAGTACTTTGGAAACGATAACGATTATTACAAGCGACGGCAAAACAACGGCAAACGTTGCAATTGTTGCGCCAAGCACACCGCCCCAAAAACCGTATTGACCGCTACCAACCGTTGTTCCTACAAAGGTTGCGAGATTTATTGCAAAGGGTCCGGGGGTTGACTCTGCCACGCCGATAAAGTTGTACAGTTCGTCAATGGTTAGCCATTGATATTTTTCCACTACTTGTATTACCATTGGCAACATTGCGTATCCACCGCCGATGGTAAACAAGCCCACCTTGAAATATTCCCAAAACAATTGAAGGTAAATCATTGTTCCACCTCCTCGGTTTGGTCGTCTTGCACGGAAATATCTTGCGATTGAGCAACAACTAAATCTTTTTTCGCGTTGTTTTTGGAGTTTATCATAGTGATAAACAATCCGCAAGCGGCACCTATCAAAATCAGAAAAATAACGTTGAAATTGGTAAACGTTGCTACTACAAAGGCGCCAAACAATGCCAAATAGTTGTACAAATCGCGTTGTATTTGCTTGGACATCTTCAAGAAGGCATTTACCACCAAAACGGTTACACATGCCTGGATACCTTTGAATGCGCTTTGATACCAAACGTTAGATTCAAATGCGTTTATAACGTAAGAAAGAGCGGAAATAATCAAAAACGAAGGTAAAACAACGCCTAGCGTTGCGACAAGTGCGCCCCAAATTCCACGTTGCTTATAGCCAACGGAGGTTGCACTATTTACGGCAATAACGCCGGGAGTAGACTCGGCAACGACAATCATATCTAACATGTCCTGTTCGGTTATCCATTTTTTGTCGTTGACAAGCTCTTCTTGGAGAATGGCTATCATTGCGTATCCACCGCCAAAGGTAAACAAGCCGGTTTTGAAAAACACGGCGAAAAGTTGCCAAAGTGATGTTTTTTTCATAACAATTCCTTTACTTTGAAAATATTTTTTGCATTTTGTTTAATACCACGACAACGTCGTCGTCGACAAACTCAGGAAGATAGTCCACCGTGGCGGAATCAACGTCCTGTGTGAAGCCGTTACAGAGCCCTACGTTGGCAAAATAGTCACACACACTTTGGTACTCGTGATTGAACAATTTGCGGTTTAACTGTGGAAATTTGTCGTCAAAACGCGCAGGAAAGTACTGTGACATTAGGCTGACGTAGATATTTTGATCGAAAGAAGAAAGCCAATCCAAAATACGCTTGCTATCTTCCACGCAACCGGGCAAAACAAGGTGTCGAACAATAACGCCACGTTTGATGTAACCGTCTTGGAAAACATCTACGGGTTGTTGTTTTCGCATTTCCGCTATTGCCTTTGTGGCAACGTCAAAATAGTTTGGTGCAGCGGCAAAGTCGTTTGCGAGTGTTTGGTCGAAGAACTTCAAATCGGGCAAATAGACGTCTACAAGCCCGTCAAACTGGCGAATTATTTCTTCTTTTTCGTAACTGCTCGTGTTGTACACCACAGGTATCGTCAAGTACGGTTTTGCAAGTTCCAGCGCGGATGCGACTTTGTCTGCAAAGTGAGAAGCAGTTACAAGATTGATATTTGCAACTCCCAAACTTTGCACATACAAAAACACGTCGGCAAGTTGCTCCACCGAAACGGTTGCGCCGTGTGGACGAACGGTGATATCGTAGTTTTGACAAAAACGGCATCTTAGGTTGCACCCCGCAAAAAAGACCGTGCCACTACCCTTTGTGCCGGATATGCACGGTTCTTCCCATGCGTGAGGTGCAATGCGAGAAATGGCTACGTCGCCTATTCCGCAAAACCCCTTTTTTAGTTGTCGATCCACGTTGCAGTTGCGTGGACAAAGCGTACAATTCATTTGAGTATCTGCCCGATAAATATGTGTTCATTATACATCACGTTGCAAAAATTATCAACTGATATACTACAAAAATGGGCAAGCTGTAGGTGTTTTGCGAACGAGATTTACAATACACTATCACTAATGGGGGTTCGTTGTGTTTGGATTGTTTGACATTTTGAAGAAAATTTTGTTTTTTACCGGATACTTTTCCAACGGGAGTTATCCAAAACCACTTTCTGCTGAAGAAGAAGCAGTATGCTTGGAAAAAATGCAAAAAGGTAGTTTTGCAGCACGCGACAAATTGATTTGTCATAATATGCGATTGGTGGCGCATATTGCCAAGAAGTATGGCAAAAATGATTTGGACGACCTTATTTCCATCGGTTCGATAGGTCTAATAAAAGGGGTTGAGACCTATTCTGCATCCAAAGGCACCACCCTTGCAACGTATCTTGCACGTTGCATCGAAAATGAGATTTTGATGAATATTCGCGCTAACAAAAAATATCAAAACACGGTGTATTTGCAAAATGCGTTGGGCGTGGACGGTGATGGCAACGAATACACCCTTATGGACGTTTTAGCCGTAAAGGAAGACAGCGTGTTTCATCAAGCGGAAGTTGCTATTTTGCGCGACAATTTGCTAAAATTGATAAAAAAGCACCTTACCGAGCAGGAGCAAAAAATAATTTTGTTGCGATACGGCATCGAGCAGAACGCTACACCGCTAACACAGCTGCAAACGGCAAAGATAATGGGAATTAGCCGTAGTTACATATCACGGATTGAAACGCGCGCCTTGGAAAAACTACGCAAACACATGGATAACTGAACGGGCGCACTATCCGTTAGGCAAAAGATTCACTTCGTGTAGAATATATTTAGTAATAGTATCGGCACGTTTAACGACCTATAGAAAAATGCATCGACAAAGTTTGATATAGCAACAAAGCAAAAAGACGCATCGAAAACTCGATGCGCCATAGATTGCAATATGTATTTTGATTAGTCGATATCGTCCAAAAGCTTTTTGATTTCGTCGATAAGTTCGTCGTGACTGCCGGAAGCTTTGCGCATTTCTTCGATACGGCGAAGAAGGTCAGAGTCGTCTTGAGACTCGTAGGATGCACGTGGTTGAGCAGGTGCTTCTGCAGGTTGTTCAACTGGAGCAGGTTCCACAGGTGCAACAACTGGTTCTTCTGCAACAGGTTCAACAGGTGTGGGAGCAACCGGTTCTTCTACTACGGGTTCTTCCGGAATAGCAACAACGGGTTGTGGAGCTTTTTCCGCTTCGGAACGAAGACGTTCGATTTCCTTGAGAAGTTGATCCATGCGAGATACTTCGTCGGAAACACTTGGAGCGGGAGCAGGTTGTGCAGGTGCAACAACAGGTTCAGCAACAACAGGTGCTTCTACAACGGGAGCAACAACAGGTTCTGCCTTGGGTTTAGCGGGTGTTTTGGGCAATTTGATGGTTTCCACTTTGCCACTATCAACCGTTTCGTCAACAAGTGCCATTGTATTTTCGTCGCCATTGTTCAAAGAAACGACTTTGATACCTCTTTCGCGAAGGTAAGCATACAGATAAACCATATCTGCAGGCAATGCAACGATGCACACGGTGTCGATTCCGCGAGAATGATTAATCTTGTCTACAACGTCAACGATAATGCGGTTGTCGAAAACTTTACGACCGCGTTTGCGAGCACCACGAACAACGTTATATCCACGAGCATCTGCTTGCGCCAAAACTTCTTTGTGATTGCGTTCTGCTGCGCCGTAGATTGTTCCGCTGATAATTTGTCCCATGTTTTCCAATTGAGATAGGATGTTGTTGTAGTGTTGAGTAGACAACTCTGTGTTGAACAAATCAATAAAAAATGCAATGTTTCTTTCTTTGAGCATAATACACCTCCGTGAGATTACTCTTATATTTTACAAGATATTTTTCAATTTGTCTATACTTTTCTTTGAAAATAAAATAAATATTGTTGAGAAAGTCCCGAATCTTGCCCAAAAAGATGGCAAAAGTAGGCAGAAATTTGGTTATCGGGGTGTCCTTGCTCAAAATATTGATGATAAACCTTCTTAAGCCAAGTGTCAACTGGGAATACGTCGCCACGTTTCATACCGAAAAGCAAAATGCAATCAGCTACTTTAGGACCCACCCCCATAAAGGTTAACAGCTCTTTTCGAGCGGAATTTGTGTCCATGGCAAGCAGGTTATTCAGGTCGTAAGTTAGCAACTTTTGTGCCGTTGCAAGAAGGTATTTATCGCGATAGCCGGCACCCAGACGTGCGTAGAAATCCACCGTTTGCGATGCTAATTTTTCCACAGTGGGAAAGGCGTAGCCATAAGGTGTTTTTTCGCCAAGTGCCTCGCAAAGACGTTGGACGATCAGTTGAATACGTTTGATGTTGTTGTTTGCGGATATGATAAAATAAAAAATCATTTCCGTTAAGTTTTGATTGAGTATGCGGATGCCCTTGCCATAGTTGGCGACCTGTTGCATAAGTGGAGATATCGCAGAAATACGTTCCACCTTTTGTTGATAGTTTGTGTCACAATCAAAAAAGTTCCAAAAATAGTCCTTGTCGTGCGTGTAAACAAAAACTTCCTTTTCACCCTGCTCGATTTGGCAATACTTGTCTTGTGAAAACACTGCATAGACGGTTTGCGAAAGTTGTTGGTATCTAAAAAGCTGACCGCACTCAAGCGTATCTTGTACGTTGAAGGTTTCGGTGGGATAGGTAAAGGCAAGCGGTAGGTTCATTGGTAAGTCCTGTAAAGTTGAAAAACTACACAAATTGTATCTCTGCAACTTCGACTGTTTATTGTGGCAAACTATCGCGCAATTACGATACGTTTTATCGTACAAGTTGGGATTTTTCCTCCCCGACACAAGGGAGTTAACGCTCCTATCACAAAAGGAATATCTGCACCATCAAAATGGGCGTTTTTGCACAAAAACAAAGTTTACCACTACTATTTTACACTATTTTTTCAATCAAAACAAGGGGTTTTGCAAAGTTTTTGAAATAAAAAAACCCAAGGGGCATAGTCCTTGGGTTGTTTTGCGTTAATTACTCTGCAACAGGGTAAACGGAAACTTGTCTTTTGGTTTTGATTGTTTCGAATTTTACAACGCCGTCAATCAAAGCGAACAATGTGTCATCCTTACCGATACCAACGTTGTTACCGGGGTGGAAGTGTGTGCCACGTTGTCTAACAAGAATGTTGCCAGCTTTAGCAAATTGACCGTCTGCGCGTTTAGCGCCAAGACGTTTACTTTCGCTGTCACGACCGTTCTTTGTGGAGCCCATACCTTTTTTGTGGGCGAACAATTGCAACTTAATAAATGTCATATCAAATTACCTCCAAATTGATGTAGTCGGAATACTGTTCGTACAAATCCATCAAACCACAAAGCATTGTGTTCAAAACAACGTCGGCATCGTGCCTTTCTGCTGTGGTTAGGTTTTGCGGAACGGTAAACCGTAGTGAGCCTGTGTTTTCGTCGATGGTGTATCTTACGTTGATTGCCACCACTTGTAACAATCCGAGAAGTCCCGTTTGAATGAGTGTTGATACACCTGCACAAACGATATCTTCGCCCTGTTCGCCATAGCCTGTGTGACCACTGGCGTCCACCTCGACAATGGAATTGTTAATCCTTTTTACTTTGATGTCTGTCATTAGGCAACTGTGATTGAAGTAACCTTCAACTTTGTATAAGGTTGTCTGTGACCTTGACGTTTGCGAATGTTCTTTTTAGCTTTGTAAGTAAAGATGTTGATTTTCTTTCCTTTGCCATGCTCTACTACTGTAGCTTGAACCTTTACGCGTGCTGCATCACTGCCAACAAAAACTTGGTTTTCGTCTGCAGCCAAAACAACTTCAAGTTCCACTGTGGAATCAACTTCAGCATTAAGAAGTTCTGTTTCGAAAATAAGACCTTCGCTAACCTTGTATTGCTTTCCACCTGTTTTTACGATTGCATACATTGTGTTTTACCTCCCATAAATATAGAGACTCGCTAAACTAAGGTGCTTGCGTGCAAGACTTTAGAACCCCATTTATGCGGCCGAGATATATGTTACACTATTTTGCATTGTTTGTCAAACAATTTGCAGTAAATTTACACCAAAAAGATAGCACGAAAGGTTTAGGAAAAGAATACTACTTGCTTGTTAGCAAAACTGTCCTGCGAGGTACCTCGCAGGACAGCCAAATACAACTATTACAAACTATTATGTGTTGGAGTAAAATTCCCTACACCCCAACATTTGACATAGAGCCTAATAAATCATAAATTCGACTATTTACAAAAAAAACGGACAATCAAAATGAATGATTGTCCTAAATGGCAGTGTTTTGCTTTTTTGTAAATTATCGTACTGTTTTTGAAAAAAGGCAAAATTTGAGTAGTACCGACCTATCCTAACAGCAATTTGTTAATAAATTAGATTTTTCGCAACGATAATTCACTCTTGTTTGACAAATCCGCAACAAGTAGCAAATCATAGCAAAACGTCGGCGATTTCTTTGGGAGAATGCACCACTGCAACGGGGTTTGTTTTGAGAAGATCTTTTAGTTTGCCAAAACCGTAGGTTACCGCCATCCCGTCAATGCCGTTGTCCAGTGCGCCCTGCATATCGTGCAAAGTGTCACCAATCATAAGGCATTTCGACTTGTCCCAACCGTTATCGGCAACAAGTTGACGCAAAACTTCCGCTTTGAAACCGCGCTTTTCCGTCTGTCCGTAGACATAATCGAAAAAGTGACTGATTTTGTGATACTCCAACGATTGGATTGCGTGCGGTTGATACTTGCTTGATGCGATAGCCAAAACATAGCCGGCGTTTTTAAGTCGGGTTAGAGTATCAATAATTCCATCGTACAAAAAACTGTTTTGAGCGGCGTTGGTCTCGGCAAAAACTTTAACGTGTTTGGCAATTGCTTCTTGGCAACGTTCTGCGCCCACCAACTCCGTATAGGAAAAATCCAAAGGTGGACCGATATGGTCGTCAAAATCCACGTTGGAATAGTCAACGTTATAGCCATCCAAAACAGCTTTGAAAGTCGCATATATACCCGGTGCGGTGTTGTTGATTGTGCCGTCGAAATCGAAAATTAAATACTTATACGTGTTTTTTAGTGATTGCATGATAGTTTTCTCGTTGTATACAAAAATTTTGGGCAGAAATTCTGCCCGCAAATTGATTAGCTATTTTTTGTTTTTTGCCGTCAAAAAACGTTGAAATTTAGTGACGGATGGACGAATTGCAATAGCGTAAGTGTAGGTTAGATAACTTTTAAGCTTCATTAGCGACTCTACCTTGCCGCTTTCGCACTCAAGTTCGTAGTCGGTAACGTTAAAATACTCGTTTTTGTCCAGTTCCAAAGTCCATTCGCCCAAGGCAAACTTGGTTCGATAGGTTGTAAGCGTGCCAAGATAGAAAAAATCTTGCGAGAAATCCGTTTGGAAAAAATTAGTTGCTTCCTTGGCGGTGATACCTCTTTTAATAAGCGTTTGAGCGTAGCTGCCTTCTAATTCACATTCTTTTTCGTCGCTTACCATAACTCCGTTGGCATGGGTTATGCGCTGTTTGAAACAGGCAATAAAGTTACTACCCTTTTGGCGCAATCGCAACATAACGTTGGCATTACAACGTTTAGGGGCAAAATAGTAGTTGATTTGCTCCACCGGTTGAACGTTTGCCACCTTTTGCAAGATGTTGTACTCACGTTCGGTAAGTTGCAGTTTTAGTTCTTGTTCGAGATTTCTCATTGTTACTTTTTCCGTTTAACGGTTGTTGTAGTAAAGATTTTTTGCATTTCTTCAAAGAAGGTTGCACTATCTTTGAATTGACGATACACTGCAGCAAAGCGAATATAGGCAACTTCGTCCAGATTTTTGAGTTCTTCCATTACCAAATCACCGATTTTTTGCGAAGTTACTTCCTGTTCTAAACTGTTGAAAAGCACTTTTTCGATATTGTCCACAACAGCGTCTACTTGCGCCATGGAAATTGGACGTTTTTCGCAGGAACGCAAGATTCCGTTTTTGAGTTTTGTGCGTTCGTATAACTGACGTGTGCCATCACGCTTGATCACCAAAAAGGGAATCACTTCCACCGTTTCGAAGGTGGTAAAACGCCTACCACAGTTGGTGCATTCGCGACGACGACGAATACTGTTTCCGTCGTCGGTGGAACGAGAATCGATAACTTTGCTGTCTTCACAGCCACAATACATACACTTCATTTGTGCCGCTCCTTATTCTTCACACACGCTTTTTAGGCGGCGCAAAATTTCTCTGTATTCAAAAGACGGATCATCGCCGTTTTCGAATTTGCGCAAGGTGTTTTCGTCCCAAAAACGGGCAACGTTGGGGGAAATTTCATCCGCAACAACCAAACGTCCGTTTATGCGGCCAAATTCCACCTTGAAATCGGCCACGACAATGCCAACACGCTTCATAAGCGACGAAAGCACTTTGCTTATGCGTGATGCCTGATAGCACATAACGGATAATTCTTCCGGCGTGCACAGTTCCATTGGGCGTGATATTCGTTAATCACCGGGTCACGCAATTTATCGTTTTTGTAGCAAAATTCCAACACGGGATATTTAAGTTTTTGATGCTCGGGCAAACCCAAACGGGAAGACATTGTTCCTGCCACGTAGTTGCGAACCACCACTTCGATGGGAATCATGTTGGCTTTTTTAACCACACAAGAATTTTCGTCCACTTTGCAAACAAAATCGGTGGGAACGTTGTTTTGTTCCAACACTTTCATAAGCAGCGAACTTATTTGGTTGCACAAACTAGCTTTGCCTGGAAAATAGAGTTTTTTCTTGCCGTGATACATCATTGCATCGTCGGAAAACTCCACTATCAAATGTTTGTCGTCGTCCGTTTCCCACAGGCGTTTGGTTTTGCCTTCGCCTAGAAGTTTTTTCTTTGAGTACTGCATAACTACCTCGCAACAAATTTATACTGCAATTCCACTGCTTTGCCTGCGGCAATCGTGCAAGTGAAACGCTTGCCTTCCGGTTTTTCTTGAAGGTTGGTTTTTAGAAGTTTTTTCACGCCCTCCGGAAGCACCAAATCCACTTCCGTTTGCTTTTTGCTTTCTAACTTTATAAA
>CAZDLE010000011.1:0-273 GCA_964506035.1 uncultured Oscillospiraceae bacterium | reverse complement strand
TTCATCCACTTTCACAGAAACAGCCACGCCGTTTTCGGCAAGCAACCCGCTAAACTGAACGTTGCTCCAATCGGAAGGCAACGCCGGGAAAATTTTGATGACGTTTTTGCAAGAATACAGCAACATTTGCTGCACGTCGTTGGCAAAAATCATGTTGGCGTGCAATTGAACGGGCGTCCAAACACCGCTTCCGCAAATACCCATTCCACGCCAATCCTTATCCACAAACACAAGGTTGTTCATTGCACAGCCTCGAATAGCGTTGGTTAGGCA
>CAZDLE010000010.1:0-28658 GCA_964506035.1 uncultured Oscillospiraceae bacterium | reverse complement strand
CTTTTGTCGTGCAATTTTTGTCCGCACAAAAGCTATTGCTTTTTTTGCGTGATTGGGTTATACTAAAGCGGTACAAAAAAATTGCATTGTGGCAAAGCTGTCGCAAGCAAATTTAAGGAGGGACAAATGAAAAATTTTTTTGCAGAATTCAAAAAGTTTATCACCCGTGGAAACGTCCTTGATATGGCTGTCGGCGTTATCGTCGGCGGAGCCTTTACGGCTATCGTAAACGGACTTACAAACAATATTTTGAAACCCATCATCAACTGGATTTTGGCACTAATCTTGGGCAACAACGGTTTGGAAAGTGCCGTGACCATTTTGAGCCCGTCATACACCGCGGAAGGTGTTTTGGACTTGGCAAACTCTATTTATATCGACTGGGGCGCATTTATCAGCGCGATTATCAACTTCTTCCTTATCGCATTTATACTGTTCTCCATTGTGCGCGCAATCAACTTTGCCAACTCGGAACTTGCTCGTGCGCAAAAACTTGAAACGGCTTTGACGCACAAGGAAGTTAAAGCGCTTCGCAAACAAGGCAAATCCAGACGAGAAATTCGCGCGTTGAAACAAAAACGTTTGGACGACATTGCCGAACAACAACGTCTTGCAGACGAAGAAGCAGCCAAAAACGCACCCAAAACGGAACAACAACTTTTGGAAGAAATTTTGGAACTGCTAAAAGCACAACAAAAGTAAAGATTGAAAAACGTTTGTCGCAAAATCTTGCAAACGTAGTGCAAAAACTCGTTACAAAATGCAGATTTTGTCTTGACGAAGTGCTTTAGATATGTTATAATTTTTCAAGCGTATAACGTGCTAAATGAGTTCTTGTCGTCGGTCAAAATCGTTACCCAAAAGAGGATTGCGCCAACGCAAAACGTCCACTTTGCGCATCAAGCCAAAACTGCGCGTAATAAAAATAGGAGAATAAAAAAAAGGCAAAGAAACCTATCAACCTGATTGAACTACTAAAGCTTGCCCGCAACCGCAGAAAGAACTGCGTTTCTAAGGAATACTGGACAAAAACCAAAAACTTGCTTTCCCACGCCTACGTTGACTACAAAGAAATGTACGTAGATTTCTGCAAGAAAAAGGGCGAAGAATACAACGACAAGATTTTCTACATCTTCTAACACGTACTTGTATTTTTGATGATGTGCGACGGCAGAGTTGGCTACAGAGAATACGAAAGCTACAAAGTATTTTGCGAATTTGCCAAGGTCCAACCACTCACAAAGGACGATATTTCCGCATTGTACGACCGTCTTACAGTGGAAAGCCTCGTTCAAGAACTTAGCTTTCTTTGCGACCTTCGTGAATACATCGAAGCGGACAATTTCGAAGCGATGGTGCAAGGTTTTTGCTACTTTGCAATTGACGATAAGAAAAAACTTCACAAAAATCAATACTACATTTTGCGCGGATTTTTCGAAAACAAATACGATACTTGCCCCGATAGCTGGTTTAGCTTCAAGCTCAAGAGCGGTTTCCAACTTTAATTTTAACGTATTGCAGTTTGTTTTTGCAAAAAACTATTGTTTAACTAAAAACCCATCAAGGAATCTAACCTTGATGGGTTTTTGTATTTGTGTTTTTTAGTTTTAATTGCAAAGAGATTTTGTTACTAAATATCTTTTGCAAGGTTACGTTTTGCACTCGTGTTTGAACAGAAATTGCAAAGTAATCGTATATCAACAAGAGTAGTGCCAATATGTACGTTTGCAATTAGTTGATACCAAGTCAAAGGTATGTTTGTTTTTTGTGTATCAATTGGCAAAACGGAAAGTTCGCTTGTTGTTTTTGTCGGTTCAAACGCTATTTGTTCCACTTAGCAACAAGGGTGTCTACGTCGGTGATTTCTGCACCGTAAGTTTTAACAAGGTAGTCCAAACCATAAACGTAGTCTTCTTCCGTAAAGGAGTTTGTCGCATCCTTTGCAACTACAACGTTGTAGCCAAGGCAGTAGGCATCTGCAGCGGTGTGACGAACGCACATGTGGGCGTGCAAACCCGTCATAATCACGGTGTCTACACCCAGTTCCTTCAAAAGCAAATCCAAATCGGTGTGGAAAAATCCGCTGTAACGACGTTTGGGTACGACGTAGTCCTTTTCGCACAGGTTAAGTTCGGGGATGACTTGCGCGCCAACGGTGCCTGCGATTGCGTGATCGCCCCAAAGTTTAAGTTCGTGGTCGATTCCTTTTACGTGAGCGTCGTTGCAGAAAATTACGGGAACACCTGCTTTGCGTGCACCGTCCAACAGTTTTGCCGTTTGTGGAACGATTGCAAGACCACGTTCGCACTTCAATGCGCCGGTAACAAAGTCGTTTAGCATGTCAACAACCAAAATTGCTTCTTTCATAGATAAATCTCCTAAAACGTATTGATAAAATCGTGCAATCGTCACCGCACGTGCAATCAAAATAATTGTTTCAACACAAACGGGCGATTGCTTTATAAACATATTGTATCACTTTGTTTTTACGATTGCAACAACTTGCGCAATGTTTTTTGCGCTGATATATGATGTAAAACGATTGCAAAAACACTACGATTCGTGCAAAATACAGCAAGATTTTTCGCCCAAAAATCACCAAACAAAATTTTTGCAAAAGGGCTAAATCTTGTTGACATTTGGTGGCAAGTTGTGTATAATAGGTTAGCAATTTAGAAATGCGCCGTTAGCTCAGCTGGATAGAGCGTTGGTCTACGGAACCAAAGGTCAGGAGTTCGAATCTCTTACGGCGCGCCAAGATACTGCAGGAAGCAATTTCTGCAGTATTTTTTTTATTCTTTCCCCACCAAACCGCATTTAGTTGCAAAGGTTTTGCAAAAGTGATAAAATAGTTACAAAAAAATAGATGTTTTGGCAAAAACGCAGATGCCCACGCGAAGGATTGTGTTGCGATTGTCGGCAAAAATCGTAACGTATACACGCAAAAAGTCGATATCGCACAAAAACGATAGTTTAATCGTCAAAATGCAGATGTTTAACTATCGGTTTTGCAGATTTTAACACAATTGTTAGCGGTGTAGCGTATCGTGTGGCAACGGATTATGTCGTTGATTGTTGTGGGTTTTTACACAATGGGTAGCGCTAGCGCGTGGACGTTGTGAGCTTTGCAAAGCATCAAAATCAAAGGAGGGATCACGTTTTTATGTCTTTTTCTAAGTATCTCGACTCCAAACGGGGCGAAATTAAACAACTTGTTGCCGAGCTTGGCAAAAAGTTTGCCTACGTAAGCGTGTTGGCAACGGACGTGCAAGCATCGTTGGTAAATGCAAATCGTCGCAGTTCCACCATGAGCGAAGGCGGTGCAAGCGAGTGCGGTTTTGTTGTAAAACTTAACGACGGTCGCAGTTTTTACGAATATTCCACCGACGATATTTCCGGCGACAAACGACAACTTGCGCAAAAAATTATCGACAGTTTGGCTATTGCCGATAGTCTTGTGGATGCTCAAATCGTGGCAAGCGATATTGCTGACGAACAGTTGGTGCAGTCTTTCGAACGTCCTTGCGATTTCGACAACTATTCCCCCAAGCAACTTATTGCCTTTTGCGAAAACATCAAAGATCAACTGCTTGCCAAGGACGAAAACGTTGTAAATGCCGTTTGTGGACTTAACTTTTTTACCGTGTCCAAGCTGTTTATCTCCAAAAATAAGGAGCTGGATCAATTTTACAGCTGGGTAAACGCTACCGCAATGGTGGTTTATCGCAACGGCGAAAAAATGGTTATGGCGCGCGAAGGCAGTTACTCCAACTTGATGAGCGAAGCGTTGGAACAGTTGCCTGCTTTATTGGATAAACTGGTGCACAAGGCAAACAAACTTTCCACAGCAAAACCCATCGTTCCCGGTGTGTACGACTGTATCACCGATCCGTCCATCACGGGACTTATCGCGCACGAAGCGTTTGGTCACGGCGTGGAAATGGATCAATTTGTAAAGGATCGCGCCCTTGCAAAACAATACGTTGGCAAATACGTTGCCTCCCCCATCTGCAACATGCACGACGGTGCAGCGGCGGCATTTTCTACCGCATCCTACTTTTTCGACGACGACGGTGTTTTGGCACAAGATACGCAAATTATCAAAAACGGTATTTTGGCAAACGGCATTAGCGACCTTACCAGCGCAAGCGAACTGGGTACCAACCCCACCGGCAACGGACGTAGAGAAAACTACAAACGCAAGGCGTATGCCCGCATGACGAACACCTTTTTTGAACCGGGCAGTGATAAACTGGAAGATATGATTGCTTCTATCAAACACGGCTACATGTTGTTTCAAACAAACAATGGTATGGAAGACCCCAAAAACTGGCAAATTCAATGCACGGCAGAGTACGGCATCGAAATTGTGGACGGCAAGTTGACGGACAACTACGTTGCACCCGTTGTGATGAGTGGCTACGTTCCTGACCTTCTAAAATCCATTTCCATGATATCCGACGATTTCAAAGTGATCGGTTCGGGCAGTTGCGGAAAGGGCTACAAAGAGTGGGTTAGAGTATCAGACGGAGGACCTGCACTTAAGGTGAAGGTAAAATTGGCATAATGAAACATATCATAGATATTTTGAAGGAATTTCCTCAAATTAGCGACTACAAAATCAGCGAAACACAAAAAACCACTTACGAAACGTTTTTTGTGCACGAAAAGTTAGAAACGGTGCGTGCAACCTCCACCACGGAAAAGGCCGTTACCGTGTACGTCCAACACGACGGTAAGCTGGGCGACAGTGTGTTTGCAGTGTATGCATCCACCTCCGACCAAGATTTGCGCGACAAAATTGCCCTTGCAATACAAAAGGCGCAACTTGTAAACAACCAACCGTACGTTTTGCCCGCCAAGGAGCAACTTGTGGACGATATCTACTCCAACATGAGCGAGTACGAACCAAAGGAACTTGCTTGCCAAATCGCAAAGGCTTGTTTCGATGCTAACAGCGAACAAAACGGCTCCATCAACGCGCTGGAAATTTTTATCAACAAAATCCGTTTCCACGTGGTAAACAGCAACGGTTTGGACAAGTGTGAACAAAAGTACACCGCCATGATAGAGGCAATCCCCACTTGGACGGATGGCGAATCGGTGGAGCTGTACGAGTGCTACAACTTTTCCACTTTTAGCTACGACGACGTCAAGGCAGAAATCGCATCCAAAATGCAGGAAGTAAAGGACCGTTATTTTGCAACCAAACCGCAAGTGTGCCCAAACTGCAAAGTGGTGCTAAATGCTCCGGAAATTGCATCGTTACTTGGCGATATTGTTGGCGAACTTGGTTTTGGCGCGGTTTATTCCCACTCCAATGCATTTTCCAAGGGAGATAATCTGCAAAACGGCGATTGCGACAAACTTACAATTACTTTGCGTGGACAAATCGAAGGCAGTCACCGAAACAGCCTGTTCGACGTAGACGGTGTTACTTTGGTGGATACCGTTGTAGTGCAAGACGGCGTTGCAATCAACTACCACGGCGGAAACCGTTTTGGTCAATACCTTGGCGAAAAAATCACCGGCAATTTGCCTTGTATGCAGGTGGATCAAGGCTCTGTTTGCGAACAAGATATTGCAAAGGAACCATATTTTGAGTGCGTTTCGATGAGTGGTTTGCAAGTAGATATCTACAACGACTATATCGGCGGCGAAGTTCGCCTTGCTTACTACTTTGACGGCACGAAAAAGGTTGCCTTGACGGGAATTTCCATCAGCGGAAAACTTAGCGAAGCGCTTGCAACCTTGCGCCTTTCCAATAAAATTGTAACTCACAACGGCTACCGCGGTCCCCACAAAGCCGTCCTTGGCAAAATCGCAGTGATTTAGTTGCAATATGCCCTTAGTCTAAAACAAATGCGGTTGTTTTGCCGGCACAAATTAACACTTGCATTGCAAAAAACAAACAATGGTAGTACAATTTTTTGCACCTATGCATATGACAAATTTGTTTCTGTATTTGTATTTTTACTCAATGCATGTTACATACTAATTGATAAAGCAAATAGCATCCCATGCTAGCCTTGCTTTTGACAGAGCAAATAATATCATACAATAATAGCATTGCCTTTAATGGTGCAAATAATTGTACAATAATCGCACTGCCCACAGCAGTGTATAATGCAACATGAATATAATGCAAAAAGGTGTATCTTGTTTTCGAGATACACCTTTGGTTTTTTTAGATTGAAATCGTTAATTTTTGCAAACCCATTGATTTTTGTATATAAAAAATATATAATTGTATTGATATAAATTACACAGTTATTTTGGTCGCTGTGTTACAAAGTAGTATCAATATCACTTAGTTGGAGAAAAACATGACAGGCGAAAAATTTACATTGTTGCAATATCCTATTAGTGGAATACTGGGACTAATTGAAACAGAGCAGTTTGTAATACCGGAAATACAACGTCCATTTGTGTGGAAAAGAAGTCAGGTTCGCGATTTAATTGATTCCTTGTACAATGGTTATCCAACCGGTTACATAATCACTTGGAAAAATCCCGACGTTCAAACAAAGGACGGCGGAAAATCTAACGGCAAGCACGTTTTAATTGATGGACAACAACGCATCACTGCTTTGATGGCGGCAATTACCGGCAGAGAAGTGCTTGATGAAGATTTTAATCTTGATAGAATAAAAATTGCATTTAATCCACTCGCAACGGATGCTACCAAACGTTTTGCTGTACAAGATGCATCGCACTTGAAAGATAAAAAATGGATACCGGATATTTCCGTGGTTTTTGATAGCAATTTTGATCCGTTTGATTTTTCTATGAATTATTGCGCGAATAACCCGAGTATAAAACCAAACGAAGTTAACAAGGCAATTACCGAATTGAAAGGAATTGCAAATCGCCAAATTGGTGTTATCGAACTTGACCACTCTTTGGAGATAGACGAAGTAACGGAAATATTTATTCGTATCAATTCTAAAGGCACTGCACTTAGTCAATCGGACTTTGTAATGTCAAAAATGGCTGCTGACGTGGAGTATGGTGGCAATTTGCTGAGAAAAACTGTGGACTATTTTTGCCATTTGGCATCTAAACCAGAGTTTTATTCACATATGATACGCGATAAAGATTTTCAATCGTCGCTTTATGCAGATAAAATCAAATGGTTGGCAAAGGATTTTGACGATATCTACGATCCGGACTATGGTGATATGCTTCGTGTGTCATTTATGCATCAGTTTCGTAGGGGAAAACTTGCTGACTTGGTAAGTTTGCTTTCCGGAAGAGATTTCGAAACAAAGGAATATCGCGATGATATTATCGAAAGTTCTTATCAAAAATTAGAAAAAGGTATTCAAAACTTTGTCAACGAGTATAATTTCGCCCAATTTATAATGGCAATTAAGGGTGCTGGATTTGTATCGAACAAGTTGTTGAATTCTGCAATGACGTTAGACTTTGCATATACGTTGTATTTGATGTTGTTGGATGACCCAACTATACCTAATGCGCAAATAAAACGTTACGTGCAAAAGTGGTTTGTGATGTCTACGTTAACGGCGCGTTATATAGGTTCGCCGGAAAGCGTTATGGACAGAGATATGCGCAGTATAGCAGAAAAAGGCTTTATCAATTTCCTTGCAGAAGTAGAGTCGTCTTTGCTATCGGATACTTTTTGGACTGTCACTCTTCCGCAGAATCTCGAAACATCTTCTGTAAACAGTCCTGCATTTAACACATTTATAGCGGCGCAAATCAACCTAAATTGCAATTCTTTATTGATGAATGGAACTAAAATATCCGACTTAATCACTATTTCAGGCGACGTACATCATATTTTCCCACGAGCTTATCTAAAAAATAATGGTATAGATAGCAAAACAAAGTATAACCAAGTTGCAAACTATATTTACCTTGATACGCAAGTCAACAAGGCTATAAGCGACGACGCGCCGTGTGTGTACTTCAAAAGAGTAATGCAACAATGCGAAACCAAACAAATTGTTTTTGGAAATATCGTTGATGTTGATTTGTTGCAAACAAACCTTGCAGAAAACTGTATTCCACAAAACATTGATACAATGGACGTTACTGCCTATGATACGTTTTTGAGAGAGCGTCGTAAAATGATGGCGGCTTTGATTGAAAGGTATTACAAAGGGTTGTAAGTATATGTTGTGCGTGATAGCGGTATTGTGCGCGGGTTAATAGCCGTGTCGCTAAGGAGAATTTGACTTAAAGTAAACTTCATAAACTAACAAAAAAGGTGTATCTTGTTTTTGAGATACACCTTTAGTTTTTAGATATTTGTTTTTTGAGTTAAGTTAGATTATTTTTGAGTGGAATTTGCTACAAATCCGTTTTTGTGCGCAGTATAAATAGCTGTTTTGCTTGTTGAATAACTGAGTTTAGTCAAAAATACATTCCAAAGCGTCTAACTTTTGGTGTGTATTTCAAATCGTTCAACTATTGGAATGTTTATATAGATTTTCGTTATTTATAAATTATTTCACGACAAGTCCACGTGGTGTTGTAAATCACGTCCTGTAAATTATTTTACGACAAATCAACATAGTGCCGCAATCACGTTTTGAATATTATTTTACAATAAGTCAATCGAGTGGAACAAACACGTTTTTGCAAACAATCGCGCGATAAATCAACGAACTGCTCGAAATTTTATCGTTTTTATTTGCCGTCTGTTTGTTCGTCTGTGTCGGTAGGAGTGGTATCGACGGGTTCTTCCGTGCTATCTGTTGTATCGGCGGATTGTTCGGTAATATCCGTATCTGTTTCGTTTGCAAATTGCTCGTCCGTTGTAACTTCGCTTTCGTCTGCTGGTTCGTCGGTGGGTTGGACCGTCGCCAAAGGCAACTTTTTGTCGCAAGGCTGTTCGCCGGTGGGATTTTCGTAGGCATCTTGCACCTGATCGGCACTTTCGGTAATGGCTTGTGCGCGTTTTTTGGCTTGCGCAACGTTTGTCGTCGGCTGGCTGGTTAGCTTGTCAACCTCAAAAGTGATGGTGTTAAACGTAAGCCCCAACGTGTTCTTGAAACTGTCTTCAATCAAACAGCGCAGTTGTTCCAATGCGGGCGTTACCGATGTTGCCGAAATCTGCACGGCGAAGGTTGCAACGTAGCCTTTCTTTTCGTCGGCGCGAATTTTCGTCCTTTTGATGTGCACCCCGTCTATTTTGTCGGCGCAGTTGCCGGCAATTTTGTTTACTACTTTCAAAGTGGTTGCGGTCGCGCATTTGCTATCGGCATAAAGTAGCATGCGTTTGACGTTTTGCGACTCGGAAAAACTGACGTACAAAAGGTAAATGGACGTTCCTGCAAAAACTACCGCCAAAACGATCATCACAACAACCGTCACGACGTTGCTTTGCAGTTCCATTGAAGTAGTCAAGCCAAAAGCGTACAACGTAGCCACGATAACAAATACCACCGCCACGCAAATCTGCGCCACCAGTGCAACTTTTTCTGCGATTTTTCTCATAACGCCCCCTTTGATAATAGTATTTGCTAACATCCGCAAAACGATACTTAACAAAAGGTTAAATTTGTTGATTTTTTCTAATGCAAGGACTACAAATTTACAGCACTTTGTAATAGGAAGGGTAAATTTGTTGAATTTTTTACCGCGAAAACGTTGGACTTGCCAAAGTTTTCTAATAGGACAAACGGTGATTTTGCAAAAAATATATTGCCAACTTTGCAAAGATTTTTACAAAGCATGATCTTTATTTGTGGTTATAGGTGATACGAAGTGACACTTTTTTCAATAGCGACAAGTCGCAACACGCTTCAGCCTATCAAAAAAAGATTGAAAATTTACTACATTTTTGTATGTTACAAACGCAACATCCAAATACGTAAGGACGAAAAGATAACGCGTACAAACAGCACGATATATAACAAACTGCCACTTTAGATATACAAAAGTGGCAGTTTAAGGTTAGGTTTTGTGTAGTTGCTCTGTTTCGTTGTTTGCGTATGGCAAACTCGTCTGTTGGTTTTTTGTGGTGTTTTTTGTCTTCTTTATATTCGAAAACCATCATGGCAAATTGCTGTTATGATGTTTTTTTGCTATCATCCGTGTAGGTCTTGTCGTATGGCAAAGTCCTTCTTTGGGTTTTAGTTGTCTTTGCGTTCTTTTCTATTTTGCAGTCTATGGCAAATTGCTGTTATGATGTTTTTAACCGTCCACACAGTTGCGTTGTCAATGCTAATTGCGTTTGGATTTGAAATAGTCGGTTAGTATCTGCGAGCATTGTTCGTTGCAAATTCCGCCTTGAACGTTCAAGTGGTGGTTTAGTGTGTTGCCGATATGCTCCGCAAGGTGTACACATCCTGCTCCGCTAACGTCAAACGCACCAAAATACAAGTTGGAAATTCGCGCGTTGTAGCACGCCCCAAGACACATCACGCACGGTTCCAACGTTACGTAGAGCGAACATCCCGTAAGTCGCCAATCACCCAGCACTTGGCATGCTTTGGAAATTGCAACCACTTCGGCATGTTCCACTGCGTTTTTGGATGCGTTTCGCGTGTTGTGTGCAACGGAAATCACCTCGCCGTTTTTCACAACGATTGCCCCGATAGGCACCTCGTCTTGCAGAGCGGAAATTTTTGCCTGCTCAATGGCGATATTCATAAATTTTTCTTGTTCGGTCATTGTAAAAATCCTTGGTTAGTCCAATTTGGTTTGGGCAATTTGATTATTGATATCTTTTAGCATATCTTCGTCCACCTTTAGCACCTGTCGGTCGTAGGTGTAGATGCCGTTTACTTCGTCCTCTACGTCGCTAACTTGAGTGTATACCGCTGCGGAAAGTCCCTTTGGTATAAGCCTTAAAACGTCACGGCGGAACAGTTTTTCTAACCCTTGGTTAAACTGTTGTTGTGTGGCAAAGGTTTTGTAGCTGTAGGTATGGTCGGGATTGAAACTGTGTTCCATATCTTTGTAGACGTATCCGCCGTACTCCGTCAAACATACAACACGGTTTTTGTCACGTTTGATACGTACCGATTTTAGGTAGACGTGCATGCTTTTGATATCTCCGCCACCTTGGTCGTGCCATCCGCTTGCGTGATCGACGGTTCGGGTGGGGTCGAATTGTTTTGTCCACTGTGCAACCTTGTTTGCATCAAATTGTCCCCATCCTTCGTTAAAAGGCACCCACGTGGCAATGCTAACGCAGTTGTACAGTTGGTTGAGCATTTGTTTGTATTCCGTCCAAAATTGTTCGCGATTTTGTGCCGACTTGCGTGAAAACAAAGCGTGGTTTTTGTCGCTGATTTTGTCGATACCAATATTCGGCACAACCAAAGTTAGCCATTTGTGTTGTTTTGTACCACCGCTGGGCATATCTTGCCAAACCAGCATCCCAAGGCGGTCGCAGTGGTAGTACCAGCGCATGGGCTCCACCTTGATATGTTTGCGCAACATGTTGAACCCAAGGTCTTTCATTTTTTGGATGTCGAAAATTAGTGCTTCGTCGCTTGGCGCGGTGTACAAACCGTCCGGCCAGTAGCCCTGATCGAGCAATCCGTTGTGGAAAATGGGCTGATTGTTCAACGTTAGGCGCATATATTTGCCAAAACGTTGGCAACCGAATTTGCGCATGCCAAAGTAGCTGGCAACTTCGTCTCGACGGGTGATAAGTTTTAGATTGTACAAAAATGGACTTTCCGGCGACCAACTTTTGAAGTCGTCGGGCAGTTGTACCACGATTTTTTCCTTTCCGTCCGCCTTGGCGATTTCCTTATCACCGTCCAGCACAACGCAGGTTACACTTTCCAAGGTGGAGCATGTTGGCAAAATTTCCACGCGAGCGTTGTCGTAGTCGGGGATGATTTTTACGCTTTGGATGTATTCGCGCGGTACGCTTTCCATCCATACCGTTTGCCAAATTCCGCTTTGAGGCGTGTACCACATGCCTTTGCGGTGGGTAGATTGCTTTCCGTTGGTGTGGAAGGACGTATCGGTAAAATCCTGTACGCGCACCACAAGGATGTTTTCGCCGTCCGTTAGGGCGGAGGTGATATCTGCACTAAAACCGTTGTATCCGCCCACGTGATGACAAACCTTTTTGCCGTTTACAAAAACGTCGCAGATGCAATCCACAGCACCAAAGTTTAGCAAAACAATATCCTTTATAAAGGTTTTTGTAAGACTAAAAGTGCGACGATAAAACAGATATTCGTTTGGTTTTAGTTGACGATTTACGCCGGATAACGCACTTTCCGGAGAAAATGGCACCAAAATTTTGCCTTGGTAACTGATGGGAAAATATTCGTTGTTGGTGATGGCGTAGTCCCACAGACCGTTCAAATTGACGTAGCTTTTGCGCACAAATTGCGGACGTGGATATTCCTGCCAAGGTTTTTCCGTTACCGATTGGCTCCACGGCGTTGAAAGTTGCTTAAGTGCCATTTGTTTACCCTTCCTTTGCGAGAAAAAACTCGCACTATGCTCTCCCTATTGTACCACAAACCCCGCCGATTGTAAACACAGATTTAAGCCCGAAAAAGGAATGATAGTAGAACTTATATATGATAGGTATCACAAAAGAAGCGGTACAACTAAAAATGTTTTAGTGTGTAATTTGTTTTTTTACGATAGTCCTGTCGGTTTTATCAAACGGTACATTTATGCTTAGCACATAAAAGAAACAAGTAGCGAACGTATGCAATATAAAAATCGGCAAACAACAACGTTTACCGATTTGACGATTGTGTTTATTTTCCACTCATTAGCAGTGGACATTTTTTGATAAAGCAAGTATCAATACACAACTTTCCTATTTTTATGATTTCTAATAAGCCTAAAAAAAGTACCACGCGATACGCCTATAAGTCTTGCCGCGGCTGTGTTTGATATTTTGTGATTTATCCGAGATAATTTACCGTTGGGTAAAGTGCTAATTAAAAACTAAGAGTTAAAACAGCCTTGATACTTTTGTGTATCAGGGCTGTTTTGGATGTTATGGTTTTAGTTAATAAGGCGTAGTTAACGTGCGCACGCCATTGCAAACGACACTGCACAATAGCGATAGTCGGTTGATTTACATGAAAAGACAAAACAACACTGTTGCATTTGCCAATAGTATGCGCTCAAATTTTTTTAGCAACGTCAAAAGCGGTGCAAATGGTCAGCTTTGACGGTCTAAATGGAAAGGTATAGGGGGATTTTTAGTTGTTTCCCTTTTCTGCCAAAGCCTGCAGTGCAATGTAGTCCACTTTGGCAAGGTTGGTTAGGGGCAATTTGTCCAACACTTGCACGGCGTTGGGTACCGAGTATCTCATCAGTTTTGCTTTGCAATGGTCAACAACGGCATGTTCGATGTTTTGCGGAGCGTTCGTCACCGTAACAAATGCCTTTAGGTAGGGCTTTCCACCAATTTTGTAGGGCACGACGCAACAATCTTCCACAAAGGGCAGTTGTTTTATGCACTCTTCCACTTCGGCAGGGAACACGTTCACGGCGGAAATCTTTATGGAGCGTTTTTTGCGATCTACTACGTACAAAAATCCTTGATTGTCCAAGTAGCCAATATCTCCCGTTTGCACACCGCCGTCGTTTGTTAGGCAATTTGTTCCGTCCAAGTAACCGCTGGTGGCGCCGGGGCAGTACAAAATTATTTCACCTTTTTGGTTGGCTTGGAGCGTGTTGCCATTGTCGTCCGCAATTTTTACAGAACAACCCGGCATGGGACGTCCGCAACTGCCTTTTTCGTATGCGTCGTAGTTGTTTACGGTGCAAACACCGCAAGTTTCCGTCAAACCGTAGCCACGCATAAGTTTTCCCGTGCTACCGTTTTTGGCAAGGATTGAATCCACTTCTTCCACTAAACTTTCTTCCAAAAAGTCGCCACCGCACCAAATCACGTCCAGTTTTTTGAGATACGGCTTGTCCAAAAGGTTTTTTCGTTGCATCTTTTTGAGCATTGCAGGTACAACCGACCACAGCGTAACGTTGTGTTTTTTGACGTATCTGCCAACAATTCTGCAATCAAATCGTGGCACAAGGATGACGGAATATCCCAGTAGCAGTGGTGTGTGAACGCCGGCGCAAAGTCCGTATGCGTGGAAGACGGGCAACGTCACGAGAGAGTAGCAATCTATTGTTTCCGTGGGGTGATACATCTTTTCGATACAATCCGCCGTACCGTTTAGCGCGCGATTTGTAAGTTTTACGATTTTTGCATTACCGGTGGTGCCACCGCTGTGCATGTAGCACACGATAGCGTCGTCGTCCGTTTGCGTTTCCGTTGTGCCACCAACAAGCATTTGTTTGTAGGTCAAAACACCAAAAATCCGCTTGGACGTCAGTGCGGAGTAGGTTGCAAAAACGGGTTTGCGCCAAACAACGTAGTCAGCGATGGAACAGCGCACGAGTATTTGCCCCAGATTTGCAAGTTTTCGCTCGTCTTTTACTAGCGCGTCGTAAAAAAGTAGTGCTTTCGATTGCGTTTTTTGCAAGTTTTCGGCAAGTTGGTCGATAGGTGTTACGGGATGTACGATATTGGCAATCATTCCCAGCTTGGAGCATGCGTAAAACGCCACCAAACTTTGCGGACAGGTGGGCAAATAGACGGTAACAACGTCGCCTTTTGCAAGCCCAATGGATTGCAATCCGCTGGCAAACATGTCAACGTCTTTCAAAAAGTCTCTAATTTTTGTTTTGCGTCCAAAAAATACCACGTCACCGTTGGGATTTGCACGCTTGCACAAAAGTTGATAGCAAGTCATTGTAACACCTCTTTTGTTAAGTTTACCACAGCGCCCCACGTTTTGCAACAATACAAACAAAAAAGGCAACGAAATCTCGTTGCCTAACGTATATTTGACGTTTAATTGTGATTTTCTCGTCGCGATTTGCGCAGTTTTACAAAAGGGGGATAACTCCCAAGTAAGAGATATCGTCACGCTTTGCAGCGTTGCCTTCAGCAAGAACGAACGCCTTTTTGTGGATGATTCCGCCTGCAAGCTTTACAATTTCTTCCAATCCAACAAGGCTGTTACCCGTGGAAACAACGTCGTCGATAATTCCCACTTTCTTGCCTTTCAAAAGGTCGGCATCGTGTTTGGAAAGGTACAAGTGTTGCACCTTGCCTGTGGTGATGCTGGAGTTGATTGTAACGTCAAGACCGTCTTGCATGTACAATTTTTGAGATTTGCGTGCAACGGCGTAGTAGTCGTGACCAAGTTCGCGCGCGATAACGTGCGTAAGTTGCAAACCTTTGCTTTCGGCAGTTAGCAACACGTCGCAATCGGCAACAAGCTTTGCAAGTTCCTTTCCGCAATGCTCCGTCATCTTAACGTTGCCATGAAGGTTAAAAAATGCAATTTTTACACCGCTTGGAAGTGGCAGTATGGGCAGTTCTGCATCGTAGCCTTTGATGTTAAGTTTGAAAAAATCCATTGTAACGTTCTCCAAATTGCATTTTTCGTCCCCCAAAAGGACGATATCTATTGTACTACTATGGCGCGGATTTGTCAACCAAAAGGCAGACGTACCGCAACGCTAATTGCAATTTATTTTGACGTCAAAACGCGTTGTATACCAGATGATTTGCAAAAGTTAGCAAAACGTGGTAAAATTGCGCCATGAAGATTACTTTTGTTGTAGATAGTGCCACGACAGGCAAAACAATCAAGCAGTATTTTGAAGAACAAAACCTTTCCACTACGGAAATAAAACGGTTTAAGTACTACGGGCACATTTGGGCGAACGGCAAAACCGTCACCGTGAGGTACGTGATGCAAATGGGCGACAATATGGAATTTGCCACAGACCAAAGGTTGCAAACACCCACTTTTGCGCAACAACCTGCCCAAATTTTGTACGCAGACGACTATCTTTACATAGCCTACAAACCCTACGGCGTTGCGATACATCCCGATTTGAAACATCACGACGAAACTTTTGGCAACATGTTGGCAACGTCCTTTGGCAAGGATTTTCAACTGCACGTCATCACCCGACTGGACAAAACCACCGACGGGCTTGTGCTGGGTGCTCTGGATGAAATTACAGCCCAAAAACTGAACGAAATGCAACTGCGCCACCAGATTGAAAAGACCTACGTCGCACAAGTGGAAGGCGTTTTGCAAGGTAGCGGAAAAATAGATTTTGCGCTATCTCGACAAAACGGCAAAACGGTGGTGGACGAAAAGGGCAAAAACGCACTAACATTTTACACGGCAATCAGCCACGATAATGATACTACACTTGTGCAACTTACCCTTGGCACCGGGCGAACGCATCAACTGCGCGCGCACCTTTCGGCAATGGGATATCCCATAGTTGGCGACGCCTTGTATGGCGCAAAAACCCTCGGCAACGTGCAACTGCACTGCACCAAACTTTCCTTCCCCCACCCCTACACCCACGAGCAAATTGTTGCGGAATCGGGGGAGTTGGAATACAGCAATATCTAAACAACAGACGGACAATTCATTTGTATACTGTGGTAGGTTGAATATCTATTGCAGCATATTTTATTTTTAAGTTTTTTTTGCAAACCAGCTATTTTTTATCAAACAGCAATTTTTATATTATACCACAACTTTTTGCAGGGTAGAATCTTTATTTTTTTGGCAATAAAAAGCAAATATCGCATAAATGACAAAAAAATATGGATGTTGACATGTCCAAAAGCTGTGATATAATGTTTTTGTCGTTAGGAAGACACGATGTAGTTGTATTTGACACGTAGCGGAATGTGAGTTTTTCTGATTAAAACCTTTTCCAATACATTTCAGTTTGCATTAAGTAGTTATAGATAACGTTTCGCTACAAGTCAAACATCTAAAGTTATCAAAAATTTATTGATGCTGCCAAAACACCAAAGGAGGATTGCCATGGATTGGAATGGAAACGGAAATCACGATTGGCTAGACGATGCGTTCTACAACATAGTAATTAGTCCGTCGGAAGATGCAACTTCAAACACTCAAGACGTTGGCGACGATTGTGGCAACACTTCAAAACAATCAATCATAAATAAGTTAATCATAGTTTTGTTAGTCATAAAAATATTAGAGTGGATCTTCTGCTAAAATTTTCGCGAAGCAAATGCGCGCACGCACTCTTTTTGTGGGTTCTTGCTGTCACAAATAAGCCACAATCCACTAAACTTAAAGTTGATGATATCGTGTGACATCCGTTACCTGCAGGTAATTTGTGCTTAACAGTACAAAACTTCTATTTATGGGATAAAAACATTATGAAAGAAAGATTTAGAGCCGTTGTGGTTGGGCACGCAATTGGCGATGCATTGGGTGTACCTGTCGAATTTGTATCTCGTGAGGATCTGGATCAGCACCCCGTCACAACCATGACAGGCTATGGAACCTATCCTGTGCCAAGGGGGGCTTGGTCGGATGACACAAGTATGTCGTTGTGTGCATTGGACACTTTTGGCGCAGATAAACTAAACTTTGACAAGGTTATGATAAATTTTGCGCGGTGGTACTACAACGATGATTTTACTCCAACTGGTGAGATGTTTGATGTCGGCAACACTTGCAGCATTGCCATCGAAAGATATACAAAAGAGCAAATATCGTGGAGGGAATGCGGCCTTGTAGACGAAAACGCAAATGGTAACGGTTCGTTAATGAGAATACATCCGTTTGTCTTGTATACTTTTTTGTTAGACACAAACACAAAAACAAAGATTGAAATCATTGAGCTGGCATCTGCACTTACTCATGCGCACAAGCGAGCAAAAATGGCATGCGGAATTTACGCCTTCGTTCTGTGGGAAATATTGTTGTCGAACAGCTGCGATAATCAACAAGAGATCGTGCGTTGCGGTCTGAAAAAAGCACGTGATTACTACAAAAATAACACTGAGTTTACACACTTTGATTGTATGTACAAAAAGTTGAACGTAGATAGTTGCGATGGATTAGTTGTTGAACAAGATATATTTAGCGATGGCTATGTTGTAAATACGCTTGAGGCTGCACTTTGGTGTTTGATGTCAACAGATACCTACGGCGATTGCGTGCTTAAGGCGGTAAATCTGGGCGACGATACCGATACTACTGCAGCTATCGCAGGCGGGCTTGCTGGTGCGGTTTACGGTTATAATGCTATCCCTCAACAGTGGAAAAACGACCTGATCAAATTGGACTATATCGAGCAGTTGTGCGAACGGGCATTTGGTGGCAGATTGGGTAGATAGAACATAACTATACCGATCAAATTAAAGTTTTTTTGTATAGAAAAAACAGTTATAGGCGCTATCAAATAACAAAGGTTTTGTGCGGAGGACAACAATGCAATTTAGCGATTGGTTAAAATACGAGCTTGTAACAAGGGGCAATGGATACGAAGTTTCTGCGCCAAAAAGTTTTAGTGGTGTATACGGTACAATGGCTGCAATTCCATCGATGCACAAAGGATATCCCGTTGTAACAATCGGCGATGGAGCATTTAACGGATACACAAAATTAAAAATAGTGGTAATTCCCGAAAGTGTGCAAGAAATAGGAAATATGGCATTTCAAGGGTGCTACACGCTTAAAAACATAACCATACCAAAATCGATAAAAAGCATTGGCAAAGGTGCATTTCGATATTGTAGTAATTTAAGAAATATAACAATTCCATATGGTGTAAAAAACATTGCATCCAGAACATTTGGCGGTTGTGCCAGCCTGCATAACGTTGTTATCAACGGCAATATAGACGTTATTGCACCTTCTGCTTTTAGCGATTGCGTCAGTCTTGAAAATATCGTTATTCAATCGGGAATAAAACAAGTAAGCCATCACGCATTTAACAATTGTCGTAAATTAAAAAACGTCTGCTTTATAGGTACGGAAGCTGAGTGGGCTAAAGTTATTATTAAAGAAGGAAATGAATGTTTGACCTCGGCAAAAATGTTGTTTGTTGATAAGGATGATGTGGACAACTTCTATAATTCGTTTGTAAATAGTCAATTTCACTTGACAATGGAACAACAAACCAATCCGCAAACGCTGTATATCTACGAAGGCAATATTTTGTGCAAGAGAAAACATCACGATACAATTTCCGTAACGGCAAAGTTGCACGATCTTGCCGATAAAGAAGTGGAAATAAATGCAGAGTATTGCACGGTTTGTCGCAAGTTTTTGCTTTCGCACGATTTGTTTGATAAATATCGAAAATACTATGGGCTGTTGTTTGGCGATTTTAGGCTGTACGATAGCGATGGTTCGTATTCGCCGAATAAGTTGGCTATGGAAAGCCCTTTGCATTTGTTTGGCTACAACGTCAATCAAAACAACGACTATTCAACAAAGCAAAGACAATATATTTTGGCAAGAATTATTCATGACGGCATTATGACAAAACAGCAGGTGCTGGATTATCTATCATACTTTGTTAAACAAAACAAAAATAGAGATAATCTAAAACTTGCCGTCGAAAAGTGGACGGAAGATATTTATTTTGTTGAAGACTACGATATAAAAACTCAGCCGCGCACGATTATTTCTAATATAAAACGCTTTTAGTAAACGGATTTTGCGGAAAGGATTCGACGAATACCACAAAAATAGATGGTGCAAGAGCGGTGGATGAGGTAAGTTATCAAGCACAATGCGGTTGTTTGTTTTTTTTGTTTTCTGATTACAACTAACGAAATTTATTAATAGCAAAAATGTCGAGGACACCTAAATTGTTTACCCTTTTTGATTGCGCCAACGCAATTTGTCCATCAATAACTAAAGGCACCCTGTATACAGGGTGCCTTTCAAGATGCTTTTAATTGGTATAAAATTGGAATTTAAGCATTGATTTGTGTGTTTTTACCGTTTTTTACAATCTCCAATATTTTTTGCGTTTGTGTTGTTGGTACGCTTCCAGCGGTTCGCCATTTTTGTAGCACAACGTGACTTCTTCCCCTTCCACAAGCCAGCCTTCCTCGCAAATCTTCCACATGGGCGTATCCGTAAAGGAGTCGCTGTAGTAGGCTTTTAGCGGGGCGTTTTTGAAGTGCATTTCGTAGGCGTAAACCTTCATGGGGCCGTAGTAGTAGGGGCCAACGTATTGTCCGGTGTGGATGTTCATTTCCGATGCAATACATTTGATTCCCAATCGTTTGCACATTGGTTCAACCAAAAAACGCGGTGATGCGGAAATAACAAAATCGTCGTCTTGGTGGCGGTCGAGATACCATTTTTTAACACGCTTTTGGTTTTTGTCCCAAAAACGCTCCACAACCTTTTCTTTGTGGGGGATAAATACCAAATACCAGCTCATCACCGACGAAAATTTGCGATTGTCGATAAGGTGCAACACGTAAAAAAGCGCAAAAAACACTTGCACGACCAAAAGCAGTGCAATATACGGAAAGTGCAACAGGCAGTAGAAATAAAAACTGCGCCAACAGTTGCCTTTTATTATGGTGTCGTCAAAATCGTATCCAATCATAACTAAATAATTATAACACAACCCTTCACTTTTGGCAAGGATAAAATAACGGCAGTGACCTGATTGAGCAAAAATGGCGAAGATTTTGCATTCCAAACGCCTATTTGTGTAGCGTGGTGACTTTGGTCGATACCGAAAACTGCCAAATGTTTGCCAAAAAACTGCTGGTGATTTCACCAAACACCCGACGATTTGCGCAAGCACCGTTAGTTTGATGTCTAAACAGCCGATTGTTTGCAAAAAATATTTGTAAGCTACTCAACCTTTCCGCTTGCCCGTCAATGGAAAAAGACGATTTGTATAAATTGTGGCATCAAAATGGCACAAAAATAGCAAAAAATCTCAAACTGAAGCGGCGTATCGTTGGCGATATGGGTACGGCAAGGGCAAAAGGAGTCAAAAGATATCCAAAGTATCACGGTTCAAACAAAGCGGTGCATCGTTGCGTGATGTTGATTTGTGAAAACTACGGCGTCAAAAGGTCAAAAATGCAACAAAAAAAGGGAAAACGTTGCAATTTTCCCTTCGTGTGCAAATATTTGCGTGTCGTTCGTGCAAACTACGCGTTGAGTTGTGCAAGCATAACGTCTACGTCTACGCCGTGAACAGCTGCTGCTTCTTCAACGGTTTCTTGATGAGCCATAAGGCAGTGGATGCATCCCATTCCGTATGCGGAAAAAACTGCTGCGGCTTGTGGCTTAATTTGCAAAACGTCGATAATGCGCATGTCTTTCGTTATCATAGTGGTTCTCCTTTTTAGATATTGGCACAATTGCCTATTACAAAATCATTGTACTATATTATTGCCATTTTGACAAGCATAAAACGGTTATTGTGTTGAAGATTTGCCGTTGGATTGTTAAAAAAAGTCGTGCTAACGGAACTGTTGGTATTTTAGCGATAGTTACGGCATATTGTACAAAAAGGGGGAAGATATGCTACTTAGTTGGATTTTATCTAAAATCGTAACGGACGAGCAGTGCGAACGTGGGGAAATTGACTGCGTTTGCTGGCAAAAGGGACAACCCTGCATGCTAAAAATTGACGGAAAAACGTGGCGCGCCGACCGTGTCAAAACAAAAGCGGACGGTGTTTTTGCCAACCTTGTGCAAGACGAGTTTTTGCCCGCGTTGGAAATTGGCAAGCAGGTGTACGACACCGACGGCAAACTGCTTGGATTGTTGCAAGATGCGGAAATAACGTCTACGTTCAAACTAAAAAGTCTAACTTTGGCAAATGGCAATATTGTTGCGCTTTCTAAAATCGTTGCCAACAATGATATAATAACGGTGCGAACAAACAAACCCAAAAAGCCAAAACAACCCAAACAAACCGCTGTGACGCAATCGGCGACTGCTCAGCCTATCGTTGCACCAAAACGCAAAAGCGGAGATTTCTCCTTTTTGGTAGGCAAGGTGGTAGATAAAAACGTTTTCAACTTTTTGGGCGAGTTGATGATTCGCGAAGGCAACGTCGTCACGCGCGAAGTATACCTAAAGGCGCGTGCATTTGGCAAGTTGACGGAGTTATGTTTGCACACAAAGTGACCGTTAAACATTCACTTTTGTAGGCGTTAACGGTGCTTTTTGCAACAAAACGGTGGTAAAAGGCGTCTTGGTTCATCAATGATTGTATAATTGCAAATCAACTGGCAACGTTTTTTTTGACTATAGCCAATGGTTGCAAAATAGCGTTCTTTTGCTGAAGTGTAGAGCTTAGGTATTAATCAATCAAAACGAAACGAAAAAACAAGATGCCAAAACGGCAAGTCGCAGTTTGTTTTGGGGTGTATCAATCAAAGCAAAGTGGCAAAGTTCAATCGTTGTGGCAAATCCCAATAAACGTATTACTTTTCGGCACTGGCAAAAAGGTCTTTTTTCGACAAATTGCACAAAGCGGTGGGGTGGTGCATACAATATATCCGCGAGGTGTGGTTTGTGTTTGGATATATGGATTTGTTGCACGAAGTTCAGCTGTTTTGCAAAAGTGGGGTAGAAACGGGTATCGTTGGTGAAAGCACTCTAAAACAACAAATACCCTATATTTTTGTGGGCAACAAAAATGGCTATCGCATGATTGTGCAAGGGGCGATGCATGCGCGCGAACATCTAACGGCGTTGCTGGTGGTGGGGCTGGCAAAACATCTTGTAAAAAATCCACAGTTGCGTATGGACGGCGGAATATATTTTATTCCCATGGCCAATCCCGACGGTGTTCGTATTTGCCAAGAGGGTGTCGGTTGGATCGAAGATAAGCAACTGCGCCAAAATCTCGTTGCCATAAACGGCGGTAGGGATTTTTCCTTGTGGAAAGCCAATGCCGAAGGGGTGGACGTAAACGTCAATTTTGACGCAAAGTGGTCCAAGGGCGCGCAAAATACCTTTTGCAAAGGCGCACAAAACTACGTTGGCAAACATCCGTTTTCCACTGCGGAAGCGCGTTGCCTTGCAGAGTTTACTCAACGTCTCAAACCTTGCGTAACGCTATCGTACCACCTAAAAGGGGAACAAATCTACTGGGATTTTGGTCAAAAAGGACATCGTCGTTTTGCCGACGAACGACTTGCAAAAGCCATTGCAAAGTATACCGGCTACGCCGTGGTGGGTGACGGCGGAAGCGTTGGCGGATACAAGGATTGGTGTATCGAAAAACTAAAAATTCCTGCCTTTACAATCGAGGTGGGCAACGACAAGTATTCCCACCCGTTTCCCTATGCGCTGTATCCCACCATTTTGCAACAAAACGTTGATTTGCCCCGACGACTGCTAAACAGCGTTGTGCAGGAACAGGCTGTGATAAAATCTATCGGCTGGGAGAAACTACTAAACGGCTAATTTGCACAAAACTGATACTTAAAGTGCTAAAATGAGATATTTAACGCCGACTTTTGTGCATTTTGTGTTGCGGTTTGCGATATGAATAGTGTTTATTTCGGGCGATACTTGCTGAAAATAACACGTCGATTCTAACAAATGTTTTTCCACAATGCAGTTGAGCTTTTGCTAAAATATTTTGCAAAACCAACGTCGCAAAAGGTTGTTATTTTGATTATCTCTCGTTGACAAACCGCCACTGTAGTGCTAAAATTGTTAGCATGAAAACAATCCAAAAGTGCGATTTGCACGTCCACACAAACTACAGTTTTGATAACCCCGCCGAAAACACCATGGAGAAAAACGTTGTAAGTGCCATCCAAAAAGGTATCGACGTTTTGTGTTTTACCGACCATATCGAAATTGTCCACAACACCTTCGATACCTTTCCGTTTGAACGTCGCAAGCGCGAGTTCGACAGCCTTGTTGCCAAGTATGGCGACCAAATAAAATTGTTGCTTGGTTTCGAAATGGGCAGTCCTAACCGTCACCCCAAGGAGCTTGCGTTTTTGCGCAGTTTGCATCCGGATATGATAATCGGCTCGGTGCATTACCCCTGCGACTATGCAAACGTGGGCGACCACGTTACGCATCAGCAGTACGAAAAGTTGTACAATCAGGAAGTTCGTGCAATGGTGCAGTTTGGCGGGTTCGACGTGCTTGGTCATGCCGATATGCCCAAAAAGTACCACTCCGACTACCAGCCCGACGACGAATATCTAACGGAAACGTTGCGTATTTGTGTGCAAAAGGGTATTGTACCGGAGCTGAACACCGCAACACTTAGGTGGGCGAATGCTACTCCCGCCACCGAAACCATGATAAGCCCCAAAATGGCACTGGTGTATGCAAGTTTTGGCGGAAAATACGTAACAATCAGCAGTGACAGCCACAGCTACAAAACGCTGGGCGCCAATTTTGACGAAACCTACAACGCCATTGCCGACAAACTTTCACTGTGTTATTTCGAAAATGGCAAACTGGTCCCGCTAAAATAATCCGTCAAACCGTAACGTAAAAGATTGAACCAAGTGCAGAATTATCTAAATCGTTGCTACTAATACGCAACCTATCACAATTCAACAATCGTTGCCACCCTTTGGGTGGCTTTTTTTTTGCAAAATGGCAAATTAGGGCTTTGCGCTATGGTAGGGCTGTGGTTTACTGTCACCGAAATGAACATACAACGTTGTTACCGTTTGTTGCGTTTCCCAATATTTGCACGTCCTACTATCTTTATGTACTTATTTTTCTATAACTTACCATTTTTCCTATCAATCTATTTGTTTTATTGACATTTTTGTGCCGTTGCGGTACAATCGTTATATATTTTATTTGAGAGGCCCATCTATGGATAAAATTCAAGTAGAGAAAAAATGGAATCAACTTTGGAACGATCAAAAGGTTTATTCCTTCAACGAAAAGGACGTGGATAACAAACACTACGTTTTGGAAATGTTTTCTTACCCAAGCGGTGCAAAATTGCACATTGGCCACTGGTACAACTACGGTTTGACGGATAGCTACGCTCGTTACCAAATAATGAAAGGCAAAAATGTGTTCCAGCCCATGGGGTTTGACGCGTTTGGTTTGCCTGCGGAAAACTACGCTATCAAAACGGGTGTACATCCGCAAGATTCCACCTACCACAACATTGCCGTTATGGAAGAACAACTCAAAAATATCGGTGCAATGTTCGATTGGGATCACGAAATTATCACGTGCTCGCCGGAATACTACCGTTGGACGCAATGGTTGTTTTGCGAACTGTACAAACACGGCTTGGCATATCGCAAAAACGCACCCGTTAACTGGTGCCCCAGTTGCAACACGGTGCTTGCCAACGAACAGGTTATCGACGGACACTGCGAAAGATGCGATAGTCAGGTTGTAAAAAAGAATCTAACCCAATGGTTCTTTAAAATTACCGCCTATGCGGAAGAATTGCTTGCCGATTTGGACAAACTGGACTGGCCGGAAAAAACCAAAGCAATGCAACGCAACTGGATTGGCAAGTCCGTCGGTGGCGAAATCGTCTTCCACTTGGCAGACGGTAGCGGAAGTTTCAAAGTGTTTACCACTCGTGCCGACACCCTGTTTGGTTGCACCTACGTTGTGCTTGCTCCCGAACACGAACTTGTAAAACGCATCACCACTGCGGAATATCTCGACCAAGTAAACGCCTACTGCGACGAAGTTGCCAAAACCAACGAAATCGAACGTCTTTCCACCGCAAAGGAAAAAACAGGTGTGTTTACCGGTGCTTACGCAATCAACCCCATCAACGGACAAAAGGTTCAAATTTGGATCGGCGACTACGTTCTTGCTTCCTACGGAACGGGTGCCGTTATGGGCGTGCCCAGCCACGACGAACGCGACTACAAGTTTGCTCAAAAGCACAATTTGGGCATCAACAGAGTTATAAAAGGCGCAACTCCCGACGTGGACGACAGTTTGCCCTTCTGCGAATACGGAATTATGGTAAACAGTGGCGAGTTTGACGGTATGACCAGCGAACAAGGTCGCGTTGCCGTTGTGGAAAAACTTGCCAAAACAGGCGACGGCGAAATTAAAACGAATTATCGTTTGCGCGACTGGTTGGTATCTCGTCAACGTTACTGGGGTGCTCCTATTCCCGTTATTCACTGCCCGCATTGTGGCGAAGTGTTGGACGAAAATCTTCCTGTACAACTTCCCTACGACGTAGAGTTCAAGCCGGACGGAACAAGCCCTCTTGCCAAGCACGAAAAGTTTATTCACGACGTAACCTGCCCCAAATGCGGAGCAAAAGCTACTCGCGATCCAGACACTTTGGACACGTTTGTTTGCAGTAGTTGGTATTTCCTTCGTTACCCCGATGCTCACAACGACAAAAATCCGTGGGACACTGCTTGGATTGACAAGATGTTGCCCGTAGATAAGTACGTTGGCGGTGCGGAACACGCTTGCATGCACTTGCTGTACGCAAGATTTATCACAAAAGCACTGCGCGATATGGGTTACGTTCACTTTGACGAACCATTCAAGTCGCTTGTTCACCAAGGCGTAATTTTGGGACCGGACGGCAACCGTATGAGTAAATCACACGGTAACGTTGTAAGTCCCGACGAATACGTAAACAACTACGGCGCCGACGTGTTTAGATGCTACCTTGCATTTGGATTTAAGTATACCGAAGGTGGTCCATGGTCGGACGACGGTATCAAGGCGCTCAACAAATGGTTGGACCGTGTGGAAAGATTTGCCCTTTCTGCCTACGGCGACTACCCCACCACAACGGAGTTTGGCTCTGCCGAAAAGGAACTTAACCGCGCACGTCACTGCACGATCAAGGCGGTAGATAACGACTACCCCGAGTTTTCCTTTAACACGGCGGTTGCTCGCATGATGGAATTGGTAAACGCCATTGCCAAGTACGACGGTCAAGCAGTTAAAAACGCTCAACTCTACCGCGAAACAGTGGACGATTTGCTAAAAATGCTTTGTCCGCTTGCTCCTCACTTTGCCGAAGAATTGTGGCATCAAACAGGACACGACAGCTTTATCGTGACGGAAAAATTCCCCGTTTGCGACGAAAAAGCAACCAAGGCAAGCGAAGTGGAAATGCTGGTTCAGTTCAACAGCAAACCCAAGGCACGTATCACGATAGATGCAACTTTGTCCGTTGCGGAAATTGAAAAGGTAGTGCTTGCCGACGCAAAAGTTGCCGAACAACTTAACGGCGCAACCCCCAAAAAGGTTATCGTTATCCCCGGAAGACTTGTAAATATCATTTTGTAAAGGATTTTACCATGCAATTTTACAAAAACGCAACACCGCTTGGCATAGGCAACACCCCTTTGTTGCCCTACGAAGAAGATTTTGATGCGGACATATTTTTTAAGCAGGAAAGCATGAACGTTACCGGTTCCATCAAGGACCGTCCTGCGCTTGCCATGATTTTGCAAGCTCAAAAGGAGGGCGTTTTGCACCAAGGCGATACCATTGTGGAAGCAACCAGCGGAAACATGGGTATCAGTCTTGCGTATATAGGCAAACAACTGGGTTACAAAGTGCTTTTGACCATGCCGGACAACATGTCGGTAGAACGCAAAACCCTGTTGCAAGGTTTGGGCGCACAACTGGTGCTTACCGAAGGTTCACTTGGTATGCAAGGTGCCGTAGATATGGCTCAAATGCTCAGCCAAAGCGCAAATCACGTGTGGCTAAAGCAGTTCGAAAACAAAGCAAACGTTGCCGCGCATTATCTTTCCACCGGTAAGGAAATCGCAGGACAAATTGAACGTGTAGATATCTTTGTTGCCGGTGTTGGCACAGGCGGAACGCTTATCGGCACTGCAAAACGTCTAAAGGAAGCATTTCCCGAGTGCAAAATCGTGGGCGTGGAACCTGCAAGCAGTTCGGTGCTTTCCGGTGGCGAAAAGGGCGCGCACAAAATCCAAGGTATCGGCGCGGGATTTGTTCCCAAATTGTATAACAAAAAACTGGTAGACGACGTTCAACTTGTAACGGACGACCAAGCAATGGACAAGTTTTTGGAACTTAACAAAAAACTGGGCTATTGCTGCGGAATCAGCTCCGCCGCAAATATCGTTGTGTGCGAACGCCTTGCACAACTTCCCGAAAACAAAGGCAAAAATATCGTTACCGTCTTCCCCGACGGCGACGACCGCTACGAAAGCTTGCTTAAAGTCACCCAATAGTGCACTTTAATAGTCAAAAATAGTGGTTCTACGTCATGTTTGTGGTGAACGGTTTTCTCTCGATATTTAGCATAGAACGAACAACTCAACAGATGAATGATTTGCCAAGTGTGGAAAGTTTTCTCTTACCATTTAGCATACAACCAACAAAATCACAAAACCACGAAGCATAGCTACTTCGTGGTTTTTTTTGTTGGCGTAACCCTATTATATTTAGTAAATCAACGGCGAGCGGTACGTAATATCTACAAAACAAAGGGCATTTATCTTTCATTTGGAAAACTTTATATGATTTTCATTTGCTCTTTGTCAAATGTTGGCGTGTTATTCATTTTTCCAATGTTTATTGTAGAATCTTTTTATCTGCAAAAACGGAAAAAGTTGTGTGCAATTGCAGCCTCTGTTAAAACGAAAGCAAAAGATAATTATTGATTACCTTTTATAAAATAATAGTTATTCTACCAAAGACCAAGATGTTGCAGGTTGTGCTGATTTTGATGAATATGTGGAAAAGAACATAACGTAAACAAATTTATGCAACAGGATAATACTGCTCTCATCTACTAACAAAACAAAAATGTTGATAACTAATTAGCACAAAGCAGTTGCTTTTTTTTGAAAATTGTAGTATTATATTCAAGCATCTGGGTGTAGCGCAGTTTGGTAGCGCACT
>CAZDLE010000009.1:0-29533 GCA_964506035.1 uncultured Oscillospiraceae bacterium | reverse complement strand
TTTGGTTGTTTGAAATAACTATTCGTCCGACGGGTTGTCGGTTGGATTGTCCTTGGGGTTGGTTTGTGAACGCAAGTTTTCCACTTCGGCACGCAAACGGTCTACTTCCTGTTGCAAGGATTGGTCGGTTGGTTGCGCAGTTGTTTTTCGGTGGGAAAGCACCATCCAAACTGCAAATGCCAAAACGGGCACCGCCACAAACAGGACAAGTCCCACGGTGGTTTGCGCAAACATCACCACTTTGCCAACAAAGGCAAATCGCACGCCGGTGTACACGCCGATAACGTTGGCAGACGGAACGGGCAAGCGGTCGCGAATGTTGTTGTTTACGCCTTGGGTAACATAGGAAACGTTGCCTTGGTCGTCCGTTAGCACTTGGATGATTTTGTGCGTTACAACTGCCGAACTACCTTCGTCGGGATCGTAGAAGGAAATTACCGTGCCCACCGTTAGTTGACTTGCTTGCGATTGGTTTACGTGTTTGCACAAAATTAGGTCGCCTGCCTTTATTTGCGGATGCATGGATTCCGTCAAGACGATAAGTGGCGAGTAGTTGCCAATGGAGGGTACTTTGTTGGGGTTTACTGCACTGCTAACGATAAGCACGCAGTTTAGCACCAACATCAATGCAAGTATCACGCACAATGCAATACCCAGCACGTGCCCCACTTTGCGCAGAACGTCCGCTACCGTTGGATTGTTTTTTGCACTGTTTTTCATTTTGCACCTTTATGTTTGCAAATTAGCAAAAACGCTTGCGCGCTATTGCTTGGGATTTTCGTCCGTTTGGTCCTCTTCGTCTTTGGATTGTTTGCGACGTTCCTTGCGTTTTTCGCGAGCAAGTCTCTTTTTGCGTTCCTTGTCTTGTTCGATTTGCTGACAAACAAGGTCGACACCGTCCTTAACGACGCCCACGGCGGATGCTTCGCTAACGCGAACGGTTGTTGCCGCTTGCTTGATACGAACGTTGGATTCCGTTGCGTAGTTGTTGAATTCGTTATCGATAAAACTAAACTCGCAAACGATTTCGCCACGCTTGATCATCAAACGCAAAACACGGTAGGAGCCGATTTTATAGTCGTAGGAAGAGGTGCGACGTAGTTCCTTTACGCCTTCCTTTGCCAAGGTGTGCTTTGCAATCTCGTCGAAGTAACGTTTGAACTCGGTAGATAGCGTTGCGTACTTTTCTTCCATGGTAACCGTAACACGGCTAAAAGTTACCGCTGCGGAATCGTCGTCTGCCACAACTGCCACAACTTGGTCGGCGGGTTGTTCGACAACAGGTTCTACAACGGGCTGTGCCACCGGTTGCGACATGGGTAACGTTACAGGCTGATAAACGGGTTGCTCGATACGGCTCGGAGCGGGTTGGTCGTCGTCGCTTTCGTCAGACTGTTTGCCCCCCTTGCCCTTTTTGCCGTTGCGCAAGCCTTCGCGAACGATATCTCTAACGATAACCACAACTGCGAACACGCAAAGAATACACATAAAGAACATGAATAGCACAATCACGACTTGTAGTAATTCGTCCATTTTGGATGTTCCTCCTTTGATATTTGTTGGCGATACGATTAAGTATCGAAAGATCAAAATAAATTTCCACTTTTTGCAAAATAGTATAAAGATACGCACGCGCGTGCGCGTGTAAAAAAATACGGCAAAAACGCAACGACGCTCGGTTGCAAATTGCCGAGTATTTGCGAGACCGCCACGTACAAAAAAAGCCTGCTAAAATGCAGGCACAATTTGCATAGTTTGTACAAAAAAATCCCGCAAGAAAAATTGCGGGACTTGTATCATCAGTCGATCATACAAACAAAATACACAAAAATTTGCACCGTTTTGTTACAATTTTGCAAATTTAAGTCCTGAGCGGAAAGGTATTTCGGTGGGCACTTTTAGAAGCACCCCCCCCCCGTGCTTTTTTTCTATATTAACATACCTTAGGCAAAATAGCAACAATTTTGAGAAAAAACTATCCACACCGTTCACAAAAAGTGCCGTTTTTGCCACTTTTTTGCGACCACTACTATAACATTTTTGATGATTTTTTTTGCAACCAACTCAAAAAGTTACTAAATTGTAAGTCAATTATATCACTATGTCGAATAAATGCAACAATTTTGTGCATATTTTTTATAACAATGAAAAAATAACGAGTTCTTTTTGCTATAGAACTCGTTATTTTGCGATTTTTGATATAAAACTACAACCATTTTGCTGGATTGGTCACAAAAAAGTTACAACGTAGTCGATTTTTTGAGACATTGCAATTTCCTTGCAAAGTCAATTGTCACTTTAACAAAGGTTAGGGGAACGTTTTTTTGCAAGTCGCCACCGTTTGCAAACAATCTACGTCTTTGCTACGTTATGATTGTTGCCAATAGCGCGATATCTAAACAATCGAACGTCTAACCTACGATATGCCACTCGGCTTACAGTACCGTTGCACCCAACTTGCGCGCCTTTAGCACGTAGGCGGTGTTTGGTCCGTAAACTTGTTGCATTTGGGTTGCAAAGTTTTCCGTTTGCTCGGTTGGCACCACTGCCAAAATTGTTCCGGCAAATCCGCCACCGTGAACGCGACATCCGCATTGTGGGCAGATTTTGCGAGCAAGCGCGATTGCATCGGGAATGACGGTATCGTCCGCACCAACGGAGCAGTTTTGTAGTTGATTTAGACTGCTATCGCCCGATTTGTTTACCATCTCAACAAAAGTGGGCATATCGCCGTTTTGCAGTGCCGTGATTGCATTTTCCACCACTTTGTTTTCCTCAAAAAAGTGTTTTGCACGCAAAGCAGGACGAAGCCCTATTGTTTGCACGATATCGTCGTACTGCTCAAAGAATTTTTGTTCGTCCACTTGGATAAGTCTGTCGCAACCAAAGTGGTTGGCAACGGCACGCATTTCGTCGGTGATGGCTTTGTAGTGATCGGTTAGCGTTGCGTGGTTTCCGCCTGTGTTGATAAGCACAAAGTCGTAGCCAACGGGCAAAGCATCAATAGGTTTGGCGTCGAAACCGTTGGCAAAGTCGATGGTAACAACACCGCCCACGGCAATAACGCCTTGGTCGAGCAATCCGCAAGGCTTGCCAAAGTACTTGTTTTCGGCAAACTGTCCTGCACGCGCGATAACTTCCGCAGTGATTGTTCCGTCGTTAAACAAATGGCTAACTATTGCGCCTATCAAGCTTTGGAAAGCCGCTGAGGAGGAAATTCCCACACCGCTGGGCAAAGTTGACTGCATACTTGCGTAAAATCCGCCAACGTTGTAGCCGTGATCCTTTAGGTACGCCAAAACGCCCTTTGCCATACCGATACTGCCACCGTCTACCTTGTAGATATCATCCAACGAAAACACCATATCTTGGTGACCTTCACTTTTGATGCGCACTTCGTTTGTGTTGGATGGAATAAATCCTGCAAGAATATCAAAGCTAACGGCACATCCCAAAACCTTGCCACCGTTGTGGTCGGTGTGGTTGCCAACTATTTCGATACGACCGGAGGAGGTTGCAACGTAACACCAGTTGCTGTTAAACTGTTTTTTGAAGGTAGAAATAAGGTTGTCGTAACGGGTTATTTGGTCCATCATTGGTTTGCCGTACAAATCCTTCAAAAAGGGTTTGGCTTGCGTTCCGTTGGTAAATTTGATCATAAAAGGTAACTCCTTGACGTTTTTCGGGTTCAAAACAACGGCAGCTTGGTTGCAGATTGGCAAACTGCCAAGCAAAAAACGCTACATTTTGAAAAAGTCCTTTGGCAAAGGCGCAAATTTCGTTTGCCAAAACAACCACCGATATTGCAAATATCATATCACATATTTGCCCTTTTGACAACACAATTTGTCTTTTGACTTGGCAACTAATTTTTTGTTAGATTATTTCAAATGTTTGACGGCAATACAATATGGTTGTATAATTGTTAGGTTAAAAAGCAGATAGGCGTTTGAGGTAAAACTTGCTTGCCTAAGCGGGCGCGAATTTTGTCGAAAGCGATGCCATCTGCAAAAAAATCAAACAAAAAAAGTGCATATTGCAAAAAAAGTTTTAACAAGTCAGTTTTGGAACGGAAGGTGTTTGAAAAGCACTCAACGATATTTACCGTTTCTAACAAAACGCTTAAAAACTAAAAATTATTTGTTATCACGACTATTTGCACTTTGACACAACGATACAAAAACACATTAGATGGTGAAGGATATGGTAAGAGAAGATATTCGTAACATTGCAATTATTGCTCACGTAGACCACGGCAAGACGACGCTGGTGGACCAGCTGCTAAAACAAAACGGCATTTTCCGCGCTAACGAAGTGGTTGCCGACCGCGTTATGGACAGCAACGACATCGAACGCGAACGCGGAATTACCATCCTTGCAAAAAACACTGCGGTACACTACAAAGGCACAAAAATCAACATTATCGACACCCCGGGACACGCCGATTTTGGTGGCGAAGTGGAACGTATTTTGTCCATGGTGGACGGTGTTTTGTTGCTTGTTGATGCAATAGAAGGTTGTATGCCTCAAACAAGATACGTTTTGAAAAAAGCGCTCGGTTTGGGCAAAAAGGTGCTTGTTGTGGTAAACAAGATAGACAAGGGCGAGTTTGACGAGTTGGAACTTACCGAACAAATTATGGAATTGTTTATGGAGTTGGGCGCATCGGAAGAACAGTTCGACTTCAAAATTATCTACGCAAGTGCAAAGCAAGGTTGGGCAACGGACAAACTGGGCAAGCCGTCCACAAACATGGCACCATTGCTTGATGCAATCCTTACGGAAATCCCCGCACCCGTTGGCGAGATAGACAACGGTTTGCAACTGCTTATTTGCAATATCGACTACGACGAATACATTGGACGCATTGGTATTGGCAAGGTAAATCGTGGAAAAATCGCCGACGGACAGCAAGTTATCGTTTGCCACAAGGAAAATCGCTTTACAACGGCAAAGGTATCGAGACTTTATCAATACGAAGGACTTAAACGCGTAGAGTGCGACTGTGCAGTTATGGGCGATATCGTTGCTATAAACGGTATCGACGACATGAACATTGGCGAAACGGTGTGCGCACCCGATTGCGTAGAACCACTGCCCTTTGTAAATATCGACGAACCGACGATATCAATGATGTTTATGGTAAACAACAGTCCCTTTGCAGGTAAGGAAGGCAAATACGTTACCAGCCGACACATCCGCGCAAGACTGTTTAAGGAAGTGGAAACAAACGTATCTATGCGTGTGGAAGAAACGGAAAGTCCCGATTGCTTTAAGGTTTACGGCAGAGGGGAATTGCACCTTTCCATTTTGATTGAAAACATGCGCCGTGAAGGATACGAATTTCAAGTATCGCGCCCCAAAGTTATCTTTAAGGAAATTGACGGTAAAAAATGCGAACCGATGGAATATCTTGTGGTGGAAGTACCTGCCGAGTACGTTGGTAGCGTTATGAACAAGTTGGGTGCACGCAAAGCGGAACTGCTAAATATGTCGCCGGACAACCAAGGTTCCACCCGATTGGAATTTCGCATTCCGTCACGCTGTTTGATTGGTTATCGTAGCGAATTGCTTACCGATACCAAAGGTTTTGGTGTGATGAGTAGCGTGTTTGACGGTTACGAAGAGTACAAAGGGGACGTTCAAGAACGCTCTCGCGGAAGTTTGGTATGTTTTGAAGACGGCGTTACCACCGCTTACGGATTGTTTAACGCGCAAGAAAGATGCCGTTTGTTTGTGGGCGTTGGTGTGCCTGTGTACACAGGTATGGTTGTTGGCGAAAACAGTCGTGAAGACGATATTTCCGTTAACGTTTGCAAAACAAAGCACCTAACGAACAACCGTGCAAGCGGTAGTGAAGAAGCGTTGAAACTTGTTCCGCCAACCATTTTAAGTTTGGAACAATGCTTGGAATTTATTACCGACGACGAATACGTGGAAGTTACACCAACGTCCATACGTTTGCGCAAACAAATTCTCGACCATGCCGAACGTATGCGCATCTGGGCAAGAAACAGAAAAGCGTAGTTGATAGGTAAAACAATATGCGTAGATATCGCATACGCGAAAGTAACAATAAAAATTGTCGTCACAAAACGGCGCATGCTCATTTGCACAATAAATAGCAAAGCGCAGTTTGAAATAGTTTACAAAATTTAGCAAGGCTAACAAAATATCGTTAGCCTTGCTTTTTGTTGAGAAGAATAACAATTATGAACATATCAGCATAGGGGTGCTGTGGTTAGATTAACGATTTTCCACAAGCATATTTTTGGGTTGTGTCAAAATTGACAGCATCTTAAATCGTCGCAGTTGGCAAAAAGGTCTTTTTTGATTGATAGTTATGCAATCAAATAAGCGTGTTGCCGTAGATATGCACAAAAATAGTACGTAAAAACGTTGTTTTGGTCACAAAAAGCACATACGTATGCTGTTTTTTGTGACATGGCAAGCTTTTTACAACTTTAGCAATTGTTCTACAAGTTGATTAAGTCGGTCGCGCTGATCGGCATTTAGCATGGGGGTAATTCGCTTAGCAAAGGTAAGCAGTTGTTCGTTGGTAAGTTGCCCGCGTGCCTTTTGTTCAATCACCGACGAGATGATGTCCTTTACCAGTTGTCCTTCCCCCTCGCGTTGATATTTTTGCGCAAGGCGTTTCATTTCCTCTATCTTTTGTTGGTATTCCGTTTGGGTGTCGGTGGGTTTTGTGCCCTCCGTTTGAGGATTGGCTGTGTCCGTTTGTTGCGTTGCACCACTTTGAGTTGGCGTTTGATGTGACTGTTGATAGTCCTGCCGTTGGCTTACAAAAATGTTGCGTGGATCGTCCATAGATATCTCCTAAAAATGTTGTCACTGTAAAATATATTCCGCATATAATGTAATAATTACAAAACAACCTTGGTAAAATCTGCCTGCAACACGAAAATTTGCAAGAAGTTTTGCCGTGCAACGTGACGATTTTGAGATACGCAAGACTTTGCGTTGAAGGGCTGTGTGATTATTAAAAAAAATCAAAAGGAGCGCAAATTGAACTGGTCTACCGTGGCACTGCTGTTTTTTGCATGGCAGATGCTTTCGCAAAACAAACAATCATCACCAAAATTGCAAGACGTTGCGCCCTTTTTGAGTGACGAAACCAAAGATATTTTGGACGGCGTAGCAAAGTTATCCTCCACAACAGCCACCAACGAAGACAAAACGGGTGCAATTTTGCAAATGATGACAAATCCCACAGTGATAAATTTTGCACAAAATCTGTTTGGCACCAAAGGTACGGACAAAACGCCCGACAAGCCAAACGACGCACCGTCTGCCGACGGATTGAAAAATCAAAATGACGAAGGGTACACATTCGACAGCCCCACCGAGCGTGCAAAGCAGTTTTTTGCCCCTGTGGACGCCATCGCCACGGCGGAAATCAAGCACAAACTGTGCTACTTTTACGACAACTGGTATTTGGCAAAGTAGCAACGGGTTTGTTTGAAAAACAACAACAAACAAAGTTACCCTATAAATAGTGCCGAAGAAGCAAGTTTTACATCATTAAAACTGATAGTTGCAAAGTTTTACATAAAAAATGACGGAAAAATTTCCGTCATTTTTTCTTTTAATAGTGAGCCCAGCAAATGGCATTTTGCCGCGTGCTAAGTTTTGTTCTGTTGCAATTGCTAACAAACATTGCAGTTTGTTTGATAAATTGCGTTATCATACAAGATTTTTTTTGGTTTGCTCACAAGTAATTACAACTTTTCTGTGTCACAAGCATTGATATAGACCTTTGTTAAAAAGCAATATTTATACAAGCAAAGTTGATTAGCAATTTTCGAGACAAATCAACGTCAAATAATGCACTACTCTGCCCAGTAGGTATTTGCAAGGTTTACCAAATCCGCATAGGTAGATGCGGTGTAATCGGCAATTGGCGTGTAGCCTTCGCCGTGGATGTTTTTGCCCAAAGGCGAGTAGTACTTTGCAAAGGTGTAGTAAACCGCCCAATTACCGTTGGAGTGCACTATGCCGTTGATATCGATATAACTGCCCGTTATGTTTAGCTTTTCGATGGTTTGGGCAATTCCCTTGCCGTAGGACTTTGTTCCCATTTGCACAGCCGTGCCGTAGTCCAAAAGGGTTCCTGTTAGCAGTTCGCTGGCACTTGCACTGCCACCGTCCGTCCAAACGATAATGCGTTTTTTGTTATCGTCGTCTTCCGTTTTGAAGTAGTTGCGATAGGAACTTGGTATTTTGTAACTTTGATTGTATCCGTTACGATCGGTAAGCGTGGTTACGAGAAGACCATCGCCGTAAACCGTTGTTTTGTTGGCAACACTTTTGACGTCGGTTGTTACCTTGTTTAGATCGTTTGCGGAAAGGTTATCTTTGTCGATAAACAATCCTGCGATATTTACCGCCAAATTGACATAGCCACCGGGGTTGCCCTTTAAATCCAGCACAAGACGTTTGCAACCACTTTTTGCAAACAGTTCCATTGCCGTTTTCATTTCCGTATAGCAAGTTTCTTTGTCGCTTGTTTCGTCAAACTGCGTAAGGTGGATGTAGCCCGTGTTGTTGGGCAAATTGTCCAAACCGCGCTCTGTTTTGGTGTTGGTTGCTGCACCGTTTTGGTTTGTGATAGAAACGTTGGTTACGTCGTCGCTAAAATAGTATTCGACAAAGTTAAAATCGTAGCGTTTTTGCTCTGTTTTTTTCTCGTTGATACCGATTGCGTTGCGTGCAACGGTAACCGTTTGAATTTCGCCATTGCGCAAAACGTGGAAGGTTGCGGAATACACAAACATTAGGTACTTGCCAACTTCCGTGGTTGTTTTGCCTTCCAAAACGTAACCGTCGGGATAGGAAGCGGAAGCTATTGTGATAGGTTTGCCGTTTGCATCTCGTTTTACCAACATATTGCCGTTTACGTCTGCCAAAAGGTCGCCGTTAGAGTTACGTATAGGTTGATACTCCTGTATGTTGGAAAGTTTAACAATCAAATCGTCCTTGTACAAATTTCCGTACACTGCCGAATCGGTAGATACCGACGAAACCGTCATACCTTTGTCTGCCATGGAGTAGGTTATGCCAAACAACTCGCCCATGTTGGATGCGGCGGTAGCCGTGGTTGTAGTACTGTTTAGATAGTCGTAGTAGGATTGCGGAGACATCAAAAAGGTAAATTGATCGCCTGCGTACTGCAAAAGAGCAACGCCAGCCTGCTCCACCGCCATTTGCCAAGTTTCCTCGTCGATATCTTGGTAGAAGTTGTAATCCATAAAATCGATTACGCTATCTAAAACATCCTTTCGCACGTCGCCCGTAGACGGCGTTGTAGAGGTAGAAGTAACGGAACCAAGCGCCCAGCCAAAAACAAGGCAAAATACCATCAAAACGGCGGTTAGCACAATGCGTAACGATTTATTTTGCTTGGGTTGTTGGGGTTGGGTGTTGTGGTTAGACCAGTTGTTAAACGCCGAGTTAAAATCGCTTTGTTGACCGTTTATACGATCGTACTCTTCGTCGAAAATATCTCTTTCGTCCATTATTGCTCCTTTATTATAGATACTATTCCGTCGCATTTGGCAACTGCTTGATTGGCGTCGCCTTGAAAGATACACTCTCCGCAGTCGATAACCACGGTGTTGCCCACGGCAAGCGAAGTGTTGGATGTTAGCACCACTTTGATTGCATCGGGAAATAGTTCCAAAATTTGTGTTAAATGTTGTTTTGTTGCAAAAAAGTCGTCAAAAAGCACCACTTTGCGCTCGACGGTAAGTCCACGTGCAACTGCCAGCGTGCGTTTTTGCTCCTCTGTTAAACGTTTTGCTTTTACGTTGGCAGGCAAGCCAAACTGCTGTGAAAGTTGACGTGCAATGATATCTCGTTGCTGTTTTACCACTTTGCGCACCTTTAGCGGATATGCGACGTTGTACGCAACCGAACGGTTAGCAAAAAATGTGGGATTTTTGGGGAGCCAAAGTACGCCGTTATCTTGTGGGGCGTTGCATTGTATGCCGTCGATTGTTATTTTGCCACCTTGCGGAGCAATTTGGTTGCACAAAAGTTTGCAAATGGAACTTTTGCCACCTTGCTCGCCACAAAGTATAGTGTTGACACCGTCGTGCAAAGTAAAACTTAGCGATTTGAAAAGTTCAAACTGCTCGTAGTGGTAGCGATAGGTTACGTTGTCGAAAACAATCATGATTGCAAATCGTCCAAAGTTAAGCTGAACGCTTCCACAAAGTGCGCCATAAAGTAGTCAACTTCCTTGCTGTTGAACTCGGTAATTTCCTTACGCAAGGATTTTTTTGCGGAAGTAAAGTCGGAGTTGCCCATGTTTACTTCGTCCACGCACTTTAGGTAGGCGCAAATTTTGTCGGCATATTTAACGTAGCGGTACTCTTCGTCCTTTTCTACGTCGATAACGTTAGCATACTTTGCTGAAAGTTCGCTTGGAAGATAGGTTAGCAATTTTTGGTTGGAGTAGTGTTCCAACGCCTTGTAGGAATTGCGGATTTCCTCGTTAAAATACTTGATTGGTGTGGGCAAATCGCCTGTGATAACTTCGCTGGTTTCGTGGAAAATTGCCTTTACCGCTATGGAATTGGCATCCAAATTGCCCCCAAAGTAGGTGTTAGAAATCATTGCCAAGGCGTGAGCGATAACGGCAACCTGTTGGCTGTGCTCCATGATGTTTTCCGTAACGGTGGAACGCATAAGCGACCAACGGTTGATATACTTCATTCTGTTTAGATAAGCAAAAAATTTGTACATTTGTTTTACCTCGCACCTTTTGTTGATGTTATTGTGGTTGCAAAAATTGGGTTGTGTGCTAAAAAAGACCATACGTATTTATAAAAATTGTTTTGCATTGCAAAAAACAATACGTATTGCAAAAAACAAATCTGTGCAAAAATTTGCATTGTGATTTTTTGCAAAACGTCCGTCAAAAAAAGTTGACGTTTGCTACGCATACAGTTTTTACACCGACGCAACACAAATTGCATCCACGACGATTTTTTACATTTTACCACAATTTACGTATTTTGCATAGTTATTTGACAATTATTGCAGGGGATATTTGATAATGCTTGAGTTAGATAATAAAAATTGTAAAAAGCAAACCACAATTATACGTTTTTTGTAAGGAACAAGCACTTCCCTACGTATATCGTTTTTTAGTCTCGTTGTGATACGTGCAAAAATCGTAGTTTTTTTGTGCAGACGATTGTTTTTATGCACATTGTGGCACAAATCAAAGAAACGAAGCGCAAAACAAAAGAACCCAACCGTTTGTGGTTGAGTTCTATGATTGTTTTTGTTGGTTTTGCTCCAAACGTTGTGGCATGGAAAGTTTTTGTTCCAAAACACAACAATTTAGGCTATTTATCTAACGTTGAGTATTAGAAAGACAGAGTATAACACTTATCTAACGTACGATTAGTTAAAAAATCCGCCAACTAATTGTTTTCGTGCAGGTGTTTGATGCACTTGCGTGGACAACCTTCGGCACACAAACCGCAGTTTGTACACTTGGAGTAGTCAATAACAGGCACGTTGTTTACCAAAATGATTGCACCGCTTGGGCAGTTGCGTTGACACTTTCCGCAGGCGATACATCCTGCTTTGCAAGCGTTCATAACGTCCTTACCACGGCATTGGCTGGAGCAAGCAACGTACACTTTTGCCGACGTGGGAACGCGTTTGATAAGCGATTTTGGGCAGGCTTTGATGCACAATCCGCACGATTGGCACAAATCCGGCTTTACAAAAGCTTTGCCGTCTTGCACTTCTACTGCGTGATAGGGGCAAGCGTTTACGCAAGTTCCACTACCCATGCAACCAACTTCGCACGCTTTACGTCCGCCGGCAAGCATATTTTGACTAACGCAGTCGCCGTAGCCTTGATAATCGTACTTGTCTGTGCAAAGGTTACCGCCACAGCACGCCACAACGGCAACGGTAGGCTCGGAGCCTTCCACTGTAACGCCCAGCACGTTGGAAATTTCCGCCTTGCCGTGAGCGTTTGTTACCTTGCAGGAAGATAAATCTGCACTGCCTTCCACCAAAGCCTTGGCAAAATCGGCACAGCCTGCATAACCGCAAGCACCGCAGTTGGCACCTGCCAAAAAGTTTTCTACTTCCTTTATGCGTGGATCTTCCTTAACGTAGCACACGTGGGAAATAAGCATTATACATGCGCCCAAAACAAGGGCAACAACCGCCATGATACCCACGACGAGTGCAATAGATCCCCATTGGATAGATTGACCTATCAAAAGTAAACTAATCATTTGCTACCTCCTACGCCATCAACGTGAACACGTAAAATGCCATTGCCATAAAGCAAGCAACGATCATTGTGATGGGAAAACCGCGCAAAGGTTTTGCGATATCAAGTTTATCTACCTTTTGGCGAATACCTGCAAGCAACACGATTGCAAGGGTAAAGCCCAGTCCGTAGAACAGACCTGCAAGCACTGCACTGCCCATAGAATATTGCATATACGCAGTTGCCCAGTCGCCAAACATAAATTTGTTAAGCACAAATCCTGCTTCTGCAGCGGTGGGAGCCTTTGCGATAACGTTTTCGGCAATACCCAAAATTGCGCAGTTGGTTGTTACCAAAGGAAGGTACACACCCATTGCCGAGTACAATCCCGGGGAAAACTTTTTGAGAAGCATTTCCAACATTTGCACGAGAGCGGCAATAACAAGGATAAATACCAAAATTTCCAAGTATTCCAAACCAAGTGGAACAAGCAAGAAAACGTACAACGGGTAGGTTACAACGCAGGTTATAACCATAACGGCGGTAACCGCCAAACCCATACCAAGGGCGGAATCTACCTTTTTGGAAACTCCCAAGAAGGGGCAAATTCCCAAGAATTTTACAAGAATAAAGTTTTGCGAGAACAAAGCCGCAACGATAATACCGAGAATATCCATTTTTTAGCCCTCCTATGCAGAAACTTTAGCAAGCTTGGATTTTCTTTCCACAGCGTTGTAGATTGCGGTAAATCCCGCAATAAACAAACCGTATGTCAAAAATGCGCCTGCACTTGTAGAGAAAAATGCAATGGAAAATACGTTTTTATCCCAAAGTTGCACGCCAAAGAAACTTGCATTGCCCAAAAACTCACGAACAATGCCCATAAGCGTAAGCGCCAAGGTAAAGCCGATGCCCATAAACAAACCGTCTAATGCGCTTTCGCCAACGGGGTTGTGGCTTGCAAAACTTTCCGCTCTGCCAAGGATGATGCAGTTTACCACGATAAGTGGCAAATACACGCCAAGGCTATCGTACAACGACGGAACGAATGCTTCCAAAAACATTCTTACCAAAGTAACGAAAGTTGCAATAATAACGATAAAGCAAGGAATACGTACTTTGTCGGGGATGATGTTGCGTAAAAGTGAGATGATGATATTGCTAAAAATCAACACGAAGGTAACTGCTGCGCCCATACCCAAGCAAGATATTGCCGCAGTTGTAAGTCCCAAAGTGGGACAGGTGCCAAGCACCAGCTTGAAGGTGGGGTTTTGACGAACTACACCGTCAAGCGCGATTTCTTTTGCTCTTTTCAGTTTCATGATAACCTAAACCCTCCTTATTTGCTGATTGATTGTGCGTAGTAAGCACAAAGACCGATAATGTTGTAGAGTGCGGTACCGGAATAGGTTGCACCTGCTACGTTTTGTTTGGTAATTGAAGAAATATCGTTACCGTAGTATGGACGTGGATTTTGTTCGCCATAGTTACTATTAAACAAGTTGTGACTGCCAACGTCAATAACATCCCAAGCAACGATTTTGTTATCGTTGATGATAACCATAAGTTTTAAGGTACCAAACGAACCGGGGTCGCAGGTTGCGATAATTGCCATAGCACCGCTGTTGCTACGATAAACGTTGGCAATACGTGCCGTGCCGTACGCTTCGTTGGTAGCAAATTCGCCACCGTGGTCGTCGGCTATATCGTAGGTAAAGTTTTCGATATGGGTAACATCTCCAATTTTGCCCAGTTGTAGAACTTGGCTTTCGAGATGAGACAAACCGCGTACTTTTGCAAGGATTTCGTCGGAAATACCGTCCGTTTTTGCCTTGATTGCATCGTCGTTTGTGGTACGTTCGGTGTGCGTCAAAGTGTTGTTGATTGCTACAATTTGATGTCCGTCGTCGGCATTGCCAAACACGTAAACGTCGTAGCTTTCGCCCTCGTTAACGGCGGTAAAGTAGAAGTCGTAGCCAAGTGCCGCTTTGTAGGTTTCGTCCGTGATGGTTGTGTAGTCGTAGTTGCCGAGCAAAGCCATTGCAGCGTCACGTGCTTCACTTTCCGGAGTGGAAACGAGTTTTAGACCTGTTATGCAGTAGTTTGCGGCTGCTTTAACGCTGTTTAGCACTGCTGTGCTGGTGTAGGTTGTTCCGCCGATTTTGTAGTTACCGCCAAAGGTAATTGCAGAAACGTCTTGGATGTTTTTGCCAACGTAGGCGTTGTTTAGCGATTTTTGGTCCACTTTGGCAATCCAAGATTGTCCAACATTTGCAGTTATGCCCAGTGCTTTGATTTTTACATTGGGGGTTGTTCCGCCGATGGCAACGTACATTGTTACCGTTCCGCTGCTAAATCCGCCGTAACCGATGGATTCCACAACGTAGGTACCGTCGGTTGAGCGGTACACTTTGGAAACGCTACCAACGCCTGCCAAATCTTTGGCGCTTGCAATGGGGGTTTCGGCAAAGGAGGTATCGCGTTCAAAATCGGGGTAAACCTTTTGCATAGCACGGTTAAATTTTGTTTCGTCGTCGATGTACAACAAGTCGTTGCAAAGGGCAAGCAAAACACCGCACACAATACAAATTGCCAACAAAACGCTAACTATTTTTACAGAGGTTAACAAGTTACTTGATTTTTCACTCATGCTACTTTACCTCCTTTTGCAGTTTGTGCCATCCAAACGGACGGTTTACAACAAAACTATCAATCAAGGGAACGACAAGGTTGCCCAGCAAGATTGCAAACGATACTGCTTCTGCTTGGATTGCGTTGCGCAACACTGCCGTGATGATACCCAAAAATACGTAGTAGATATACTTGCCAAGTTTGGTGACGGGGGATGTTACGTAGTCGGTAGCCATAAAGATTGCACCGAGCATCAAACCACCGCTCAAAATAGAGGGCAAAAATTTGTCGATTGCAATAACAAAATGTGTTCCCGATGCAACGCTGATGATAACGGTTGTGATACCTGTAACAATCATGTACACAAGGGGCCAACGGAAGTTGACAACGCCACGAACAACAAGGTACACACCGCCAACAAGCAATGCGATTTTGCTGATTTCGCCAATGCAACCAACGATATCTTTGCCAAGGAACAAATTCCAAAGATCGATACCGTTTGCATTGTTAAAAATGTACTTGTGCAAAGGCGTTGCGCCTGTTGTTGCCGAGCCTGTGGAAGTCTCTACGCTTGCGCCAAAGCCTGCGCCAAAGGAAATATACGCAAAGATACGTCCTGCAATGGCGGGGTTTACAACGTTTTTGCCCGTTCCGCCAAACAGCATTTTTACCACGATAATTGCAAACACGCTGGTTAGCACTGCTGCGTACCACTTGGAATCTTGGTACAAATTCATACCGATAAGCATACCCGTCACAACGGAAGAAAAGTCAAATTCCTTTAACGCTTGTTGGAAAGGTACTTTGGCAATAAGTTTGTACACCAACTCTGCCACCACTGCGGAAAGAACGGAAATTACCATTAGTATTGCCGAGTGGATTGCGTATTGTGGGTTTTGCAACGCCAAAAAGATGCAACCCAGTATTGTTGCGGGCAACAATGCAATGCAAACGTCAATCATTATGCGTTTGGTGGTTGCGTTGTCACGAATTTGAGGAGAACCGGAATTTACGTATTTCATACTACTTTATCTCCTTCCATCTAATTTTTGTAAGTCGAACACTTTGAACAAGCGGACGTTTTGCGGGGCAAACGTAAGCACAGGTGCCACACTCGAAACAATCCAACGCACCGTATTTTACGGCAGATTTCCAATCGCCGACGGTTGCGTTAAAGTCGATCAAAAGTGGGGTTAGGTGCATGGGGCAAACGTCTACGCAACGTCCACAACGAATACACGAAGTGGGTTGCAAAGTGCTTGCTTCTGCGCTTGTCAGTGCCAAAAATGCGTTGTCCGTTTTGGTTGTGGTAACGTCCACGTCGGACAAGGTATATCCCATCATAGGTCCGCCCATAACGATTTTTACAGTGTCGTCGCTAACGTTGTCGCACATTTCCAAAATGGAAACAAGGGGTGTACCGATACGAACTTCGACGTTTTGAGGGCGTTTTAGACCACCGCCGGACAACGTCATAACACGTTTGTACAATGGCATACCGTTTACAACGGCATCGTACACGGCATAGGCAGTTGCAACGTTACATACAACACAACCTACGTCGGTAGGTAAACCACCCGTTGGCACTTTGCGTTTGGTGCAAGCGTAAACAAGGGTTTTTTCCGCGCCTTGGGGATACTTGGTTTTTAGTTTAACAACAACCACGTCGCCGGGGCAAACGGGACCGTTTTCGTCCACGACACCATCCAAAGCAAGCAGTTTTGCATACGCTTCCGACTTGTTATCTTCGATGCCGATATATGCGTGTTGTGCCTCGCAAGCGGCTGCAAGCAAACGTACGCCCGTTACAAATTGTTGAGCACGTTCCACCATCAAGCGGTCGTCGCAAGTAAGGTACGGTTCACACTCTGCTGCGTTGATAATCAACGTATTTACTTGGTTTTGTACTTTTACTGCAGTGGGAAATCCTGCACCACCCATACCAACGATACCGGCATCGGCAATACGCTGGATAATTTGTGCCTTGGTGGGTTGGATAAGCGGTTGCATGGTTTGTACAGTTTGCTCGCCGTTGGATTTGATATGAACAAAATCGGCAAGCGTTCCTTTGGCAGTTTTGCGTTTTACCACTTCTACGATAGTTCCACACACGGGAGAATGTACGTTGGCGGAAATTTCGCCGTTGGCATTGGCAATAAGTTGACCTTCGCAAACGGTTGAGCCGATATCCACACACAAAGTTGCAGGTGCACCCACGTGTTGAGAAAGGCAAACGTAGTAGTCGGGTACGATGGGCATCAATTCGATGGCAAGATTTTGCGTTAGATCTTTGTGATCTTCGATATGACGACCACCCTTAAATGTCTTCATAAGGAAAAATACCTCCGTTTTATATTTGAAAACACAGTTTCATAATTTAGTATTTTACCACACCTTGCATATTTTTGCAAGGAAGCAACCGCTGTTTTGCGATGGCGGTGCCATAGATATTTTTTATTATTATAAATATCTGATTAAAAATGTATTGTTCTCACGTTTACTTTATATTTTCATCATTGCGCGATAATCTAATCGTAGGGCGGCGACTCGCTGCCGCCGTTATTGCCACAACATGAATAAAATTCGACTACTTTTTATTGCCAAATGAGTACCAACGTCGATACAACAAAAAAACAGTTCCCTAAAAATTGAGAACTGTTTTGATATGTTTAGAGATATTTTTTTGTATAGTTATTAGCACCATTGCACAGGATTGCTAAATCGTTTGTAATTAGTGATAGGTGTAATCGTGGCGATTTATATAGTTATGCACTAAGTTTAACAATTTACCTGTTTATCGCGCATATAGGAAAGGATTAGTTGTTGCAGAAAACCATTGCGCAGAGTTGCCAAACCGCTTGTGGCTGATTTCCTGTTCAATAACGGTGGTTTGGGCAATTATGCGCCTTCAATTTGCCTGTTTATATGCAGATATGCACAAACGGGCAAAGATTAGTCGTTTTCCACAACCACTTCGCGCGATTTTGTTGCAAGCTCGTCGTAACGCACTTGGGCAGCAATCTTGTTGATGATTGCCTTTACCGATTGTTCCATCTTGGAGCCGGCTGTGTAGTCGCCTTTTAGGTAGAAATCCACGCGTTTTTCGTTTACAAGATACTCCGCGTCGGAAGATTTGCGATAAACGCCTATTGCGTAGCCACCACGTGAACGAATAAGCTTCATACTGGGCACGTCGGTAAGTCCGTCGCCAAAGTAAATCATGTGGGGAAATGCAACAACACGTTCGTCGTGTGCCATGTACATGTTAAGTTTTTTGTCGTCGCCGATATCTTCCACACCCTTGTTGATACGATACAAGTACTGCGTTTTTGCCGTGTAGTCGATAGCTTCACGTGGCCACAAAACGTTGCCTTTTTCGTCGTAGAGATAGTCGCAAGCAAAGATGTTGTAAAACTCTTTGGCAATGGGACAACCTTCGATCATGGATTTTAGTCCGCAGGAAATAATGTAGTGACGGATTTCCACACCTTTCTTTTCGCCGTAGGCATTGATACGTTCGAACCAATCGGTAACGCCGTCGAAAAACTCTACGCCTTTGCCCATTTCCATGAGCGCGTCGCGTGTAAGGGCGATACCCTTTTCCTTTGCCATTTTTGCCATAAGATACATGTACGTAAGAATGCTGTCCGTTTCGTTTTCGTGCGCGAACTTGTCGCAAGCAGACCAAAACTCGTCCGGTTGCATACCCAACGATGGAATAAAAGTAAACTCTTGCATATCGCGAGTGGAAAGGGTGTTATCGAAGTCGTAGATTAACGCTACAATTGTTTTAGACATAGATTACCTCGTTAGATAAGTTTGAATACCACTGCCGTTTGTGGAGCAAGCATCGTTGCGTTGCCTTGAATTGTCGCACTGCCCACTTCAAACAGTTTTTGTCCCATTGCAAGTTGCAAGGGTTGTGTTGCGTCGGTTGGGTTGATTGCCACCGCAAGGTTACCACGACGGTAGCAAAGCGTACCGCATTTGTCGGCAACAAGCAGTTCAAATTCGCCATCCGCTTGCAAATCGGCGTTGTCGTGACGCAATTTTGTTAGTGCGCGAACGTGATTTAGCAAGGAATTTGCATCATCTTGTTGCGCAGATACCGTTGGAGCATCTGCCAAACGGTCCACTTTGCACGCGACTATTGAGATTTTGCATTTGTTGGTATAAATATACTACATTTTTAGATATTTATCAAGGCGTTTAACTAAAAAGTATACATTTTTGGGTGGCATATTGCATTTTTTTGCAAAAAGCTGATGTTTTAAGGTAGTTTTATGGTTATAATCGTATTATTGATTTATCCAACGTTTAACAAAAGTCAAATATTTTATCATTTCGTGCCTTTCTATGCTTGACAAAACAATGGCATTGCGTGATAAAATATACTTGCTTTTATAAAAACAAAAAGTATCAAGGCAAAAATATGGCAAACAAACAAAACAAAAACACGTGGATAAAACCGCGTCATCGCAGATACTGGAATTTTGCAAACTGCGTGCTAAAACCTGTTATCAACCACAAATACAATATGGAAATTGTTCCATTTGAAGATGCAAACGGACAATATCTTGTGTTGTGCAATCATCAAACGCCCTTTGATCAGTTTTTTATGTCACGATTGTTTACAGGCAAAATCTACTTTGTTTGCACAGAAGATTTGCTATCCAACAAAACTGTTGGCAAACTGATAAAACACTGCATCGAACCCATACCCATACAAAAGGGTGCGTTGGATATAGGCACAATAAAAGCTTGCGCAAAAGTTGCCAAGGAAGGTGGAACTATCGTTGTGTACCCCGAGGGCAACCGCACCTACAGTGGCAAAACGGGATACGTAAAACCCACCATTGCCAAGTTGGCAAAGTTTTTGAAACTGCCCATTGCTATTGTTAGTCAACAAGGTGGCTACAGCATACAACCGCGTTGGAGCGACAACATACGCAAAGGTAAGGGAAGCATTGCGGTAAAAAACGTGTTACCCTACGACAACTACAAAGATATGAGTGACCAACAGTTGTACGACTATATTTGCCAACAACTGCAAGTGGACGATTCGCTGGATAACGGCATTTACAAAAGCAAACGCCCTGCGGAATATATCGAACGGGCAATGTACGTGTGCCCCCATTGTGGACTTACCACCTTTGTTAGCAACAAGGATACGTTTTACTGCACAAAGTGCAAAACTACCATAAAGTACGGCTTAAACAAGGTTTTTGTACCTGTTAAAGGGCAGTTTTTCTTCAAAACGATGGGCGAGTGGTACGACTACCAATGCGACTTTATCAACAATCTTTCGTTGGATATACCGCAAGATACACCACTATACCGCGACAAGGTTACCCTGCGCGAGGTTATCGTTGGAAAACGCAAAAAGACGATATGCAAAAAGATAAATCTAACAATGTATGCAAACAGAATCGAGTTTGTTGCAAAAAATCGCAAATACGAGTTTTGTTACGACGATATAACCGCAATGGCTGTTTTGGGGCGCAACAAACTTAACTTTCATCACGGGGGAAAGATATATCAAGTAAAAGGTGCAAAGCGTTACAACGCGCTTAAATACATGAATATCTACTACCGCTACAAAAACATAAAGGAGAACAACAATGGTACATTTTTGGGAATCTAACACGTGGGGATTTATAAACCTGCTTGCCGTTGTGTTTGCATCACTAATTGTTGCAAGCTTGCTTAAAAAAGTTTTGCCCTTTTTAAGAAAATCGCTAATTCCCACTTCCGTTTTGGGTGGATTGCTTTTGCTGATTATTGCGACAATCTACTTTTACGCATCAAACGGACAGGTGATGTTCGACACTGAGTTTTTTGGCGGAAACGGTGCACAAGTTTTGGAAATAATAACTTTCCACATGCTTGCTTTGGGATTTATTGCGTCAACTCTTGTTACAAACGACAACAAAATGACAAAGAAACGCGCAACGGAGGTTTTTGATACCGGACTGACAACTGTATCTACCTACCTATTACAAGGTTTGCTTGGTTTGGGCATTACCATTGTTATGTCGTTGTTTATTACCAATCTTTTCCCTGCGGCAGGCGTAATTTTGCCATTTGGCTACGGTCAAGGTACGGGACAAGCACTAAACTATGGCACCATCTACGAAGAATCTTACGGATTTAGCGGTGGCGCACACTTTGGACTTACTATTGCAGCAATGGGATTTTTGTCCGCAAGTATCGGCGGAACAATCCATTTGAACATCCTAAAGAAAAAGGGCAAGTTGCTTATTAAAAACGACGATGCCGAAACGTTTGATTCCAACGATATTCAATCGCAAAACGAACGCCCCATGAGTGGCAGTTGGGATAAACTTACGTTGCAAGTTGCTTTGGTTTTGGTTGTGTACATTGCTTCTTACGGTTTGATGGCACTAATTAGCGCACTTGTAGGCGAAGGCTTGCGCTCCACTATTTTTGGACTTAACTTTTTGTTTGGCGTGCTTATGGCTGTTGTGGCAAAAGCATTGCTAAAATTTCTCAACAAAAAGCAAATTCTCAAAAAGCAGTACACCAACAACTTTTTGCTTACACGCATAAGCAACTTTTGTTTTGACGTGATGATTGTTGCAGGAATTGCCGTGATACGTATCGACTACATTGCCGAATACTGGCTGGTTATTGCGATACTTTCCGTTGTGGGATTGTTTTCCACTTACTTTTACAATCATTTTGTTGCAAAAAAGTTGTTCCCCGACTACTGCGAAGAACAATTTTTGGTTATGTACGGTATGCTAACAGGTACTGCAAGCACAGGCATTATTTTGCTTAGGGAGTTGGACGGCAACTTTAGAACGCCTGCTGCAGAAAACTTGGTATATCAAAACTTTCCTGCTATTGCTTTTGGATTTCCTATGATGATTATTGCAACAATCGCACCGGATATGCCACTACTCACTTTGGGAATAATTGCCGTGTATTTTGTTGTGATAAACCTTATATTGTTTAGAAAATTTATTTTCAAACGCAAACAAACTGTCGCAGAATAGCACGGTTTGATGATACACTGTGTTGCACTTAAAAATACAATTCACCATTTTTACGTGTTGCACTTTAAAATATAATGCACCATTTCTTACGTGTTGCATTTAAAAACATAATTTGTCTATTACAAAAACAAGGATGTTTCTTTTGGAGAGAAACATCCTTATTTTTTTATCAAACGTACATATTCTGAGCGTTATCGATGTAAATTGCATTTGAATACCACTTTTTAGAAAAATCTAACACGCAATAACAATATCGTTATCACGATATTTTGCAAAACTAAAACGCTTTGCTTAGGTAGTCTTCGATAAATGGTTGCAAGTTGCCGTCCATAACGTCGACAATGTTGGCATTTTCGAAGTTGGTACGGTGGTCCTTTACCAAAGTGTAGGGGCAAAATACGTAGGAGCGAATTTGACTGCCCCACTCGATTTTTTTGATTTCTCCCTTGATGGACAATGCTTCTTCCATTTGCTCACGCTCTTTGATTTCCGCAAGTTTGGAGCGTAGCATAATCATAGCTTGCTCGCGGTTTTGGATTTGGCTACGTTGCGTTTGGCAAGATACCACAACGCCGGTGGGAATATGGGTAATGCGAATGGCACTTTCCGTTTTGTTGACGTGCTGACCGCCTGCACCGCTGCTGCGATAGGTATCCACCTTTAGATCTTTGTCGTCGATAACGATGTCGTTATCTTGTTGCAACTCGGGCATAACTTCCAAACTGGCAAAACTGGTGTGACGACGTTTTGCAGAGTCGAACGGGGAAATGCGCACCAAACGGTGAACGCCCTTTTCCGCCTTCAAATAGCCGTAGGCGTTTAGTCCGTTTACTTGGAAGGTTACCGATTTTATGCCGGCTTCTTCACCGTCGAGAAAATCCAACACTTCGATTTTGTAGCCACGACGTTCGGCATAGCGAGTGTACATGCGATAAAGCATTTGTGCCCAATCTTGCGCTTCGGTACCGCCTGCGCCTGCGTGAATGGTAAGGATTGCATTGTTTTGGTCGAATTTGCCGGAAAGCAACGTTGCAATGTGCAGTTCGCCTATTGCCTTTTCCAAATTGGCAAGTTCGGTGGCACTTTCTTCCAAAATTTCTTGGTCGTCACCAGCCATATCAAGCAAATCAACAACGTCGGCAACGCCTTTGCACAGTTTGTTGTAGTTGGCGATTTTGTCTTCGATATTTTTGGCACGTTGCGAAACCTGTTGCGCGTTTTTGACGTCGTTCCAAAAATCCGTGGCGTGTTGCTGCTCGTTTAGAGCGGTAAGTTCTTCGGTAAGTTTGGGAATATTTAGACTTTCGCCAATGCCGTTAAGCTGGGATTGCAACGATTTGATAGATAGTTTTAGTTCTTCGATTTGTATCATAGTTATTACCTGAAATATAGTTTTGCGAAAGTGTTGAACGCAACAAAGAAACCATTGCACAAACACGTGGTGGAAAGACGGTTATCAAAAACACTACGCCAAAAGGCAATTTGTTTTACGCGTTTTTTTTGCAATTTGGATGGTTTGATAAATGCAACGTTATTACGTTTGATACACGATAAAACACACGCAGACAAACAGAATTTGCAACTGCAATTTACGCAAAATGCACAAAAGTGCATATTAACACCTGCACAACTGTGCATTTAAGTGCAAGTTTTGTTACTTTTTGCCTTTGTTTTGTTTGCGTTGTTGACGTTTTAGTGCGTACTCTTCCTGCTTGGAAAGTGGTTTTGGTTGGTCACTTTGTGTATCGTCGTCACTCTGTTTGCCTTGAGCAGCCAAGTCCTTTTTGTAGCAACAGTCCTTGTACTTTTTGCCACTTCCACACGGGCAAGGACGATTTAGCGATTTGTTGGGGTTGATAGGTTCGTCGCTTTCGAGCGGTTTGTGATGTACCGTTACGGCGCGAATACGACTAAACAGCAACATACGGATTGTTTGCACGCGAATTTGCTCGTTGAGTTTTTCGAACATGTCGAAAGCCTCCTTTTTGTACACGTCGATGGGCTTGTGTTGACCGATGGATTGCAATCCTACGCCTTGTTTTAGGTCGTCCAAAGCGTCGATATGGTCCATCCAAAGGTTGTCCATTGTGTGCAACAAAAGATAGCGTTCCGCTTCCTTAAAGGCAAGTTCGTCCGCCTCGGGTTGTTCGTTGTAGCGATTTTCCAGTTGCTGGGTAACAAGTTGTGCAATGTGATCGCACACAAGTTGAGCAGGTTTAAGTTTGCGGTTGCCGTAGCACTGCTCCACCACCTGATTTACAAATTCTTCCGTAACGTAGGGGGGCTCTGCAAAGATATACGCTTGCAATTTTTTGTTGAGAACGTCCAAATCCCACGCGGTAACGTTTTCGTTGTAGTCGCAGGCTTCGGCAAGGGCATATCGCGCATATTCGCCCACCATGGACAAAATCTTTTGGTGGGTGTCGTCGCCGTCTAAGATAGCGTCACGCTCGCGGTAGATAACCTTGCGTTGCGCGTTGTTTACGTCGTCGAATTGCAAAACGTTTTTACGGCTACCAAAATACATGCTTTCCAAACGTTTTTGTGCCGACTCGATAACGGAGGATATCATTTTGTTTTGAATGGGGGTGTTTTCGTCGGAGCCAACAAACATAAGCACACGTTGAATACGGTCGCCTGCAAAGATACGAATCATATCGTCTTCGGCGGAGATAAAAAACATACTTCGTCCAGGATCGCCTTGACGTCCTGCACGACCACGAAGTTGGTTGTCGATACGGCGTGACTCGTGACGTTCGGTGCCGATAACACACAATCCGCCCAACTCCAACACCTTTTGGCGCTCCGTTTGGATGTTTTGTTTGTGTTTAGCAACAAGTTCGGTAAAGGTTTGTTGGAGTGCTTGCACTTCCGCATCGCCTTTGATAAAACTTGTGGAGATTTCTATTTGTTCGTCGTCGTAGCCAAGACGTTTCATTTCCTGCTTGGCCAAAAACTCCGCATTACCGCCCAGCAAAATGTCGGTACCACGTCCTGCCATGTTGGTGGCAATGGTAACGGCGCCAAATCTGCCCGCTTGTGCAACGATTTCCGCTTCGCGCTTGTGGTTTTTGGCGTTCAAAACGTTGTGTTTGATACCTTGTTGTGTAAGCAGTTGCGAAAGTTCTTCGCTCTTTTCCACCGTGACCGTACCTACCAAAACGGGCTGTCCAACGGCGTTAAGTTCCTTTATTTTGTTGACGATGGCACGCATTTTGCCTTGACGCGTTGTGTAAACAAGGTCGGGTTCGTCCGCTCTTATAAGGGGCAAGTGGGTTGGGATGCACACTACGTCGATATTGTAGATTGTGTTAAACTCTTCTTCTTCCGTTTTGGCAGTACCCGTCATACCGCTAAGCTTGTGGTACAAACGGAAATAGTTTTGCAAGGTGATTGTTGCAAGGGTTTTGTTTTCTTCCTTGATGGTGACGTGTTCCTTTGCTTCGATTGCTTGGTGCAATCCGCCGGAAAACCGTCTACCTTCCATTTTGCGACCCGTAAAGGAGTCGATAATTACCACTTTGCCACGCTCTACAATGTAGTCGTCGTCGCGTTTCATAAGTCCGTGGGCGCGCAAAGCGTTGTTGATGTAGTTGTTTAGCTCGACGTTGTCCGGATCGGAAAGGTTATCCACCTTAAAAAATCTTTCCGCCTTGGTAACGCCCTTTTCGGTAAGACGTACCGATTTATCTTTGCGGTCCACAACGTAGTCGCCGTTGGGTTCTTCCTTTTCGTCGGCGGTTTTGCCTTCGTCGTTGGTGTTTGTGGATTTTTGCAAGGTGCAGACAAATTTGTTTGCAGTGTTGTACATACTGCTGGATTTACCGCTCGGACCGGAAATGATAAGTGGCGTGCGCGCTTCGTCAATCAAAATGCTGTCCACTTCGTCGATAATAACAAAGTTTAGTCCGCGTTGAACACACTGACTGCGACTTGTTGCCATGTTATCGCGCAGATAGTCAAAACCAAATTCGCTGTTGGTACCGTAGGTGATATCGCAGTTGTAGGCATGGCGTTTTTCCTCTTCCGTTTGTTTGGTTAGTGTTACGCCTACCGTCAAACCCAAAAATTTGAACACTTTGCCCATCCAGTCCTTGTCGCGGGTGGCAAGATATTCGTTTACGGTGATGATATGCACACCTTTGCCGGCAATGGCGTTTAGGTAAGCAGGCAAGGTTTCCGTAAGCGTTTTGCCTTCGCCCGTTGCCATTTGGCAGATACGTCCTTGGTGCAATGCAATACCGCCCAAAATTTGCACGTGATAGTGGCGTTGTTGCAAAACACGAACACTCGCTTCTCTACACACGGCAAAAGCGTCGGGTAAAAGGTCGTCCAACGTTTCACCTTGGGCATATCTATCTTTCAAAATTTGCGTTTGGCCAGCAAGTTGCTCGTCCGTCATTGCCTGATAAATCGGCTCTTTTTCTTCTACCAATTTGGCAATTTTTTCCAGTTTTTTTACTTGGCGAGCATTTGCGCCACCATAGATATCTCTCATTAGTTTTCCTCCAATTCAAAGGGGATTTTTTCCTTGCGGGATGCCACAGTCAAACATATTACCGTCACGGCGCCGGCACGCTTTAGCACTTTGGCACATTCGTTAAGCGTGGAACCGGTTGTTTTTACGTCGTCGATAACAAGCACCGTTTTGCCAAGCACGTCGGCATTGATTTTGTAAGCACCCACAAGATTTTGTTTACGCTCGGTGCGGTTTAGTTTTTCCTGCGGAGCAGTTTCCTTAGTTTTGATTATTGCTTGAATAGGCTCTGCAATTTGCAATTTTTCGCAAAACGCCCTTGCCAACAGTTCCGCTTGGTTATATCGGCGAGCACGCTTGGATTTTTCGCTCATGGGGGCAAACGTTACCACGTCGAAATGCAAATCGTGTTTTTGCGCAAGGTCCACCAAGTGGCTTGCCAGCACCGTTGCAAAACTGCCCAAATTGTTAAACTTCATTTGCACGATTGCTTTTGTGATAATTCCGTCGTAGTGAAATGCCGAGTATGCCTTGTCGAAATACACTTTATCCAAAGAACAATGCCCACAATATGTTTCGGCACCGTCGATACCCACACCACATCGCGGACAGGTTTTGCCGTTGTTGAAGGGTAACAATTGCACGCAATCTTGACAAAAACCTTTGTCGTCAAACACGTCGCGACCGCAATTTATACATTTGTAGTTGGCGGGAGCAAATATCTTTGCAAATAATTTGCCTGCTTTGTTAAAAAACTTCATTTGTTAGTCGTCTACGTCGTCGGTTGGCTTAAATTTTTTACCACCAAAATATCGTTGATAGTTGGCGTTTTCTTCCTGCAAAAATCTGCACAAATTGGTTGTGCGAGCAGCAATGTAGTTGTTGTGCACCATAAGAGCCAAAATCTTTTTGCTACCCACCAATACTACCGCTTTTTTGGCACGTGTTATTGCCGTATAAAGCAGGTTTTTGTTGATAATTGTTGGCGGACCATTTACCAGTGGCACTACCACCACGGGAAACTCGCTACCTTGACTTTTGTGTATGGTTATTGCATAGGCAAGTTGCAAATCGCCAAGATCGTGTTCGGTGTACAGTGCAAGTCGATTGTCGTCAAACAGCACCTTGATTGTTCCTTCCACGCGATCAATTTCCGTGATAAACCCGATATCGCCGTTGAATACGCCCTGACCTGTTTCCAGCTCGCCTTTGTCGTTGGGACGAACGTATGCAAGATCGTAGTTGTTTACCGTTTGCATAACGCGGTCGTTAAGACGGAAGATATTTTTGCCGACGATATACTCGCCTTTGCCATATTGACGGGGATTTAGTTGTTCTTGCAACAGTTTGTTTAGGTTTTCCACACCGGCAACACCGCTTTTTAGCGCGCCCAACACTTGGATTTCGCTTGAAGGCAATCCTGTAAACTTGGGCAGACGCGTCGTTACCATTTGCACAACGGTATCGGCAACCTGCTGAAAATCCGTTAGATTGTTAAAGAAAAAGTCCTTGCTGTGGTTGTTGATTTCCGGCATTTGGCACTTGTTTATCAAATGCGCGTTAGAAACAATCAAACTGTCTTGCGATTGGCGATAAATATGCGTTAGATAGCGTATTTCTATCACACCGCTGTGGATGATATCCGCCAAAACGTTGCCTGCACCAACACTGGGAAGCTGATCTTTGTCGCCAACAAGCACAATTCGCGTGCCCTTTTCCAATGCGGACAACAGCGCGTACGCAACGGTAACATCCACCATAGACAACTCGTCCACGATAACCACGTCGCATGGCAAAGTGTTGTAGCGGTTAAATTTGAAGGACATTTTGTCCCCCTGCGGTTCGTAGCAAAGCAAACGATGGATTGTTTTTGCGTCGTAGCCAGTGGATTGCGCCAAACGTTTGGCTGCACGTCCGGTAGGCGCGCAAAGTTCCAGTTTTAGACCGTGGTTGGACAAAATTTGTGCAATACACTTGATAATCGTGGTTTTTCCCGTACCGGGACCGCCTGTGATAACGGTAACGCCGTTTACCAATGCGGATTTTACCGCGCCCAGTTGGCTTGGATGAAATTGAAATTTATTAACCTGCTCAAACTGAGTAATTAGGCTATCGGCATCCATCATAACGCGTTTTGCATCGGCATTTAGCGAAATCAGTTTGGATGCGATGGCTCGTTCGAGTTTGTAGTATCTAACAAGGGAAACGCACCGCTGGTTTTCCACCTCGAACACCTTTACGGCGGGTTCCAACACAAGTTTTGTTAGGGTATCTTCCACAAGTTTGCCGTATTGAGTTAAATCTACGTCGATAAGCTTGGAGCAGTTTTGCACAAGTTCGTCAAACACAAGATAGGTGTTGCCTGCTTTGTCGGCACTTTCCTTTAGCAAATACACCATCGACGCGCGCACACGAAACTCGCTTATCGGCTCGATACCCACGCTTTGAGCAATTTTGTCGGCGGTGACAAATCCCACGCCGTCGATATCGTCAATAAGTTTGTAGGGGTTGGCAAGCACCAACGACTTGGTTTGTTCCTTGTAGATGTTGTAGATTTTTAGTGACAAGTTGGTTGTGATACCGTAGCTTTGCAAAAACATCATTTGCTCTTGCATCACCTTTAGTTCGGCAACGGAATTGGCAATATCCATTGCTTTTTTTGCGGAAATGCCCTTTACCTTGGCAAGCAACATGGGGTTGTTTTCGATAACGGCAAAGGTATCGTCGCCAAATTTGTCGTAGATGTTTTTGGCGGTGATTTCCCCCACGCCACGAATAAGTCCGCTGGAAAGGTACTTGATGATACCTTCCTTGCCGGTGGGATCGGTAATTTGGTAACTTTCGACGGCAAGTTGCTCGCCGTACTTGTTGTGTACGGACACTTTGCCTTGTACGGTTAAAATAGCACCTACGCTAAGCGTGGGAAAAGTGCCGACACAGGTAAGTTTGCCCCCGTCGGTACAATCCAAAATCAACACCGTATAGCCGTTTTCGTCGTTGCGATACACAATGCTTGCAACCGTGCCTTTTGCCTTAAGTTCCATTTTGTTCCTTTTTGTAGTTTGTTGATTGCGCAAAACACTGCAATGCGCATACCACACCATTATATTAAATAATATTATATCATAAACTACGCAATAT
>CAZDLE010000008.1:0-31967 GCA_964506035.1 uncultured Oscillospiraceae bacterium | reverse complement strand
GAACGTTATCAACGGCGGATCGGGACAGTACGATCCCATCGGCGTTTTGGCGGATCTGCTTGCGTTGTCCATTCGTTGCGACGGTTTGCACAACCTTTCCGTTTTGGCACTTGGCAACCGCGATACCAACAAAATCAACGAATATAACCACTGCTTTGCATTGTTTGGGGGCGAACTGGTTTGGTATTTGCCCATCGAAGACCTTGCAACTCAACGCAAAGGTATCATTTTGGACGATATCAACTCGGCTTTTGCCGGCGCGGATGCCGTTATCGACTTGGGACTTTCGGCATTTTCCGAACCGCAACGCTACTACGGAGCCAACGGCGGAATTTCTCAAACGCTAATGGACAAGGCGCGTATCGACTGCTTGCTTTTGGGCAACAGAAACATCGTTGTAGATAACGTCGGCGTAAAACCCTACCCCCACAGCTTGGCAGACCTTCGTGAAACTTGCTATATCTCCGTTGCGATGGCAGTGCTGTACCTGATGCACCGAGACTAAAAAGGGCAAGTAATAGCGAAGAGAAAAAATTAGGCAATAGCAAAGAGTAAAAACGAGGATACGTTTTTTTTCACAGCTATTATCATTGCTTCACAATCGTAGGGACGATCAGCGATTGCCCGTGCTTTGTTTGCTACTGCTTTTGCACGATAGCAAGAAAACAAGTAATAATTAGTGGTAAAAACGAGGATACGTTTTTTTACAGCTATTATCATTGCTTCACAATCGTAGGGACGATCAGCGATTGCCCGTGCTTTGTTTGCTACTGCTTTTGCACGATAGCAAAAAAACAAGTAATAATTAGTGGTAAAAACGTGGATATGGTTTTTTTACAGCTATTATCATTGCTTCACAATCGTAGGTGAGCCCGTCACCTTGTAATCAAAAACCCTTTCTGCAACCACCAAGTGGGCGATTTTCGCTCACTTTTTGTATATGTTAGCAGCAAAAACTTTCAAATGCAAGGTAAATATCAACCAAAATTGATACCATCAAGTCATATTTAGATATTTATCAAACCTATTTCGATTTAGATACTTATCAAACCTGCCTCGAGTTAGATACTTATCAAACCTGCCTCGAGTTAGATATTTATCAAACCTATCTCAAGTTAGATATTTATCAACCTATCTCGATTTAGATATTTATCAACCTATCTCGATTTAGATATTTTTCTAATCGGTAAAAAATCAATCAGTTTTTGCATCTACCTAACAAATCGCGACAAAAAAACGCAACCCCAACTACGTTGTTTTTGTCTATACGCAAAATCACAACAAACTTTTTTCACAAATAAAACATCTTTTTAGATTTTCTTGCAATAAAACGCCCTTGTTGGACATTGTTTTAGCGAGAAGAGGAACAAAACTCAAATGGCAACTTTCACCACAGCAAAAAAGCCTAATTCGGCACAAATCGACAATGCACTGTATCGCATTGCGCAGGGCGACGACAACGCTTTGCAACTTTTGTACGATCAAACGGCATCTTCCATCTACGCCTACGCGCTTTCCATCACCAAATCAGTACCCGATGCACAGGACGTCATGCACGATACCTTTATCAAAGTGTACGAAAACGCCCACACCTACAACAGTCACGGCAAACCCATGGCGTGGATACTTACCATCACCAAAAATTTGTGCTTGCAAAAGTTTAGGCAACAATCTCGCATTTGCGATATACCCGACGAAACAATTTGGTCGCAGTTTGCAGGCAACACAAAAATGTCCGCCGACGACAAAATGTTCGTTGCGCAATATCTTGCAAAACTTGCCGAGCAGGAGCGCTCCATCGTCGTGTTGCACGCAATGGCAGGGCTAAAACATCGTGAAATTGCCAAACACCTCAATATGCCCCTTGCAACGGTACTTTCCAAGTACAACAGGGCAATAAAAAAGCTAAAAACAATTATCGAAGGAGACGAACAGTGAAAAACAAAATTGAACAAAGGGTAAAGGACAGTTTTACCAACGCCACCCCCGATATTTCCAACAGAGTAATTGCCGATTGTCAAGCAAAACAGGTGCGCCGAACTGCCCCTGCAAAACGCTCCAACAAAATGACGTGGAAACTTGCCACCATCGCATTGGCATTTGTGCTTGTGGTAACGTGCTTGGTTGGTGGTGTAGAACTATCACTAACGGCGCAGGCGGCATCCGTCACTTTGGACGTCAACCCCAGCATCGAACTTAAACTGGACGGCAAAAATCGCGTTATCCAAGTGGTTGCTCACAACGACGACGGCACAGAGCTAACAAACGATTTGCAACTGGACAAACTTTCTTTGGACGACGCTATCACGCAAATTGTCGACTGGCTCACGCAAAAGGGCTACATCACAAAAGACGCCAACTCGGTGCTTGTGTCCGTCGATACCAAAAAGGAAACCACCTACGACAAAATACTGCAAAAAATCACCGACGATATCTCCGCCGAGCTGGATAAACACAGTATCGTGTCTTCCATTATCTCTCAATGGCTAACGGGCGACGAGCAAATCGCGCAGGATATCAAACCCGCCAACGGCGAAATTTCCAACGGCAAAGCAACGCTAATCCAAAAGATTTTGGACGCAAGTGCCAAAAACGACTCCAAACCATACGTTGCAAGCGACCTTGTAAACCTAAAGGTAAACGACCTTGCACTTATCCTTGCAAGATACCAAAAGAAAACCACCGCCAACAAAATTAGCGGTATTGCAACCTCCGGCACGGTAAGCGTTGGCGAATATATCAGCCAAGAGAAAGCACTGCAAACAGTCCTTGACGAAGTGGGTATCGATATATCACTTTTAACCGATTTGGACGTAGATTTTGATATCGAAAAGGGCGTTATGGTGTACGAGTTTGAATTTACCTACAACGGCTACGAATACGAAATTGATATTCAAGCAAGTGGCGAGATGTCGATAATCAAATTCGAAAAGGAAAAGTGCGGTCTAAGCAAACCCACGTCGGGCACGCTAAGTGGATTGTCAAACGACCAACTCAAAACGCAACTAACGGCAATCATCACACAAAACATCACGGAAATTTGCGGAAACGTTGCAAATATCGAAAATATCCAAGTGACAATCGACGAAATCGAGCTTGACGACGACGAAATTGAAGTATCTTTTACGTTGGCGCCACACAAGTACGAAGTCACCCTAAACTACAACGGGGAAATTATCAGCATCGAAAAGGAACTAACCACCGACGTTAGCAAAATTATTCCCTTCAACGTAATCGAAGAAAAAATTGCACAAAAAATTGAAGAAAAGTACCCCGAGTTGTATCAACTTCTCACGGAAAACGAAGGTCTTATCACCATCGAACACAAATTGGACGATGGCGGTATCTACGAAGTGGAAATCAAAGCGGTCTATTTGTTTGTCGAACTAAAATACGAAGCGGAAATAGACGCAACCACCGGCAAAATTTTGGATTACGAAAACAAGTCGAATTTTGATATTGGCATCTTGGGTTTTGATTTTGATTTTGCAAGCATTGTCGCAGATATCAACTCGTCTATCGACGCCGAACAAACCAACGAATAACGGCTCAACAAGTGACGGAAACAAACAATACGCAACGTTGCGCGCAACAAAACGTCAAACAATCGTCGCAATCACGAAGCAATCAACCGCAATGCGCAGCGACGTACACGGCATGGCAACAACCAACGTTGTAAAACGACAAAAAGCGCAACTATCGCGTCTCAATCACAACCTATCCAAGAACGGACAAAATTTGTCCGTTTTTGTTTTATAATCAAATCAAAATTATCTAAATACTATTGCAAAGATACGCCAAAAGTGATACAATACAAATATATAACATATACTGCAATTGATTGTGAGGTGCGCAATGGAACAGCAACGTTACGACGTATTTATATCTTTCAAAAATTTGGCAGCCGACGGTACTCCCAGCGTCGACGCCCAATATGCTGCGGAAATCTACAAAATTTTGACCGAACGTGGCATTTCGGCATTCTATTCCAATGTAAAACTGTTAGAACTTGGCGAAGCTGCCTACAAAAAAGCTATCGAAGATGCCCTCGACCAGTCGTCCATTTTGGTGTGCATAATTTCCTGCAAGGAATACGCATCGCACAAATGGATAGAGTACGAACGCGAATCCTTCCACGAAGACATTTTGTCCGGTCGCAATCCCGGTGGTGTGATAGTTCCCTATCTTGGAGATATCGCAGGTAACGACGTACCCCGATCCATCCGCAACTACGAATCCTTTTCCATGGGCGCACACACTCCGGCGGACGTTTGCGAATTTGTTGCAAACATCGTCAACAAACGCTTGACCAACGCCACGGAAACGAACACCAAATCGCTAACCACAGGCAAAAGCTCGTCGCAGTATTCCCCCGAATACGGCAGAGAAGCGCGCCGTCTAAAGGTGCAAGCACGCGAAACCCGCAATGCCGATATGCCTGCAATCAACTACTGCTTGGAACGTCTTTCTAAGCAAAAAGTGTACGTTTTGGATGCCGGTTGTGCCTACGGCTACGTAACAAAGGACCGTTTTGGCGATATTCCCAATGCTTTTGTGATGGGCGTGGAACGCTCCGACGGTTGTTTGGAAACGGCTCGACAAAATTTTTCCGCGCCAAATATTGCGTACGAAAAGTTGGATTTGGAAAGTGAAGACTTTGACGACAACTTGCAAGATTTGATGGACAAACACGATATTCCCAAGTTTGATATCATTTTCAGTTCGTTGGTAATCCACCACCTAAACAATCCGCAAAAGTTTTTGCGCCGTTTGCGTAGATACCTTTCCGACGACGGATTTATCATCATCCGTGGTAGCGACGACGGTTCCGTTATGACCTACAACGACGACGGACTTATCGAAAAGGTAATAAAACTGCACCTTTCCACCGATGGCATTTCCGACCGCGAAAACGGACGAAAAATTTACCACCAACTGATAAGCTCCGGCTACAAGAACGTGCGTATGTTCAACTACATCAAGGATTTGGCAGGGCTAAACCTTGACCAGCGCTACGAGTACTATTTGGAGCGTTACGACTATCGCAAAAACTACCTAAAAATGGTTGCCGACAAAGATCCCTACAACATGGAAAAACGCAACAACTACGAATATATGAAGTTGCTTTTGGAAGAGCTGGAAAACAAGTTTGCCGACAAAACCTTTTGGTGTTGCGAAACAGACTTTGTAGGCGTTGCCCAAAAGGACGAACTGTAATTTGATCAAATTGAATAGTACTTTCTAAATACGAGTTTGGCTATGTTGCCAAACTCGTTTTTTTTGATATGGTCGCAAAAAAGTGACTACGTTATCTAAATTTTGCGACATTTTGCAACAATAGTCAATGTTGCACAATGTTTGTTGCAACCTTTTGGCATACTCAAACCAAAAGGCATCCACAATGCATTTTCTAAACATTATTGCATCCATTTTTATTTTTGTTTATATATCAAATGGTTTTTTGCCCTCTTTGCAAAACGTTGTACAAGTCTATTTTACGACAAATGCGCATACAATTTTTACTATTGGAGTGTATTTTTGCAGATAACACAACGGGGGCTAACCCAAGCGGAAGCTTTGCGCCGTTTGCAACAAAATGGCAAAAACTCTCATTCGCGCAAAAAACGTCGCACCTTTTTGCAAAAATTTTTGTCGCAATTTGCCGATTTGATGATCGTTATTTTGCTTATTGCAGCAGCATTGTCCTTTGGTATGGCGGTGTTTTCCGGCGACAAGTCGGAGCTTGCCGAACCGCTTATTATCGTTGCAATCGTACTGGCAAATGCATTGCTTGGTGCCGTGCAGGAACATCGTGCCGAGCGGTCGTTGGATGCGCTAACGCAACTAACTTCTCCCAAAACAAAGGTGGTGCGCGATGGCGTTTTGCATCAAATGGACAGTACGGAAATTGTTGTTGGCGACCTTTGTTTGTTCGAGTCGGGCGACGTTGTAACCGCCGATTGTTTGGTTGTACAAAGTAACGGTTTGTTTGTAAACCAATCACCACTAACGGGGGAAAGTATGCCTGTCGAAAAGGTCGCCTCCAACGTTCCAACGGAAAGTAGCAAGCTGTTTTGTGCAAGTCTGGTCACAAAAGGCAGTTGTTTTGCCCAAGTGTACGCCACCGGCAACAACACGGAAATGGGCAAAATTGCCCACATGCTAAACGACACCAAACAATCCGCCACCCCCTTGCAACAAAAACTAAAACAGCTTTCCAAGGTGCTGGGCATCGTGTGCCTTGCTGTGTGCATCATGGTGCTGGTTGTAAGTTTTTTCAAAGGTGTTTCCCAAATGAAGGCGGGCGACACCCTCACCGACGTGTTTTTGAAGGTCCTACTAACGTCCATTTCACTTGCCGTTGCCGCCATTCCGGAAGGTTTGCCTGCTGTCGTGACTGTGGTGCTTGCCAAAGGAATTGTAAAAATGAGCACCAAAAATGCCGTTGTAAAACGACTTACCGCTGTGGAAGCACTTGGTTGCGCCAACGTTATCTGTACCGACAAAACGGGCACTCTAACTCAAAACAAAATGACTTTTGTGGGGATGTTTGATGGCGAAAGCTACAAACTTGCTCAAAACGTTGCGCACAACAACAAATTGTTGCAGTTTTACACCCTTTGTTGCGACGTGATACGCAACACCGACGGCACTTTTGTGGGTGATCCAACGGAAATTGCCGTAGCAAGCGTAACAAAACCACTGCAAAACGCCACCCGTCTTGAGGAAATTCCCTTCGATTCTGCCACAAAACTGATGACGGTGGTCGTGCAACTGGACGGAAAAACCTACTGCATCACAAAAGGCAGTTTAGAAAAAATGTCCCTCGCCCCCAACTACAACCTGTTCAAACGCTACCAAGATATGCTTGCCAAAAAAGGTTTGCGCGTGCTTGCATTGTCCGTAACGGAACTAAACGGAGGTTGGAACAAATCTACGTTGCAAAGTCAACCAAACGTTGTTGCCCTTTTTGCCCTTGCCGATCCGCCCCGCGGAGAAGTCAAAAAGGCGGTAGCTCTTACCAAAAGCGCAGGTATCCGCACCGTTATGATAACGGGCGACAACATCCAAACGGCAACGCAAATTGCCCGTCAACTTGGCATAATGCGTGCAGGCGATTTGGCACTGGATGGCGAACAACTTGCGCAACTAACCCTGTCGGAGCTTGCCAAAACGGTGCAAAAAGTGTCCGTCTACGCCCGAGTTACCCCTGCCGACAAGCTAAAAATAGTGCAAGCGTGGCAGTCACTGGGCAAAACGGTAGCAATGACGGGCGACGGAGTTAACGATGCACCTGCGCTAAAACAGGCGGATATCGGTTGCGCAATGGGTAGCGGTACGGACGTTGCCAAAGATAGTGCCGATATCATCCTTGCCGACGACAACTTTGCAACCATTGTTGACGCGGTATCACTTGGTCGCACCGTGCAAGACAACATCAAAAAATCGGTAAACTACCTTTTAACTTGCAACGTTGGCGAAATTTTGTCGGTGTTTGTGGCGCTTTTGTTGTGGGACGTTAGTCCGTTTTCCGCCATGCAACTATTGTGGATAAACCTTGTTACCGATGGTGTTCCCGCCTTGGCGCTGGGCATCTACAAACAGGAAACGGACGTGATGAACCATCCACCAAAGCAAAGCAACGCGTCCTTTTTCGGCAAAACAGACGTCGCAAAGCTAATTTTTGGCGGAGTGGTTTTTGGTTTGTCTACCCTTTTGGGCTATGCGATAGGCACAAAGCAGGGCGGTTTTGCACCATCTACCATGGCATTTTTGATACTTTCCCTTTCGCAACTGTTTTTTGCATTGCAGGTACGCAGTAACCGCGGTTTGTTTTTTGGCGGTATGACAAAAGTTATGGCAATAGGCATGGCAATTTCCTTTGCGCTGGTGGGCGTTGTTGCCTTTGTGCCGACGTTGCAAAACCTGTTCGACCTTTGCACAATGCCACTGCAAAACTACGTTTGGACGGTAGTGCTTTCCCTTGTGCCCACATTTGCGTTCGAAATCGTCCGCCTTGCTTCCCAACGAAAACAATCCGCAAATTGATAAACGTACCCCACAATTTGCACGGCTTAATACGCCATCTACACAAAAATTGCGCAACACAAGCAACAATCATTGTGATATATCCCAAAAACGCTAAGTTATATGTAAATCACGTCGATATAATCAACACGGTTATACGTCTAAAATTGTCAAGATAATATTTTTCACTCACCTACAAACAAAAAAAGAGAGCAACCAAGTCGATTGCTCTCTTATTGCATATATAAAGTTTTTCTAAATTGCAAACTGCAAAGCGCAAAATGCACCGTACACAACCAACAGAGAAATACCCTGCCAGCGGTACAACTTGCCTTTTATAAGTGCGGGGATTGTCAAAAACGCCATCACGAAAAACATCACTGGCACGTCCACCACAAGGGACGAATTGATACCCCAAATTTGTGTGCTGTTGGGCACTGCAAAGGGCGATACCACCACGGAAACCCCGCTAACAAGCACCAAATTGAAGATGTTTGCTCCAATAATATTGCCAAGCGAAAGCGATCCGTGACCTTTCACAAGGGAAGTTATTGCGGTAACAAGCTCCGGCAACGACGTTCCCAACGCGATAAAGGTAAGCGCTATAACCGATTCCGGCACACCCAACGCTTGGGCAATAAGGGTACCGTTTTCCACCAGCAGATTTGCACCAAAGGCAATCAATGCGGCACCAATAATTAGCAAAACGATATATTTTGCCACCATTTTGTTGGTGATTTCCTGCGCATTTTCGTCGTCCAATTGTGGCTTGGGCATCATTTTTGCCTTGCGTACGGAAAGTATCATATAGATAACAAACAACAGCAAAAGTATTGCTCCCACAATACGCGTAAACTCGCCAAAGGCGTATGCAACAACTGCGTACACAACTGCGGAAATAAAAAAGAATATCACAGGCAGTTTAAGTGTATCGCGGTCCACGCTGGACGGTTTGAAGGTTACCGTTAGTGCAGCAATCAACGCCGTGTTGCAAATTATCGAGCCTATTGCGTTGCCATAGGCAATTTCCCCGTGACCGCTAAACGCCGATGTTGCGGAAACCATCACTTCCGGCAAAGTGGTGCCAATAGAAACCACCGTTGCGCCTATCAAGATGTCCGGCACGTGAAATTTTTTTGCAATTCCCGTTGCGCCGTCCACAAACCAGTCTCCGCCTTTTATCAGCAAAACCAAGCCTACAATAAACAATAAAATGGGTACAAACATTTTTTCTCCTTCCCTACGCGGTTTGTATTTTTACAAATTGTGCGTGCAATTTTTGTTTCGTCGTGTTTGTTCGTATAAATTTTCTTTAACTTTGCAAACGGAAATGTAATTTCACGTCAAAACGACAACGTTTGTGCAGACGTGGTGTTGCTTTTTGATTAGGCTTACGAAAGTTTTTACAAACTAAAACAACTATCAAAACTATGCCCAACGTCAGCAAAGATAAACCGATATATAAATTTTTTATTTTCTATTTTGTGTTTTACTAAACCAAGATACCATGTTTTTATAAACTGACCATAAACGGAAAAAGACGTTTTGCAAATTTTTGTCCGTCTCAAATGCGGATGTGATTTGCCTTGAGGCGTTTCAATCTTCGCACGCTTTTTGTTGCAACGCACTTTTTCAATCTTCGCACGCTTTTGTTGCAACGACAACCGCAGTAATAGCAAAAATAACCCAAAATTACGCGTCTTTTCTTTTCGAATCAGCTTTACACTTTCATTATACCACTTTTTTGCAATTTTTTCAATTGTTTTACACGTCATAAAGATATTTTTTTGCACAAAATTTCAACGAGATATTTTCATTGCAGATATTTTCCAAACAAGATAGTTCCGCGTATAGGCAATCGTCGTGCTGGCTTTATTTGTATTGCAGATATTTCCCCAAACAAAATAGTCGTCAAAAACTTGACAAATCGCTCCGTTTAACGGATACTTTTAGTGTACGTTGTGCAACCTGCTTTGCAACGTGCAATATGTAGAGATATTTTTCGACTATTTGTGCAATTTTGCATTATAACTTGGTAAAAAACTATGGATTTTTTAAGTTTTTGGAATCAAATGACGGCAAATCCGCTGTTGTTTATCGCGGTTATGCTAACCTTCGGCGTAATTTTGGTAAACGGCTGGACGGATGCCCCCAACGCAATAGCAACCTGCGTTACCACAAGATGTATGTCTCCACGATGGGCAATTTTGATGGCTGCAGTATTCAACTTTTTGGGCGTTTTCGTAATGACGATGATCAACGCAACCGTTGCGGAAACTATCACCAAAATGGTGGATTTCGGCACAAACTCGCACGAGGCGATTATCGCGCTTAGTGCGGCGTTGTTTGCCATTGTGCTTTGGGCGGTTATCGCGTGGGCGTTTGGCATCCCCACAAGCGAAAGTCACGCACTTATTGCAGGCCTAACGGGCAGTGCAATTGCGTTGCACAACAGTTTTGCAGGCGTAAATGGTGCCGAGTGGGTAAAAGTTATCTACGGTATCGGCATTTCCGTGGTGCTGGGCTTCGGCTTGGGTTGGCTAACTTGCAAATTGGTAACGGTGCTTTTCCGCAATGCGAATCGTCCCAAAACACAACCGTTTTTTAAGGGGGCGCAAATTGCAGGTGCAGCATCTATGGCATTTATGCATGGCGCACAAGACGGTCAAAAGTTTATGGGCGTGATACTTCTTTGCGTGTATATGTCGCAAGGACAATCACTGCCCACCAATATCGAAATCCCCATTTGGCTTATGATAATTTGTTCCGTCGTTATGGCGTCGGGAACGGCACTGGGAGGGAAAAAGATTATCAAGTCTGTTGGTATGGACATGGTCAAGCTGGAAAAATACCAGGGCTTTTCGGCAGATATCGCGGCGGCACTTTCGTTGCTAATTTGTTCGGTATTTAGTCTGCCGGTATCCACCACCCACGCAAAAACGACGTCAATAATGGGTGTTGGCGCGGTAAAACGCGTTTCGGCAATAAACTTTGGCGTGGTAAAAGATATGGTTCTAACTTGGGTGCTAACCTTCCCCGGTTGCGGACTTGTTGGATTTTTGATGACAAAACTGTTTATGGCAATTTTCGGCTAAAGGAGTGTTTAACATGGCAAAAGATAAGTTTTATTTTGAAAATTTTTACCAAAGCGCATCCATCGCGAAAAGCGCAGCGGAGTACTTAGTGGAGTGTTTGCAAAACTATAACGCCGATAATTTGGAAGATATGTTGCAACGTATGCACGAGTTTGAACACAACGCCGACGACAAAAAACATCAAATGACGGAAGCATTGGCAAAGGCATTTGTTACTCCCGTCGACCGTGAGGACTTGGACGTTATCAGCCAGCAAATGGACGACGTTTGCGACTTGATTGAAGAAGTTTTGCAAAAGTTGTACGTCTACGACGTAAAAGAAATGGAAAGCGGTGCAGTGGAATACGCTCAAAAGTTGGTTTGTGCCTGCGACGTTTTGTGCAGAATAATGCAAGAGTTCGAAAACTTCAAAAAATCCAAAAAGATGCGCGAGCTTATTATCGAGTGCAACGATTTGGAAGAAGAGTGCGACAAACTTTACCTTGAGTCCATGCGCCAAATAACGCGCAATCAAATGGACGCTGTGCAAAAATATTCTTGGTACAAAATCTACGACTTTTTTGAAGCGTGCATCGATGCTTGCGAACACGTTAGCGACACAATCGGTTCCATCATAATGAAGAATATCTAATTTGTGATGGTGATAGTTTACGGCAATTGCATAGCTATAGATTTGATTATCACATTTACTGCATTGATAACCTACGGTTACTCTGCATAAAAGGCTTGCGTGGTACACGTGTTTTTAATCTTTACGTCGGTAATTATATCTATTGTTTAACATTGTACACATCAACCAATTTGTACTAAATATCTAATTTTAACATCAAACAGGCTTTCAACTGCGGTTGGATGCCTTTTTTGTATAGTCAACGCTTTGTTGTGCGTTGCAAAATGTTTAGGTCAACCAAGCTGTATTCGCCAAAACGGAAAAAGAACAAACGCCCAAACCACTATATCTAACATAGTAGTGCAAAGGAGCAAAAAGTGGGCAAAAAGGCGGGCATTTTGCCGTGCAGTTGTGGTTTGCTATCCCAAAAAAAATGGCGAAATAGCGTTTTTTTGCCGTTTCACGTGTTTCACATTTGCGAAAAAAAAATTAAAATATTATTTTTTGATTTTTTTGTGATTTGCACTTTACAAACGACATTTTAGGTGCTATCATATATGCCAGACATAGATTTTTGGGAGAACAAAAGATGAGTATAATTTCCAGCGATTTGCTTCGCGGTCATATCGATACTTTTGTGCTTTCCGCATTGATGGATGGCACCAAGTACGGTAACGAGATTCGCAGATTTATTGCACAAAAAACAAACAATTTGTACGTTCCTAACGAGCAAAGTTTGTACTCTGCCTACCACCGTTTGGAGGATATGGAGTGCATCAAAGGTTTTTGGGGCGACAACGTAGGCGCACAACGCAAATACTACACAATTACCGAACGTGGTAAGCAACAATATGAACTTAACAAGCGCGAATGGGAAAACGCAAAACGCCTTATCGACATTTTGATTAAGTAGGGTAGCTATGGATTTTACAGAAATCACCGTGTACACCAACAGCGAAAATGCCGAAGTGGTTGCGTATTTTTTGCAGGAAGTGTGCTTAGACGGTGTTACAATTTTAGATAAAAAGGATCTTTACCAAAACGCCTCTTGGGACTACAAGGACGATACCGCCGACGATATCTACGCCGACGAAGTTATGGTAAAAGGTTATTGCAATGTTGGGGATACGGATGTTGTCCTCACTTTTTTACGCCAAAATCTGGCAAATTTGACGGATGCAGGCAGTCTTAAGGTGCAAATCGGCACTGTAGATGGCAACGCATGGGTGGAAAAATGGCAGGAAACCTTCCGCCCACTGGAAACGGAAAAACTGGTTATCTGCCCCGAGTGGCAATCGGTTGATACCAACAAAACGGTGTTTTTGATGGATTCCGGCGTGGCGTTTGGCACAGGTCAACACGAAACGACGTCCATGTGTTTGGAGTTTTTGGAAAACATGCCCGTTAAAGGTAAAACGGTGTTGGACGTTGGTTGCGGTAGTGGTATTTTGGGATTGTGTTCCCTTTTGTTGGGCGCGCAAAACGCCGAGTTGGTAGATATCGACGAGCAAGCCACCGACGTGGCACTTCACAACGCGCAAATCAACGGTTTGGACGGTCGTTGTCAAATCAAAACGGGCAACCTAACGGAAAAAACAACGGGCACTTTCGATATCGTTTTTGCCAACCTAACGGCAGATATTTTGCAACTGTTGTACAACGATATTTCCACGGTGGTGCATAGTGGCACAACGTTGGTGCTTTCCGGCATTTTAGATATCAAATTGGACGGAATAGTTAGTTTGTTCTCGCAACAGTTCGACGTGGTACAAACCAAGCAAAAGGGCGAGTGGCGTGCGCTTATGCTTTTGGCAAAGTAGGTAGGGCAGATGGTAGTATCGGTATTTACTTTGGGTTGCAAAACCAACCTTTACGAAAGCGGACAAATCATTGCCCAGCTGCAAAAAGCAGGACACACCGCCTTTCACGGACTAAAATCCGCCGACGTTTTTGTGCTTAACACCTGCGCAATCACTGCCGAAGCGGAAAAGAAATCCCGTCAACTGGTGGCAAGGGCGCGCAAGCTTAACCCCAATTGCAAAGTGGTGGTTGTGGGCTGTGCATCTCAAAAAAATGCAAGTCAGTTTGTAGATATTCCCAACGTAACCTTTATAAAGGGCGTTGCCAACAAAACGCAAATCGTTAAGGAGATTGAACGCGTCGGAGTTGACGTGGAAAGCGTTCCGTCGGTGTACCAAAGGGAAATTTGTGCCACACAGGAACGTACCCGCGCATTTGTAAAAATTCAGGACGGTTGCAACAACTTTTGCAGTTATTGTATCGTGCCATACCTTCGTGGTCGCAGTCGCAGTAGGGCTGTTTGCGATGTTGTAGAAGAAGTCAAATCGGTAAACTGCGCCGAAACGGTGCTTATAGGCATAGATATTTCTCAATACGGACGTGATAGTGGCGAAAGCTTGCCTCAACTGTTCGACAGTTTGCAAGGCATACCAACGCGTATCCGTTTGGGCAGTTTGGAAGCGCGCGTCGTCACCGACGAAATTTTGCAAAGTCTTACCAAGATAGATTTTTGCCCCCATTTCCATTTGTCCTTGCAAAGTGGTAGCGACACCGTCCTAAAACGGATGAATCGCAAATATACCACCGACGAGTTTTACCAAGACGTGCAAAAAATCCGTCAGTACTTCCCCAACGTGGGCATCACAACGGATATTATCGTGGGATTTTGTGGCGAAACGGAAGAGGAATTTAGGCAGACCTGCGACTTTGTGCAAAAGGTTGGCTTTGCCGATATTCACGTGTTTCCCTATTCCCCTCGCGAAGGCACAGTTGCCTACAACTGGCAGGATGTCGACCACGCAACAAAATCCGCCCGTGTAGAAAAATTGACGCAAATAAAACTGCAACTAAAACAAAATTTTGCCAACAAGTTTGTGGGTACAACGCAAAGCGTTTTGTGCGAACGCAAACGCAACGGTCTGTGGGAAGGCTACACCAAGGAATACCTTCGCGTGTACTTTGTAGGTGATGCCAAAGTGGGCGAACTTGCAAACGTTACAATCGAACAACCCTACTTGGACGGTGCAAAAGGCAAAACAGTCTAACGCGGTTTTGTTGCAAAAAATTGCATACGTACCGCAAAAATCGTGACAAAACGTACAATAAACATCTGTTTTGTTTGTTACAAACGCAACCTTTTGGCGTCAAATTGAAGTGGCGTATGTCGTTTGTTGAAAAACCTACAATTTTCGTGTTGAGACTACGTCAGTTATAACAAGCGGTTTTTGCGTTATCAATACGTTGCAATATCGTCTTGTATCAAAACACAAAAATTATTTTATAACCAAGCAAATTTATATCAAACCAAAATTTTTTATTGGAGGTTCACTATGGATAACTGTATTTTTTGCAAAATCGTAGCAGGCGAGTGTCCGTCTTACAAAATCTACGAAGACGACTACGCCTACGCATTTTTGGATATTTCTTGCGATACCTACGGTCACACGTTGGTAATTCCCAAAGCTCACTACACAAACGTTCTCGATTGCGACCCCGTTGTGCTTGCAAAGGTTATGGAAGCGGTGCAAAAGGTGGCAAATCACTACGTAAACGACTGTGGTTTTGGTGGCGTAAACGTTCTTAACGCATCCGGACAAGACGCCGAACAAAGTGTGTTCCACCTGCATTTCCACGTTATTCCGCGCAAAAAGGACGACGGCGTAAACAGTTGGCCCTTCCACGACAAGTTCGACTACGACCTTGCGCAAATTTGCGACGTTCTCAAAATGGACTAAACACAACCTACCACTCGACCTTTCGGGTGGTTTTTCCATTTTGCAAAAATTTTTTGTAAAACTTGTTTACTAAAAGTTTTATTTATGGTATTATTGAAAAAGTCAATAGATTTTGATTGTCAAAATCTTTGCTCAAAAAGTATATTTGTGGTATACTTTTTCCGTTAAAAATTATTTTTTGGAGGCAAACACTCATGCAATACTCACACGAAGTAGAAATGATGCAATGCGTTGCCAAAGGTTGCAACCACGGACCTGCTCCCATCCCCGAAGAAGGCAAATGGGTAAAGGCTACTGAAATCAAACACATCAGTGGTCTTACACACGGTTGTGGATGTTGCGCACCTCAACAAGGTACTTGCAAACTAACACTCAACATCAAAGAAGGCATCATCGAAGAAGCTCTTGTAGAAACAATCGGCTGCTCCGGTATGACTCACTCTGCTGCTATGGCTGCAGAAATTTTGCCCGGCAAAACTTTGCTGGAAGCGTTAAACACCGACCTTGTTTGCGATGCAATCAACGTTGCAATGCGCGAATTGTTCTTGCAAATCGTCTACGGACGTACACAATCGGCATTTAGTGATGCAGGTTTGCCCGTTGGCGCAGGTTTGGAAGATCTTGGCAAGGGACTTCGTTCTCAAGTTGGAACAATGTACTCAACCAAAGTTAAAGGTCCAAGATATTTGGAAATGGCAGAAGGCTACGTAACTCGTCTTGCATTGGACGACAACGGCGAAATTATCGGCTACGAATACGTTAACCTTGGCGTGATGATGAAACTTGTAACAGAAGGCGTTTCCGGTAACGAAGCGTTGGAAAAGGCAAAGAAGCACTATGGTCGTTTTGACAATGCTGCTAAATACATCATTCCACGTAACGAGTAAGGGAGGTACTAACAATGGCTATTAGATTTGAAGGTTACGAAAGAAGAATAGACAAAATCAACACCGAACTTGCTAAATACGGTATTGCCTCCTTGGAAGAAGCTCGCGATATCTGCCTTGCAAAGGGCGTTAACGTCGAAGAAATCGTAAAAGGCGTTCAACCTATCGCATTCGAAAACGCAGTTTGGGCATACACCCTTGGTTGCGCAATCGCTATCAAACAAGGCGTAAAACAAGCAGATAAAGTTGCAGAGTGCATCGGTCTTGGTCTCCAAGCGTTCTGCATCCCCGGTTCCGTTGCCGACCAACGTCAAGTAGGTCTTGGCCACGGTAATCTTGGTGCAATGTTGCTTAACGAAAACACCGATTGTTTTGCATTCCTTGCCGGCCACGAATCTTTCGCTGCTGCCGAAGGTGCTATCGGTATTGCTCGTAACGCAAACAAAGCACGCAAAAAGCCTCTCCGCGTTATCTTGAACGGTCTTGGAAAGGACGCCGCTTATATCATTTCTCGTATCAACGGCTTTACCTATGTGGAAACTGACTACGATTTCTACACAGGCGAACTCAAAATCGTTCGTGAAGTTGCATTTTCCGACGGCGAACGTGCAAAGGTTCGTTGCTATGGTGCAAACGACGTTAGCGAAGGCGTTGCAATCATGCGTTTCGAAAAGGTAGACGTTTCCATCACGGGTAACTCCACCAACCCAACACGTTTCCAACACCCCGTTGCAGGTACCTACAAAAAATGGTGTCTCGAAAACGGCAAAAAGTACTTCTCCGTTGCTTCCGGTGGTGGCACAGGACGTACTTTGCACCCCGACAACGTTGCTGCAGGCCCCGCATCCTATGGTCTTACCGATACAATGGGACGTATGCACGGTGATGCACAATTTGCAGGCTCCAGTTCCGTTCCCGCTCACGTAGAAATGATGGGACTTATCGGTGCAGGCAACAACCCCATGGTTGGTATGACGGTTGCATGCGCAGTTGCCGTTTCCATGGCAAAATAACAACACCCAAAACCTCAAAAGGGCAAGCGTACAAACTACGTTTGCTCTTTTTTTTGTTCCAAATTTGAGTTTTAACGTCCAAATAAACATAGTTCAACACAAAATAGTGCAGTTACAATTTTTCCCGACGTCGTCGTTATTGATGATCTTTCAACCGTTATCACAAGATTTTTCTGCAAAACTGCCACTTTCCAAAATACTTTTGTGCAATTGTTCACTTTTCCTTGAAAATCTTTGTATTTTTTGATACAATATACACAACTATTATCTTATAAGGTATTTTTATGCGCACAGAAACTCTTCAAAGTGTCTACGATATCGCCAATATGAACGCTCGCAACAGTAGGGCGGGTTGCACTTCCCCTTCGCACGTTTTGTACGGACTTGCCAAGGTGGATAACCCTGCAAAGTACTTTCTTGCCAAATTTGGCATGACGGAACAAAATCTCGAACCCAAATCGCTTGTTATCGAAAAGATTTCCGTTGTTCGCAACGCAATGGACGCTTTGGACAAAATTTCCGCCAATATCGCACGCGTAACGGCAGTAAAGGACGTAGATTGCATCCACGTGTTGTTGGCAATCAGCACCATGACAGACGACTACGCCTGCGACAAAATTCGCTTTCACCTAAAGGAAAGGGGACAAACGCTAACGGATTTTGTAAACTACATTATTTCCCAACTGCCCAACCGCGATATGTTTGTGCGCTATATGAACTCTCACGATAACCCACTAGACAACATTGGCGAGGAAAATGCTCAACCGCTGTTCGAAGTGGAACCGGTCACAACCGTACCCCAACGCAGAGATAACGACGCGGTAGATTTTGGTATCGACCTAACCCAAAAGGCACTTATTGGCAAAATCGACCAAGTTATCGGCCGTGACGACGAAACAACGCGTGTTATTCAAACGCTAATCCGTCGCACAAAAAACAATCCCGTGTTGGTGGGCGAAGCGGGCGTAGGCAAAACCGCCGTGGTGGAAGGTCTCGCGCTAAAAATCGCACAAGGCAACGTTCCGCACGAATTGCAAGGCAAACGCATTGTGGAACTTGACCTTGCAAGCATGCTGGCAGGCACTCGTTTTAGAGGGGATTTCGAAGAACGTATCAAGGCAATTATCGACCAAGTTATTGCCGACAAAGATATCATTTTGTTTATCGACGAAATACACAATTTGGTGGGCGCAGGCGGTACAAACGAAGGTTCGCTTGATGCTGCGGAAATTCTAAAACCTGCCCTTGCCCGTGGCGAATTGCGTATTATCGGCGCAACCACTTTGGACGAGTACCACAAGTATATCGAACGCGATCCCGCTTTGGAACGCCGTTTTCAGCCCGTGGTAATTGCCGAACCCACTCCCGAACTTGCCGTTGGCATTTTGCGCGGAGTAAAAAGCAAATACGAAAGTTACCACTCCGTTACTATCACCGACGAAGCAATAGTTACGGCAGTGCAACTTTCCGTTAGATATATCACAGATAGATTTTTGCCGGACAAGGCTTTCGACGTACTGGACGAAGCATGCTCCAAACTGAAAATTTCCAAACACAGCGTACCACCGCAAATTGCCGACTACTCTGCAAAACTTGCCCGTGTTAAACGTCAAATGGATAGCGAAACCAACACTGCACAACTTGTAGAGTTGCAAAAGGCGTACCGTCAACTAACCTTGCAGCTGGAAAACGCGCAATACCAGTACCAACAACAACTAAAAACGCAAAATATCACCCTTACTGCCGACGACGTTCGTCAAGTAGTTAGTCAAATCACAGGCGTTCCCGTTACGGAACTCACCCGCGAGGAACGTGATAAACTCGTCCACTTGGAAGAAGAACTTTCCAAACGCGTTATCGGTCAACAACAAGCAGTCAAAGTGGTGTCGTTAGCAGTGCGCCGTCAACGTGCCGGACTTAAAGACCCCAACAAACCCATTGGCAGTTTTATCTTTGTTGGACCTACCGGTAGTGGCAAAACGGAACTTACCAAAGCGCTTGCCGAGTGCCTTTTCGGTACCGATAGCGACGTTATTCGCATTGATATGAGCGAATATATGGAAAAACAATCCACCGCCAAACTTATTGGCGCGCCCCCGGGATACGTCGGCTACGAAGAAGGCGGTTACCTAACGGAAAAGGTGCACCGCAAACCCTATTCGGTGGTATTATTCGACGAAATCGAAAAGGCTCATCCCGACGTGTTTAACTTGCTGTTGCAAATCTTGGACGAAGGACGGCTTACCGATTCCCACGGCAAAACGATAGATTTTCGCAACACGGTAATCATCATGACAAGCAACATTGGTATTAGCGATACCAAAACGTCCACAATGGGATTTGCCGGTGGCAACGACTACCAAACCATGCACGACAACGTCGAAAAAGCACTCAAAAAGTTTTTCCGTCCGGAGTTTTTGAACCGCGTGGACGAAATTGTGCTGTTCAACTACCTTGGCAGGGAGGAAACTCTCAAAATAACCGAACTGCTTTGCTTTGGCCTTGTCAAACGTTTGCGTGGCACTTTGGAATTGCGCTTTACCGACAAAGCAATCGAGTACCTTGCCAACGTGGGATTCGACAAGGACTACGGCGCACGTCCGCTAAAACGCGCCATCCAACGCAACGTGGAAGACGCCCTTGCCGAACAACTTTTAGACGGCACCATATCCAAGGGCGACACGGTTGTTGTGGATACACAAAACGGCAAAATAATTTTTTACAAGCAGTAATTACAACTTAGTATTTGGCAACGTTGCAACGTTCGCATTGTTAGTTTGCAGTATAACCCACGCTTACGTATCGCCACAGGTGTTCGACTGCCTGCTATGCACTGTACTTAGGCTGGCACTAAACGTTGCCTTCCGCCCGTCATTCTAAGCAACGGAAGGGTATAAGTTTCCTGTCTAACTGCACAGAGTAGCAAGGTACACGCCGAAGCAGAAACTCGGGCGCACAAAACAAATAGATAATTTATCGCAGTTTTGTTTTATGGATGTTTCCAACTGCGGATTTTGTCCGTTTGGGCTGTTCATGATAGAAGTTTTTTACAGTTTCCATAAATAAAATTTAGGAATTTTGTGCCTTTAATAAGTTGTATATATTTTGCAAATATGGTAAAATGTTGTTTGGCTCTGGCGAAAGGATTGTTTTGCTCGTCTTTGTCACCAACAATTACCAAAGTAAAATTTTATCGTAATATAAAAAGGTGTTTTATGAAAAAAATTGCAATTCTCACAAGCGGTGGCGATAGCCAAGGCATGAACGCTGCCTACTATGCAGTTGTTCACCACGCTATCAGAAACGGCTTGGAGGTTTACGGAATCAAATACGGCTACAAAGGTCTTATCGAAGGACAAATTCAACGTTTAACAATGCACGACGTGGAAAACGTAATGCACCGTGGCGGTACGGCTTTGTTTACCTCTCGTTGTCCGGAAATGCGCACTGTCGAAGGCAAACAAAAGGCTGTGGAAAATTTGCGTTCTCACGGTATCGAAGGTATCGTAGTTATCGGCGGTGACGGTAGTTTTATGGGCGCACGCGCACTGTCCGTAGAGTACGGCATCAACGCAATCGGCATCCCCGGAACAATCGACAACGACCTTGCCTACACCGATTTTACTCTCGGTTTCGATACCGCGGTGGAAATTGCCGTAAACAACATAAAAGTGTTGCGTGACACAATCTACTGTAACGATCGCAGTATGGTTGTGGAAGTTATGGGACGCAACTGTGGCGATATCGCGTTGTATGCAGGTATCGAAAGCGGTGCGGAAGCAATCGTCGTGCCGGAAGTTCCCTACGATTTGGATCGAATTTGCAACCGTATCGAAGCTAACGCGCAAAATGGCAAACATTCCAATATCATTATCGTTGCCGAAGGCGCAAACACAGCCGAAAACGTTTGCAAGCAAATTGCTGACAAAATGCCCGGTCTAAATATTCGTTCCATCAACCTCGGACATCTTCTTCGCGGTGGACACGCCAGCTCTCAAGATAGACTTCTTGGTATCCGCATGGGTGTTCACGCTGTGGATTGTCTTGTCGAAGGCAAAACAAGTCGCGTTATCGGCATACACAACAACGTGATTTTCGACGAAGATATGGTAGAAGCACTCGCCAAAAAACGTGTTTTCAACCAAGAATTGTACGACCTTGCTTGGGATCTTGGCGAAGTTAAATAGTTAAAAAATGCAAATTCTACGCAGAGAACAAACTCTCTGCGTATTTTTATACAAAAAAAACAGTTTTATTCCCTTGATTTTGCATTGACTGTGAACTATAATGTAATTAGAAGAATGGTTTTCTGCTATATTGTGTACGCAATTTGTACCCAACGGCACCGTTCACCGATTGTACAAAGGATTTTCAAAACATCCTAATCTGCTACTATCAGCACACCAAAACAACAATTCTATTTCCAAAGGAGATACCAACAATGATTTACAAAGATTTTCACGGTCTAAAACTTTCCGCACTGGGTTTGGGTTGCATGCGCCTTCCAACCAATGGCGACTACAACCAAATCGACGTGGAAGCTACCAAACAAATGGTTGCCTACGCCATGGCAAACGGCATCAACTACTACGACACCGCTTGGGGCTACCACGACGGCAATTCCGAGCTGGTAATGGGCGAGGTGCTTTCCGCCTATCCGCGTGATAGTTTTTATCTTGCATCCAAATTTCCCGGTTTTTGCCAAGAAAACTTCAATGACGTTGCCGGTATCTTCAACAAACAGCTGGAAAAATGCCGTGTAGACCATTTTGATTTTTACCTTTTCCACAGCGTAACGGAAAACAATATCGACGGCTATCTTGATCCAAAATACGGTGTGTACGACTATCTTATGGAACAAAAACGCAACGGACGTATTCGCCATTTGGGATTTTCCACCCACGGCAATTTGGATACCATCAAACGCTTTTTGGATGCTTACGGCAAGGATTTGGAATTTTGCCAACTGCAAATCAACTGGTTGGATTGGCAACTGCAACAAGCCAAGGAAAAGGTAGAACTTGTTTCTTCCTACGGCATCCCCGTTTGGGTTATGGAGCCTGTTCGCGGTGGATCTCTTGCTACACTCAATCCCGACTACCTTGCATGTCTAAACACCCTTCGTAACAACGTTTCCGCAGTGGAGTGGGCATTTAGATTTATTCAATCGGTACCGCAAGTAGTAATGACCCTTTCCGGTATGTCCAACTTCGATCAACTTAAACAAAACGTGCAGATTTTTACCCAAGATAAGCCCCTAAACGACAAGGAAATGTCCACAATTTTGGGTATCGCAAGCGAGATTATCGCAGGCGACACCATCCATTGCACGTCTTGCAGATATTGCACGTCACGTTGTCCCATGGAACTAAATATTCCACAAATTATCAGCGTGTACAACCATCACAAGTACAGCGGTCGTGGTTTGGATGCCCTTGCCGACGTTGGCGACGACAAATTGCCATCCGCTTGTCTTGGTTGCCGTGCCTGCGAAGAAGTTTGTCCGCAAGGTATCAAAATCAGCGAAATGATGGCGGATTTTGCCGATAGACTTAAAAAGTAACGTAAAATGATATCGGCACTTCGGTTTGTGCGGAACATAAAGAGTTAGTAAAAGTATTTATTGTCACAAACCCAATAACAAACGATAATATAGTATCGTAGGGCGGTGTCCATCCCCGATACCTTCAATAACCGTCACTTCATCATACTAAAAATTAACACTAAAACGTTTTAATCACCTTGTGATAAAACAAAAGTTGCCCACACGCGACGGCTCCGCAGCGCCCGCTCATTGCAAAACTTGATACTATCACAATCTCAATTCTTGTTATTATCGTTATCACAAAACTACGGTAGTGCGGTGGTTTACTGCAGCCGACACCTTGTTTTTCCTTCGCAACAACTCACTAACATGAAAATCTACGACATCTCGCAAGAAGTGTTTTCTTGCAACGTCTACCCCGGCGACGACGCTCCGCAAATGCAACCCGTTTGTCGCATGGATAGGGGCGATACCTACAACCTAACCAACATGTCTATGTGTGTGCACAACGGCACGCATATTGATGCCCCCTTTCACTTTTTTAACGACGGTACCACGGTGGAAAATATTCCGCTCAGCAAAATGGTCGGCTACTGTTTCGTGACCGATTTCAATGGCATTTTGACCGCCAAAGACGTTCAAAACATTGTAAATCAGGCAAAAAACTACGCAATTCCCACTCGAAAGGATGTTTCCACAACAAGCAACGCTACACAAAATCCCCCGTTGGACGACTGTTGGCAACGCATTTTGTTCAAAGGTGACGTCACCGTGACACCGCAATCTGCACAAGAACTTGTTGCTTTGGGAGTACAACTTGTAGGCACAACAAGTCAAACCTTTGGCACGAAAAAAACGCTTGTAGACGTTCACAAAACGCTACTTTCCGCGCAAGTGGTAATGTTAGAAGGCGTGCGCCTGCAACACGTTCCGCAAGGACGATATCTACTGTGCGCCCAACCCCTTTGCCTTGCCGGTTGCGACGGCTCCCCCACAAGAGCCATTTTGATAGAGATGTAGATAGCAAATTGCAAATAAATGATGATAAATAAACAGACTACTACAAAACAATTTTATATTAAAAAGCAATAAGTATATTCAAACAATACAAAAACAGGAGCGATTACCAAAATCGTTCCTGTTCTTTTGTTTTCGACTCTCAAGCGAGCCACCATATGGCTAGGGTAGCAGGATTCGAACCTGCGGATCACGGAGTCAGAATCCGTTGCCTTACCGCTTGGCGATACCCCAATAACACAAAGAGTATAAAACTAATTTTCAATTTTGTCAACGTAATTGTTTTTGTTTGTTGCCTAAACCTTTGCATAAATGGCAAAATATTGTCGTTTTGAGGTAAATCTGCATTGAAAGCAAACCAATCTAACAAAAAACAATCAATTAGATTATCGTTTGTTTGCAAAAACTTTTTAGCAGTAGTGGTGATTATTCTTCGGCTGTATCAATTTGGACGTCATTTATCTGTACAAAACTTTTTTGCATAAAAAAAGTGTGCTTCCGTTATGGAAACACACTTTTCGTGCTTTCAATATTACTTATTCGGCAACTTCTTCGCCACTTTCTGCAGCAGCTTTTTTATCCCCTGCGTGGCACAAAACGTTTGCCAAAATGCCCAAAATCAAGGCGCAGGCAATGGACGTGATTGTAACTTTGCCAAAGGTCAGTTGCATACCGCCAACACCGGCAATCAAAATCACCGAAACAACAAACAGGTTGCGGTTGTCGCCAAGGTCAACTTGTTGCAACATCTTCAAGCCGGAAACTGCAATAAATCCGTACAATGCAATGCAAACACCGCCCATCACACAACTGGGGATTGTTGCAAGGAAGGTGGAAAACGGACCGATAAAGGAAATTACAATTGCCATAATTGCCGTATACACAATGGTGATAACGGATGCGTTTTTAGAAATTGCCACGCAACCAACGCTTTCGCCGTAGGTGGTGTTGGGGCATCCGCCAAACATTGCGCCAACCATACTGCCAACGCCGTCGCCAAGCAACGTGCGGTGAAGTCCTGGTTCGGTAATCAAATCTTGACCGATAATAGACGAAAGGTTTTTGTGGTCGGCAATGTGTTCGGCAAACACAACAAACGCAACGGGAACGTACGCAACGGCAACAGTACCGATATACGCGCCGTCAAGTTTTTCAAAACCGCCAAGCGCCTTAACAAAGGTGAAATCGGGGTACCATTGGATGTGTTGGAACTTTGCAAAATCAATAACTTGCAAAGCAACGTTGTCCGTAGCAAGTCCAATAACTGTAAATATCGTAGCAACCAGATATCCCGCAAGAATACCAATAATAAACGGTATCATGCTGATCATCTTTTTGCCGTAAAGGGAGCACGCAATAACTACAAACAATGTAACCAATCCGCAAACAAGCGCAACGTAGGTGTTGCAAACGGACGCGTTATCTACAACAACACCGCCTTTGAACAAATCGCCAATCGCATTTCCGGAAAGGGACAAACCGATTATTGCAACCGTTGGTCCAATAACTTGTGGGGGCATCAACTTGTTGATCCAGCCTGTGCCCGCACGCTTAACTACGATTGCGATAATCACGTAAACAAGACCGGCAAAAATCGCGCCGATAATCAATCCCAAGTAACCAAGTTCCACAGTTGCAGCACCTGCAAACGCCGCACCCATCGAACCGAGAAAAGCAAAGGAAGAACCTAAAAATACAGGAGACTTAAATTTGGTAAATAATAGGTACACAAGCGTTCCGGCGCCCGCTCCAAACAACGCTGCCGCAGCCGACATGCCGTTTCCTATAATGGCAGGCACTGCAATGGTTGCCGCCATAATCGCCAATAGTTGTTGCAACGCAAATACCAGCGTTTTTCCAAGGGGTGGTTTGTCTTTGATGTTGTAAATCAAGTTTGATTGCATTTTCGTTCCTCCGTGATATATTTAGTTGATGTAATTTGGTTTTATTCAAGTTGATTGCAAAACCGCGCCAAACCTTGACCTATTTTGCCATCCTTCTTCAAAAAAACTCCAAATTGTCGCTATTCTATCACAAAGGGTTGTGTCCGTCAAACGTCAAAAATACATTTCTTGTTGTAATTTTTCATTTTTGCACCTTTTTCGTCAAATCACACAAATTTTCGACGTGTTGTTTGGTGTTACTTGACATTCGCCTTGTGTAATGATATACTAAAAAATACTTCCCCCTTTTTTCAAAATGATTTTGGCGGTCAACAATTTGTTGCGCAAAGGAAATTCGTTCGGTATGAAAAGTCTTGTCGAATTGTACAAAATAGGCTGCGGCCCGTCCAGTTCTCACACCATGGGACCGGAAAAAGCCATCAAATTGTTCTGCGAAAGCTACCCCAACGCCACAAGTTACAAGGTGGTGCTGTACGGGTCGTTGGCGCTTACCGGCAAAGGTCACGGCACCGACGCAGTGCTAAAAAAGACCTGCCCAAAACCTGTGGAAATTGTGTTCGACACGCAAGCAATCGACCTAAAACACCCCAACACGATGGATATTTTCGCGCTGGACGGCAACAGCGTCACTGCAAATTGGCGCGTCTATTCGGTGGGCGGTGGCGCGATCGAAGTGGAAGGCAAACAGTCCATCACCCCGGCGGAGGTTTATCCGCACAACTCTTTTGAGCAAATCAGCGCATTTTGTCGCGCAAATCAAATAACCTTACCCCAGTACGTGGAGCGTTTCGAAGGGGTTGCCATCTGGGATTACCTTGCAACCATTTGGGACGTTATGCAACAATCCATCCAACGCGGACTAAACGCCCAAGGCGTTTTGGCAGGCGGATTAGGCACCGAGCGAAAAGCGAAAATTTTGTACAACGGCGTGCATCCCGACGAAACAACCGCCACGCACGAAAACCGTATTGTTTGTGCCTACGCTTTTGCCGTAAGCGAAGAAAATGCCAGCGGTGGAACGATAGTTACCGCCCCAACCTGCGGTGCATGCGGAGTGCTTCCGGCAGTGCTAAAGTATCAACAAACAACCAAAAATCTAACGGACAAACAGGTTTTGGAAGCCCTTGCAACGGCAAGCGTTATTGGTAATCTTATCAAAACAAACGCATCCATCAGCGGTGCAGAGTGCGGTTGTCAGGCGGAAATCGGCTCCGCTTGCAGTATGGCAGCCGCAGCAGTCGCGCAAATTTACAACATGGATTTGGCGCAAATAGAGTATTCTGCCGAAGTTGCAATGGAACATCACCTGGGACTTACCTGCGATCCCATCGGCGGATTGGTACAAATACCCTGCATCGAGCGTAACGCCGTTGCCGCCATGCGCGCTTTGAATGCAGTATCACTTGCAACGTTTTTGACGCACACCCGCAAAATTTCCTTCGATACCGTTGTAAACACAATGTATCAAACGGGCAAAGATCTGCGCAAAGAGTACCGCGAAACCAGCGAAGGCGGTCTTGCCAAAAACTTCCCCCACAAACCGGAATAACAAAACAATTAACACAAAAACGAACAGAATTAAACAGATAAAAATTAAGAGTGTAAGCAAATCTTACACTCTTTTTGATATTTCTGTATGTATTAGTTATCTATCGATGTGTCGAAAGGGTGTTCCCGATGCCACTTTACGTAAGTTGAGTAAAGTGTGTCGACGTTGGCAACTAAAAACGAAACCGCTAAAATTTTCTTTTTGCCAATGTATATGCGCAAACCTCGTGTTGTGTTTTCAATTTTTACGTCTTTGTACAAAAATGTCGTTGTTTTTTAATAATGTTTGTAAAGCAAAATCCGTTGTTATCGAATGTGATTTTCCAATTTCTTGACCACACTATAAGTATAATATAAGGAAGCGTTATCGCAAGCATCACAATACCGACAAGCAAAACAAAACTCATTGTGTTATATACTCATTCTTTTATATAGTCAATTTTGTAAATCAAATACACGGGCAGTAGTGCAACAAAAAAGAGACCTTGGATTGTTCCAAAGTCTCTCTGTTTTGTGCAGAATTGTTTGTTTCGCAAGCGTATTATTTCTTGCCGGTGGGTTGCTTTGCAGCTTCCTTAGCTTTTTTAGCTTCGTTACGTTGAGCTTTGATTGCAGCAGCTTCTTCTGCCTTTCTTTGAGCAGCAGCCTTTTGTTCTGCTTGTTTCAAAGTTTTAGCGTCAACCTTAACAACAACGATACCTCTTTCAAGTTGGCTAACTGCCTTTGCAAGTTGAGCTTTCTTGTGGTTAGCGGCATTCTTGTGGATAACGCCCTTCTTTGCAGCGATATCAACCTTGGAGCAAGTAGCTGGCAACAAAGTTTTTGCAGTTTCTACGTCGCCCTCGGAAATTGCAGCGTTAAACTTTTTAACGGCTGTGTGCATTTGAGAACGAATCATTTGATTTTGAAGTCTTTTTGTTGCGGATACAGAAACTCTTTTTTCTGCGGATTTAATGTTAGCCATTAGTATCTCCTTGTAATCATAGTTATACCATATTTTTTAGCCTAATAATAGTACCACATTTTCCAACATAACGCAACAATTTAACCATAGTTTTTTAACAAAAAAATATCAAATTTCCCAACAAATTGAACATTTTAGGGTATTTATCGCAGTAAACTAAATGTACAAGGGGTTCAAACCTGCCTCAAATTTAATTTTATCTCAAACGTGGCAAGTGTTTTGCCGTTTGATAAGGAGATTGCATGGTAACAATAGGTATCGTCGACGACGGTGTGGGCATTTTTCCTACGCTGTACAAACTAAAGCAAGTGGTGCCCTCCAATGTGATAGGTCTAATGCGTGACGAACAACTGCACCTTTTGCCAAAAAACAAACTGTGCTCCGTTGCGCAAAACTGTGTAGAAACTCTAAAAAACAACGGCTGTGATTGCGTTGTGTTTTCGTCGGTGGATTTGTCTATGGCTGCGTACAAAACGCTAACCGCCCAAACGGACTACCCAATTTTTGGATGCGAAGCCCCCGTAAACCACGCCACAACCTATACCGTTTCCAACGTGCTTGTGTGCGGCGGCCCAAGAATAAAGTACCTGCACGCCCCCAACGTTTTGTCCTGCGTAATGGAAAATTTTCCCGCCCTTGCGCAAATAGGCAACGTCAAAAACCTTGTGGACTACGTTCGTACCGTCACCGCCCCCTTCGACGGCAACTTCGATTGCATTGCACTGGCGCACTCCTCCATGAATTTGTACAAAAACTGCTTTGCAAGGGTGTTCCCCAACGTGCAGATTTTCGACAGTCTGGACGGTGTAGCACGTCGCCTGCGCAAAAAGTACAAAAAACACGCCACCGACGACGGATATATCACTTTGATTGACCAAAACGGATGCGATCTTGCGGAAAAATACGCCAAATTTTTGCAGTAGACGGTAGCAAAACGCATCTATTTTGTAACCAAAGTTTGCTTGCTCTTCCAACTTGTGTCACTCAACGTGCATATCGTAGGGAGGGTTACTCGCTTCGTTGCTATTAATAATTGTCGTCACTTTAGCAAAAGGTTGATCTATTTTGGACGTGTCGTCAACGTCTACAATAGGCAAAATCTACGTCAACGTAGTGTTAAACGCCGTTAAAGGTTGTTTTGTTCCACAAATCGTCGCAAAAAAGCAGTAATTTTGCAAAATTTTTTGCAAGTTTTTTTGTGTTTGCTATTGAAATTGCTCTTCAAATAAGTTATAATAATATTCAGTGGTGTAAAAATACAGAACACTCTAACGAAATTTATTTTTAGGAGCATAAATATGGCAATCTTAGCAAAAGATATCAGAAACGTTGCACTTATCGGCCACAGTGGCGAAGGTAAAACCACCTTGGCGGAAGCTATTTTGTACAACACTCGTGCAATCGACCGTCAAGGTCGCACCGACGACGGTAACACAACTATGGACTTCGACGCGGAAGAAATTTCTCGCAAAATATCCATCAGTCTTGCCGTTGCAAATTGCAACTACAAAGGTGTAAAAATCAACCTTATCGACGTTCCCGGTTACTTCGATTTCGAAAGCGAAATGATGATGGCTTTGTCTGCAGCAGATAGTGCCGTTATCGTAACAAGCGCATCCGGTTCGTTGACTGTTGGCACGGAAAAAGCATTAGAATACTGCTTGGCACACAAAATTCCTTCCATCATTTTCGTAAACGGCGTAGACAAGGAAAACTCTTCCTTCCCAAAAACTTTGGACGCCATCACGGAAAAATTCCCCAAGGTTGTTCCCGTTGTCGTACCTCAAATCGAAGGTGGCAAAATGACCGGTTCGGTAAACGTTGTCAACATGACTTTTGCTAACTTCAAAGAAAAATCCGTCGACGACAACATCCCGGCAAACCTTCGCGACGAAGTTGCATCCTGCCGTGAAAAACTTGTAGAAGTTGCAGCAGAAACAGACGACGAACTTATGATGAAATTCTTCGATGGCGAAGAACTCACTCAAGAAGAAATTGCAACAGGCATTGCAAACGGTATCGCTCAAGGTTCCGTAATTCCCGTTGTTGCAGGTACGGCTTTGCAAAACCGCGGTGTGTTCAACCTTATGGATATGATTGTTGATTCCATGCCCAGTGCCGACCGTCTTACCAAGGTTCACGATGGTGCAGGCAACGCATCCTTTATTCCTGCCGATGCCGATGGAAAAGTTGTTTTGCGCGTATTCAAAACCATTGCCGACCCATTTGTAGGCCGTTTGTCCATCTTCCGCGTTATCTCCGGTACACTTCGTAGCGGTATGACGTTGATGAACATGTCCACCGATAGTCAAGAAAAGATTTCTCAAATCTACTTTATGAAGGGCAAAAAGCAAGAAGGCACCGATTGTGCTTGCGCAGGCGATATTGCCGCTCTTGCAAAACTTGCAAACACCAGCACGGGCGACGTTCTTTGCGAAGGCAAGGAAGTACACATGGATCCCGTTCAACTTCCCACTCCCGTTTATTCTCGCGCTGTTTATGCAGCTAAAAAAGGCGACGAAGACAAGGTATTTGGCGGTTTGAGTAAGTTGAAGGACGAAGATATCGCGTTTACCGTAACAAAAGACCCCGAAACGGGCGAAATGATTTTGTCCGGTCTTGGCGATACTCAACTTGACATTTTGTGCAAAAAACTCAAGTCTAAGTACAACTGCGAAGCTGTTTTAACAGATCCACGTATTCCTTATCGTGAAACAATCCGCAAGTGCGTGGAAGCGGAAGGTAAACACAAAAAGCAATCGGGCGGTGCAGGACAATACGGTCACTGTAAAGTTCGTTTCGAACCGGGCGCAGCCGACGGCGTTTTCGAATTTGTAGACGCAGTTGTTGGCGGAACGGTTCCCCGTCAATTTATTCCTTCAGTCGAAAAGGGACTTCGCAACGCAATCACAAAGGGCGTTTTGGCAGGATATCCCATGGTAGATCTCAAAGCAACGTTGTTTGACGGTTCCAGCCACCCCGTAGATAGTAAAGATATCGCATACCAAATGGCAGCAAGCCTTGCGTATAAATCCGGTTGCGAACAAGCTAACCCCGTTTTGCTTGAGCCCATCTACGAATTGCAAATCACCGTTCCGGAAAACTACCTTGGTGACGTTATGGGCGATATGAACAAGCGTCGCGGACGTATTATGGGTACCGACCTTGTAAACGGCAAACAAATCGTCACGGCAGAAGCTCCCCTTGCAGAAGTTCTCAAGTACGCAACAGACCTTCGCTCCATGACGCAAGGTCGCGGAAGCTACTCTCTCAAATTTGCTCGCTACGAAATGGTTCCACCTGCAGCAACTCCCAAAATTATCGAAGAAGCAAAGAAAATCAACGCCGAAGACTAATTTTGATATTAGTACTTGTAGCAAAACGTATCCTTGCTTTTCCAATACGTAACAAATCAACCAAAGGCACCCGTCACAAGGTGCCTTTTTATGTGGTTCTATGTCAAATGTTGATGGTGTAATAAGTTTTGTTCCAACGTTTGTTGCAGAATGTATCACTGCTTCCACAAACAGTAACAATCGTAACAAACACAACCAAAGGCATCCGTCACAAGGTGCCTTTTGTATTGCATATTGTTGTATAT
>CAZDLE010000007.1:0-33683 GCA_964506035.1 uncultured Oscillospiraceae bacterium | reverse complement strand
GTACGGTCAAACGCTAACCAAGTCCGCCACCGAAACGGATGCCGATTTTGCCGTCCTAAAACAGGCAATTTTGGACGAAAACGCCTATCTCAACTCGGCGCCAGACGGAACGATTTCCGGCGACTGCACCAACTACAACGCCATGGATGCCAACGGTTATTTGTATCTCAACGGCGAACGCGTTTTGGACAAAAACGGCAACCACCGTCAACTGTACAAACACACCGCTTCGCAAAATATGTACTTTGGCAACGTAAGTGACGACCAACTTGCCGTTATCAAGCAAATTGCCATCCAACCGCGACAAACGGGCAACTATATCACCGGCTTGTACGCACCTGCGGGCGAAGTTATCAAACTTACCATTTCCGCAGCAGATTTGCAAAACGTGGGCGGTTTCTACGTCTACGTTGGCGCCACTCTTGCCAACGGACAAGCCAACAACGTTTGGTTGGAACGTGATTTTGTGCGCATGCCCGTTATTGCCAACAAAATGCCCGTCAATGCCAATGTGTGCAAGTATAACGAAGATTTGCAAACCTACACCTGCTATTTTGGCTCCTACTTGGGCGGTCCTATTTATATTGGTTCCCCCGTTAGCAAAAACGCCTTTCAGGTGGAAATTGAAGGTGCCGTCGAGTATCCTCACCTAATCTACGGATTGACTACCGAAAAGCAATACGACGATTTGCTCAAGTCCACTGCACCTTATTTTGATATGGAAGTGTTCGACAATGCCTTCCGTTTTTCCGGTGCGCGCACCTATTCGGACAACTACACCTATGCCGAGTTGTGCGACTCTGCCGTTTTGTGGGAAAAAATCGCATTGGTATCCAAACAAGTGCCAACAGGTTCTAACGCATCCTACGGTATCGATTTTCTTTTCGAACCTTTTGTTGCCGCAGGTGCAGCCGTTGCCTTTGTGGGACGTAACACCGTCAACTGCCCGTTAGATTGGATGGACGATTGTTTGAACGTCTCGCAATTTGTAAACAGCGGTTCGTGGGGCAACGTTCACGAGTTCAACCACCATTTCCAAAACTTCGGTTTGCCAAATGGTGGCGAAGTAACCAACAACGCAATCAGCCTTGTAGAGTATTCTTTGTTTACCAAAATATCTTCCAACCGTTCTTTAGACGACAACGCTCTTAGCGGATGGAATGCCTATACCGATGCTTCTCGCGTGTTGCGCATGCTGTTGGAAAACTCCGCCAAAGGGGATGTCGTTCAATCGTTGGATGCCTACGCAATGCTGTTGCACTCCTTTGGGCAGGATGCTTTTATTCAAGCCACAAAAAACGGCAGTGGTGTAGATAATTGGTACAAAAATTTGTGCGAACAAACGCATTACAACTTGTACTACTACTTTGACGAATTGTTGCATCAAACCCCGTCGCAAGACGTAGCAAACCAAATTGCGCAAAAAGGCTATCCGATGTATGTTCCCGTTGCATCTATCTATCAAACGGGTACCAAGTATCTCTACGAAGGCACGCAACGTCACGTAACCACCATGCAACCGTTTGAGTTTTTGGGCGATAGCTACGATTTTGGCATACTTTCCAACCTACATCTGCCCGATGGATTTACCGTAACAAACGTTACTGTTGGCAATCCGCAGTGTGGCACGATAGAAACTTTAGGCAACGACAGTTACCGCTTTGTTCCCAACGAAAAGGGCATCTCCGGCGATATCGACGTTACAATTTCCCTCCAAAAGGGTGATAACGCTTTTGCTGTTAAGGACGTAAACCTTGTGTTTGGATTTAAGCAAAAACAACCCACCGTTGCCCAACGCACAAGTTACTATTTCGATAGCGACCTATCTACCATTTTTGAAGATATCGACGATGCCGTTGCCAAAAACTATGCAGGCTACACGTCGAAACAAACCTTCGATAACACCCAAGGCGCGCAAGTGTGGTGGGATAGCGAAGGCGTCGTAGCCAATTCCATAACGGAATACAACTGCAAAATCTACCTTTCCAAAACGGACGCCTACAGGTTTAGTATTCGTGGCAAAAACTCCAATTTGTACCTATCGTTGGATGGCGTAAACTATCAACTTGTGGCGCGCGCAGGCGACGTCTACAACAACAAATTTGACGTGTGTGTTCAAAACGGCGAGTACGTAGACGTTCAACTCGAAAAAGGGCAAACCGTGTATTTAAGGGCAGTTACTATGCACTTTAACACCGTTTTTGAAGGACCTTCCTTCGTAATCGGTATGGGCACGGTGGTGGACGGCGCGTCTTCGTTGAACAACCTATCAAACAGCACCGCCTACAACGTCAACCATCAAGTGGAAGTTTTCCAAACGGACTACTTCTACACTCGCAACTACACTGCAGATATCGTCCCGCCCGAAACGGACAACACCTCCACCGTTATTTCCACCAATTTCTCCCCGTGGGACGACACAACCGTGTTGGACAATCTGTTCGACGGCGATACAACCAACTTTATGCACAACAAAAAGGGCGACTTTGTTGCGGAAGATACTCCTTTCGAACTTACCGTCGATATTGGTAAAGTGGTGCAAACAAACCACGTCACAATGTACGGCAGACAAACCAATACTCAAACGCCCACCACCTTCAAGTTGTACGGCGGACTAACTTTGGACAATATGCAACTGCTGTGCGACTATACCGATAAACCTCTTGTAGACGGATGCAACCAAACGGGCGATTTTGCGCTAACGCAACTGCGCTACTACAAACTTGTGGTAACCAAAACCAACCGAGACTATATCTGTTTGCGCCAAATCGAGTTTAGCGTAAATTTGGATGCTAAACTAATTTCTCCCGACGACCAATCCATCAACTACTACGGCAAATGGAACGTCAACTACAATTTGTCCACATTTGGGCACAGCTACGTAACAACCGATGGCTACGCCTGTTTTGAGTTTACCGGCGCTCAATTTGCATTGCTTTCCAAAGTGGGTGCAAGTGGTAAATTTACCATTTCCATCGACGACGGTGACGATATCACCTGTACTTTTGACGGTTCCACAAACCTTATGTTCTTGTGCGACCAATTGCAAAACGGACGTCACAAGGTGGTTATCAAAGCAATTACTCAAATAGATATCGTTGCACTTGCAGTAAGATAGCAACGTTACAAAACTCACCATAAGCACCACGAAAAAAGGTGCTTTTTAAGGTTGATTTAAGGCACCAAGTTTTCGCGTATCAATTCTCTACAATAGGGTGCGAATTGTTGACAAATTATTTGACGAGTGATACAATTCCGTATAGTGCGCAATTGGCGCTTTTGACGTATGTCGCCATTTTTCGCCATAAATTTAGCTATAAAATATGCGCGTTTTTTCTACCACGCGCGAAGGATTTTGACAACATGAAAGGAAAACTATTGGTCATAGCAACGATTCTTGTTGTAGCTACGCTACTACTTGCGGGATGCAACAGCGCTTCCAACTATGACGGCAAAACGAAAATCGTGTACGAATTGGAAGGCGGTACCTACAAAAACTGCACCGACTCTATCGTTCAGTACTACGATTTTGAGCAAGACACGGAAAATCTTATCTACTCTCCGCAAACTCTTTCTCGTGCTAACGTCGAAAGGGCAGGGTACAGATTTACCGGTTGGTTCAAAACAAAAACTCAAAACGGCGACACGGTTACCTATTCCGACGAGTGGGATTTTGCAACCGACAAGGTTACGACCGAAGGCGTTACGCTGTATGCCGGATGGAGAACCATCGTTACCTACACCTACAACGTTTGCTACGTCGACGAGCAGGGCGAAACCAAGTCGCTTGGCACCTACAACGTTGCCGCAGGGGACGAGTTTAACGACGGTTCCAACTACGCATCCAAACGTCTTGGCAACTACACCCCTTTGGTATACAAAAATAAGGACGGCGACCAAGTTGGCTACTACTTAGATAAGGAATTCAACAACCCGGTGGGGGACTACAAGCACCCCGGTGGAGAAACCGATTGCCAAATCAACGTGTACGTAAAGTATATCGAAGGCAAATACGCACTTGTGTCCACTGCAAAAGAGCTAACTTCCAGCACTGGCAGAAACATTTATTTGCTTAACGACATTGATATGGACGGAAAGCCCTTCAGAGTGGAATCCTACTCCAAAAAGATTTTCGAAGGCAACGGACACACAATTTACAACTTTACCGTACCTTACAGGGCAAACAAAAACGATTTAAGTGCCGATATCAACGGTACGGGCAGTAATTCCGTATATGCGTTTATTTTTGGCAAGTTAGACGAGGCAACCATCCAAAACGTCACTTTCGAAGGCGCAACGCTAAAAATCGAGGGTGGTATGTCCACAATAACGGATATCTACGTAGCCCCCTTTGCAAAGGAAGTAACAAACAGCACCGTAAACAACGTTAACGTATCGCTAAAATACAAAGTAGTCCGCTTCCCCACGGAAGATTTTGCCACAAAAGGTAATTTTGTTGTTTTTGACAACGGCTACGCAATCAAAACCGAATCAACGATAACAAATTTCAACGTTACCATCACCAAAGAATAAGGTATTTAGAAACAGATAAGGAGAAATATAATGAACTCGAACAAAACAAAACAGTTTTTTAGTTTAGTCTTGATAGTTATCATGATCACGTCAAGCCTATCTTTGTTCTCTGCTTGTAACAAAGATCCCGAAAAACAAGCTGCATATAGCAACGAAAACGATCCGCTGGTATTTTCTATTCAAGCAGTAGACAAGGTTTTTAACCCATTCTTCTCAACAACCGGTCCGGATAACTCCGTTGTTGGTATGACGCAACTTTCCATGCTCTCCAACGACGAAAAGGGCAACCCCACCTACGGCGACGACGAAGCAGTTATCACAAAGGATTTGCAAATTGTGTCCGATAACTCCGAAGACAGTCTAACAACCTACTATTTTGTTCTCAAAAACGACGTTCGTTTTTCTGACGGTGTGTATCTTACAATCAAAGACGTTTTGTTTAACTACTACGTTTATTTGGATCCCGCCTACACAGGCTCAAGCACAATCTACTCCACAGATATTGTTGGTCTAAAGGCGTACCGCACACAAACAAGAAGCGAAAGCGAACAAGACAACTTCAACAAGCAATTTTCCGATATTGCCGCCGGCAGAATCAGCAAACTTCAGTCTGCCTGCGCCGACCTTCTCAAAAAACACTCCGATTTGACGGTTGATAGCCTAAAAGAGTATTTGCAACAAGACTACGCATCCAAGGACGGTTACGAAAACGTTGTTGCCGACTTTGACAAAGCTTGCGAATTGTTCAGAGAAGAACTTAACACCGACTATTCCAACTCGGTAGACACCGCAAAAGACTTTATTTTTAGAGATAAAGAGGATAATATCTACAAGGATTTGTTCACAACCGACCAAGAAGCATTCCTTTACAACGAAGGTTTTATCACTTGGGATAAGCAAGAAGGCAAACTTGGCGCATCTTTCACAAACGACTTAGACGAAGTCAAAGCTTGGTCTAATGTGCAAAACGGCGAAAACGCAGAGCAAGCCAAGGAAAGAGCAAAGCAACGCGCAATCGAAATTGTCTACACCGAAAAAATGCCGGACAAAATCGAAGAGATTCTAACCTATTGGAACACTTCCTTTACTTTGAAGGAATTTCTCGAAAAGGAAGCGATGGAACAATTTGCCGAAGCAAACAAAGACAAAAGAGAAGTTCCCAATATCGAAGGTATCAAATTTGCTAACCGCACCGAATCCGTTACGGTAAACGGCAAAACGTACGAAGCCGTACAATACGACGACAACGGTAACGTAGCAAGTGACTACAACGAAGTGCTTTCCATCACCATCAACGGTGTTGACCCCAAAGCAATTTGGAACTTTGCAATTGGCGTTGCTCCAATGCATTACTATTCTTCCACCAATTGGAAAGGCAAAAACTATATAGACGATTTCGACTACGAAAGCAACTTTGGTGTAGAATTTATGTCCCAATCGTTCATGAACGAAGTCGTAAAGGGCGATAACAAAGTCGGTGTTCCTTTGGGAGCAGGTCCCTATGCTGCAAGTAAACAGGATGGTGGTATCGAAAACATCACTCCCGACCAATTCTACAACCTTGGCGTTATTTATTACGAAAGAAACCCATATTTCTGCATGGGCCCCGCAAAAATCAAAAAGGTTCGTTACCAAGTAGTATCTACAAACCAAATCACCAACACGTTGTACAACGGCGAAGTGGATTTTGCCGAACCTAACGCAAAACCGGAAACTATCGACGAACTTAACGCAAAGGGTATGGGTAACAAATCTGTTCGTACGCTTGGTTACGGTTATATTGGTATCAACGCAGGCAAAGTGCCTTCAATTGAAGTACGACAAGCAATTATGTATGCAATCAACACAAAATCTTGCGTTGACTACTACAAAACTACCGCATCCCCCATTTACCGCTCTATGTCCCTTTCCAGTTGGGCATACCCCGGCTATAACGGCGGTCAATACGGAACTACCGAACCTACCTGCCATTACTACCCGTTTATCGGTGGCGAAATTCCTCAAGACATTTCCAGTGCAAACGCTGTATATCAAGACTACATTGCCGAACTTGGCGTTGACTACACAAAGGGCGGTCAAAAACTTACCGAAGAACAACAAATTGAGTTTATCACTCGTCTTGTTGTGAGCGCAGGCTACACGCTCAACGCCGAAGGTATCTATCAAAACGGCAACAACGTGCTAAAATACACCTTTACTATTGCCGGCGAAGAAACGGACCACCCCGCATTTACAGCGTTGATTCAAGCAAGAGAAATTCTTAACAAATGCGGTTTCCAAATCACCGTAACAACGGATGCAAACGCACTCAAAAAGCTGTCCACAGGCGATCTTACCGTATGGGCTGCCGCTTGGGGATCCACACTCGACCCCGATATGTATCAGGTTTACCACAAGGAATCCACAGCAACCAGCGTACTCAACTGGGGCTACAAGCAAATTCTTAACGACACAAGCGGAAAATACGAAGTTGAACAAGGTTTGATTGACGAACTTTCCGATGCAATCGAAAGAGCACGCAAAACTAACGATCAACGCCTACGTGCGCAAATTTATAGCGAAGCTTTGGATCTCGTTATGGAATTAGCAGTAGAGTTGCCTACCTACCAAAGAGACGACTTGTTTGCATACAACCAAAACAAAATTGACGTAAGTACCTTCACACCGGATAGCAAACTTTCCTCCTTTATGGGGCTTACAAACGAAATGTGGAACCTGTCTCTTGTAACGGAGAGATAACAACGGCAACTTGAGTAAAGCGCAATGTTTTTTATGCGCTGCACCGAAAAATTGCTACCGCAAAAACGCTTTAGCGTTAAAAAAATACTATAAGGAAATGCGCTACCTCTAAGCAAACGGCTTTTAGGTGGCGCACGTAATAAAGATGTTCAAATATATCGTCAAACGCTTACTTATATCTATACTTATTCTTATTGGTGTATCTATCATCATTTACACCATGGTTAGACTTATGCCTAACGACTACGTAGATAACAAGTATTCGCAACAACTTCAAAGCGGTTCTATCAAGCAGGAAGATATTGATAGGTTTAAGGAACTGTACGGCATTGGAGATAGCTCCTTCAAAGGCATTATGAGTGGCTATTTCAAGTGGCTGGGCAACATGTGCAAAGGCGATTTGGGATTGTCGTTTAAGTACGAAAAACCCGTTGCCGACGTAATAAGCGAAAACATGTGGATATCCTTTGCCATTGCCTTGATTGCCACGATATTGCAATTTTTGATTGCAATACCACTTGGCGTTACAAGTGCAACACATCAATACTCCGCTCGCGACTACATCACCACCGTATTTACAATGATTGGTATATCCTTGCCAACCTACTTTTTTGCCGCAATTGCCATCAAAATCTTCTCGGTAGATTTGGGCTGGTTGCCTGCAAACGGTCTTATTTATGCCACGGTGGACTATCCTGCTACCTTTGCCGGAACTATGCAAAAACTTGGCGATATCGTTCAACACATGATTTTGCCCATTTTTGTAAGTGTGTTCCTTTCCATCGGCGGACTTATGCGCTACACACGAACCAACACGTTGGAAGTGCTAAACGCCGACTACATACGTACCGCTCGTGCAAAAGGTCTGTCGGAAAAGGTCGTTATCTACAAACACGCATTTAGAAACACCCTAATTCCCCTTGCAACCTTGCTCGCAGGAATTTTGCCGTCGTTGTTTGGCGGTATGATGATAACCGAACAAGTATTTGGTATCGACGGTATTGGTCGCCTTGCCTATCAAGCACTAAAGGAAGGCGATATTCCCTTCGTTATGGGATACAACATGTTCCTTGCAGTGCTAACCGTAATAGGAACGTTACTTTCCGATATCATGTATTCAATAGTTGACCCGCGCGTCAAACTCGGCAGATAAGGAGGATTGCTCAAATGGAAGAAAAACAAAATTTAAGCGTTGAGTCCGTCGATAAGCAATCGTGCCTTAGCGAGGATGTGAGCGTAGCAACTGATTTGCAACAAGACGTAAACACTCAAGTCGATAGTGCCGTAAGTGACGATCACGACGACGAAGTGGAATACGTTTACAAGGAAATGAGTCCTTTGCAGATGGTAGGAAGAAGATTTTTCCGTTCCAAATTGTCCATCGTGGGACTTATCATGATTGTATTTTTAATTCTATTTTCCTTCCTTGGTCCCGTTGTTTACGACAAGTGGGGCGAAGAAACGGTAGATAGACAAGAAATTATCACTACCATTCAAAATTCTTACGAATATCGCACGGAAGACGGTCAAGTTATAAAAGTGCAAGAAGTGCTCGAACACAAATCGGACACAAACCTGTACGCCGATCCCAGCAAGGACCACCTGCTTGGCACCGACGACAAGGGTATGGACGTTTTTGTACGATTGATGTACGGTGGCAGAATTTCCCTGACCATTGGCTTTATCGTAGTTATTTTGGAAACGCTCATCGGCATTATTTTGGGCGGTTTAGCAGGCTATTTCGGCGGATGGGTAGATAACGTTATCATGCGTATAGTGGATATTTTCCAATGCGTGCCAACACTTCCCATTTTGTTGATTGCATCCGCCATGATTGATTCGTGGCAGGTGGACGCCGACACACGCATATACTTGCTGATGGCAATAATCACCATTTTTAGTTGGAGTGGTGTAGCTCGCTTGGTACGTGGACAAATCCTTTCCCTTAGAGAACAAGAGTATATCACCGCAACGGAAGTTATGGGGCTTCCCACTTGGCGCAAAATCTTTTTGCACCTTATTCCAAACGTTATGCCACAACTTATTGTTTCCATGACGCTTGGTTTGGGTAGCGTTATACTTTACGAATCAACACTAAGTTTCTTGGGACTTGGCGTACAACTGCCCAAGGCAGCTTGGGGCACCATGATTGCAACGTCAAACGACCCGCAAGTGCTAAGTTATCACATGAATATGTGGCTTCCCGCAGGTATCATGATTGTTATCGCAGTACTTGGTTTCAACTTCGTTGGCGACGGTTTGCGCGACGCTATGGATCCCAAAGCTAAAAAGTGATAGGTGTTATATGACAAAAAACGAAAAAAAGAAAGCTTCAAATTATCTGTCAATACGCGACAGCAGAAGAATTATCAAATATAACGTCCAGCAGATGAGATATTACGAAGCTCAAAAACGCAAAAAACGCGACGTGAGCGAGTATACCACCGTTATGCAGGACGAAAACAACCTTATCGAAATTGACGAACTAAAAACTTGCTTTTTTACCGACGTTGGTACGGTAATGTCCGTAAACGGTGTATCTTTCAACATCCCAAAAAACAAAATCGTGGGTGTTGTGGGCGAATCCGGTTGCGGAAAAAGCGTAACGTCACTTTCCATTATGCAACTTGTTCAAGCTCCGCAAGGACAGGTTGTCGGCGGACAAATCCGTTTTAACTCCGACGACCTCGGCTACGACGAAAATGGCAAAAAACGTGCCTACAACATTGTAAAAATGCCCGCACGGGATATGTACAACGTCCGCGGAAAGGGCATTTCGATGATTTTCCAAGAACCGATGACCTCTCTCAACCCGGTGTTCACCATCGGTTTTCAACTGGACGAAGTATCCTTTACGCACAATCCGGACGTAACCAAACAACAAGCAAAGGATATCAGCATCGAGATGCTCAAAAAGGTAGGTATCGCCATGCCGGAAAGAGTGTACGACTCCTATCCGCACGAATTGTCCGGCGGTATGCGCCAAAGAGTTATGATTGCTATGGCGCTTGTTAGTAGTCCAAAGCTTATCATTGCCGACGAACCTACAACCGCACTTGACGTTACCATTCAGGCACAAATATTGGAACTACTAAAGGATTTGCAAAAGCGCGAAGGTTGCTCCATTATGCTTATCACCCACGACCTTGGCGTTATTGCCGAAATGGCAGACGAAGTGGTGGTTATGTATGCCGGCAGAGTTATCGAAAGAGGCACCGCCAGCGAAATATTCCACAATCCCATGCACCCCTATACGATAGGATTGCAAAAGAGCAAACCGCTTATCACGTCACCGTCCAACGAACCGTTGTATTCCATCCCGGGACAGGTTCCCAGCCCAATCGATTTGCCAAACACCTGCTATTTCAAAAACAGATGTCAAAAATGCATTGGCAAGTGCAGTGGCGAGTATCCCCGTCAAATCAAAGTGAGCGAAACTCACTACGTATCTTGCTATCTCTATGATCAAGGAGGATGTGATAATGAATAATATCGACGATATCAACATTTCAGAAGAGCTCATTCTCCAACAGAAAGACGACTGCATCCAAGATGCATCCGAGCATTTGCAGGACGACGTTATTCTTCAAGTAGAAGATTTGCAAAAACACTTTGTGCTTTCTCGCACGTTGTTGGGCAAACCCATTTCCAAACTTAAGGCAGTCGATCACGTTAGTTTTAGTCTAAAACGTGGTACCACGATAGGTGTTGTGGGCGAATCCGGTTGCGGAAAAACCACCCTTGGCAGAACCATACTAAAACTTTACGAAGCCGACGGCGGACGAATCATCTACAATGGCAACGACATCACCCATTTGTCCAAAAGGGAAATGCGCAAGTACCGCACTTCCATGCAGTTGATTTTCCAAGATCCCTATTCCAGTTTGCCCCCACGTATGACCATAGGCAGTATCATTGCCGAAGCAGTAAAGGTGCACAAAATCGTACCTAAGGACCAAATTTCGGCATACGTGCGCGATATAATGAAAAAATGCGGTCTTCAAGAGCAATATTACGACCGCTACCCACACGAGTTTTCCGGTGGACAACGTCAGCGTATCTGCATTGCACGAGCACTTGCCGTTAAACCGGAATTGGTAATTTGCGACGAACCGGTTAGCGCATTGGACGTGTCCGTACAAGCACAAATCATCAATTTGCTCAAAGAACTGCAAAACACCATGAACTTCACCTACGTGTTTATTTCCCACGATTTGTCCGTTGTAAAGTACATCACCGACGAAATCATGGTTATGTATCTGGGCAATATGATGGAAAAGGGCGAAACGGACGAGTTGTTCAACAATCCGCTTCACCCCTATACCGTCGCGTTGTTCTCGGCAGTTCCCGTTCCCGATCCGGACGTAAAAAGCGCCCGAATTATTCTTGAAGGGGATATTCCTTCTCCGGCTAATCCCCCCGAAGGATGCAAGTTCCACACCCGTTGCGCCCATTGTATGGACGTATGCAAAACGGTGGAACCTATCTATCACGAAGTTACCCCGGGACATTTCGTTGCCTGCCATTTGTACGACGAAGATACTTGCGACAACGAATAACTCAGCCAAAACGCACCAAACGTCTTTTCTAAAAGACGATAGTGCAATTTGGGTTGTCAACAGTTTATTTTAAGGTTTGTATGACAAAATTTAAGCGTAAAGCGTGGGCAACTTTGCCAACATACGTGCAAAACATCTTTTAAGTGGTTGCAAGCAACCAAACAACGCACTTTTGCGCGATAAGACGATGCAAACCGCAAAAGGTAACGATCCCCAATGAAAGAAAAACAAAAAAAGAAAAAAGTCAAGGTGATTTACGTGGACGACGGACGTACCGTGTATGATATGGACAACGTCAGCCATCCAAACGCTATCATCCCCGACAAACTGACGCAAAAACAAAAAAATAACAAAAAACAAAATGCGTGTTTGGAAAAAAAAGAACGTCGCGTTGCAATCAAAGCGGCGTTTCTAACCTATCTGCCAAGCATAATCTGCGCCATTGCAGGTTTTGTGGCAACGGGTATTTTGATTTATCTTTGGCTAAGCTAACACGCACACTAAAAAATAATTTTGTAGGTATAAACAATGAAAATCAAAGCTATAAGCATCTGTCTTCTTGTTGCCATGATAGCCCTGTCGCTTGGAACGCTGGCATCTTGTGGCAACTTGGAGATTCCTGTAGATAATAATGCAAACGCGATAAGCAAAGATACTTCCCAAAGTTTGCGCATTTTCAACACAGGTCTAAAACTTACGCAAGATCAAGTTGCTTCACAAATCAAAGCAGATCTTCTCAAACAAAACAACGGCTACTTAGATTCCGACAAAATCACAGTTATGATCACGCTGGAAGATACCCCCCTTGCCGACGACTACATCGACAGGTATTCCGCTTTGTACGGCAGTGTTGCCGACTATGCAAACAGCGATATCGGTATCGAAAAACGCGATAGACTTAAGTCTCAACAAAACTCCGTTATTGCACAACTTAGCAAAAAGGGATTGATTGGCGATGTAAAATGCACCTACGACACCCTTCTTAACGGTTTTGCAACAACAATCGCATACGGTGATTTGTCAAAAGTGGAAAAGTTCAAGGGCGTACAAGACGTTATCATCAGCGATACGTACAATTTGCCACAATCAACGTCCACAGGCGACGCATCGTCCATTGTCAACCTCGTTGACGTTTACGAAACGGGTATTTTTAACTCGTCCAGCGTCAACTATACGGGCAAAAACACTTCCGTTGCCATTTTGGACAGTGGCTTTGATTGTTCGCACACCGTTTTTGATAGAGAACTGGACGAAAACGAAGTATCTTTTTCAAAAAGTGATATTCAAACACTGTTGCCCAATTCACGCGCGGCGGAATACACAAAAGATATCGACGTCGAACACGTGTACGTTTCCAGCAAAATTCCCTTTGCCTACGACTATGCCGACAAGGATATCAACGTGTACCCGTTCGACTCCGAACACGGCACCCACGTTGCAGGTATTATCGGCGGAAAGGATAGCGTTATCACCGGCGTTGCAGTAGATACTCAACTTGTGCTAATGAAGGTTTTCCCCGACCTTGACGACGGTGGCAAGACGGAAGATATCTTGCTTGCACTGGAAGATGCACTTTTGCTAAACGTAGACTGCATCAACATGTCGTTGGGATCTTCTTGCGGTTTCTCTCGCGAAGTTGACGAAGAAAAAATCAACGAAGTGTACGACAAACTTAACGATAGTGGTATCAGCGTACTTACCGCTGCAAGCAACAGCTACAGTTCCGGCTTTGGCGGAGAACAAGGTAACACAAACATGGTTACCAACCCCGATTCTGGTACGGTTGGCTCTCCTTCCACCTACGCAGCATGCCTTTCCGTTGCATCCATCAGCGGTACGAAAAGCAAATATATGGTTGGCAACGGCGATCAAGTTATATTCTTTAAGGAATCCAACGCTATCACCGGCAAGGAAAACGACTTCTTTAAGGAACTTGGCATCACCGAAGACGTAACCAAGGAATATCAATACGTTACCGTTCCCGGTACCGGTGGTAAAACCAGTTATTCGGGCATTGACGTCAGAGGTAAAATTGCTTTGGTAAGACGTGGCGATAACACCTTCGAAGACAAAGCGCGCATTGCCAAAAACAACGGCGCAATTGCCTGCATAATCTACAACAATATCGACGGCGATATTTTGATGTCGATGGGCAAGGACGACCATATTCCTACAATTTCTATTTCCAAGGACGACGGAACCATTCTTGCAAGCAAAAAGTCCGGCACAATCGTGCTTTCGGGACAAAAACTTGCCGGTCCGTTCATGTCCGACTTCTCCAGCTGGGGACCAACCCCCTCGTTGGAACTCAAACCGGAAATCACCGCTCACGGCGGAAACATCAAATCGTCCGTACCCGGTGGTGGCTACGACGATATGAGCGGTACTTCGATGGCAACCCCCAACCTTTGCGGTATAGTGGTGCTAATTCGTCAATATCTAAAAGATAAGTACCCGGAAAAATCCTGGAAGGAAATTTCCGTTCTTACCAACCAAATGCTGATGTCTACGGCAACGATAGCACTCAACGAAGAAGGCAACCCCTACTCTCCGCGTAAACAAGGTGCAGGACTTGCCAGCCTTAAAAAACTTGTAGACACGCGTGCATACCTTTCCGTTGACGGCAAGGACAGAACCAAGTTGGAACTTTTCGACGATCCGCAAAGAACGGGCGTCTACGAAATGGAATTTAACGTTGTAAACATTTCTACCGACTCTCTCACCTACGATTTGTCGATGGTGGGCATGACGGAAAGCGTTTCCACATCCGATTCCAAGCACGTTTCCGAAACACCGCAAATTCTCGAAGGCAACAAAAGCTTCCAAGTAAGCGGGGACGGCTCCTTGAACGGCACAACCGTTACAGTCAGTCCGTCGGGCGTAGCAAAAATCAAAGTAACCTACACGCTTACCAATGCGGAAAAGGACCTTATTGACGAACTTTTCCCCTATGGTATGTACGTCGAAGGTTTTGTAAAACTGCAACAAACGGGCAGTGGCGAACTTGTCGATTTGAACATTCCGTTCTTGGCATTCTACGGCGACTGGACGGAAGCCCCCATGTTTGACAAAACCTACTACGAAGTGGAAAGCGAAGCGCACGATAACGCCATCGACGATGATGACAAAATCAAAGCGGACTACGTTGCAACCACCCCGTATGGCTCCTATTTCTACAACTATATTATTCCCCTTGGTACCTATCTTTACGATATTGATACCAGCAAGTACGACGAAATCCCCGCAAGCACCGACCGCATTGCAATTTCCAACATTCTTGGCACAATCGACGGTATTTCCGTTGTTTACGCAGGTTTGTTGCGTGGCGCAAAGGAAATGCAGTTTACCATCAAAGATAAGGTTACGGGCGAAGTTATTTGGGAACACGTCGACTACAACGCAAACAAAGCGTATTCCTACGGCGGCTCACCAATGCCGTACTACGAGCAACTCAGGTTTAAGTCCTTCAACTACGGACTTGTAAACAACGCGCAATACTCGTTTGAAATGAAAGGCACGTTGGACTACGGCAAGGACGGTGGTGCATCTACCAACGTTAGAAACTCCTTCAGTTTCGATTTTGTTGCCGACGACGAAGCTCCCGTTATCAAGAGTGTCACCTACGAGAAAAAGTACGACAAAACCCTCAAAAAGGATAGATACTATATCAACATGGTTGTCTACGACAATCAATACGTACAATCTATCACACCAATCATCTTTACTTCAAGCAGCAGTTACACCTTCCTAACGGAAAATCCCATTCCCGTGTACAGCCAAAAGGGTGTAGATAACACGGTAAGGTTCGAAATTACCGAATATCTAAACGATATCGGCACCGATGCGTTGATAACGAGCGCTCTTGCATTCTCTATCGACGACTATGCACTCAACTCCAACCTTTACGTTTGCCAACTTCCCGGCACCAAGGGCGATTTCAAATTTACCAAGGACGGAACTATGGACGGAACGGATCTTATCATCCTTTCCGCTAACGAAGGCGAAGTAGTTGATTTGACGCAATATCTTGCCACTGCCGACAAAACGGTTGACGCAGATAAAGACTATCTCAAACATCTTTCTTGGTCATCTTCCAACGAAAAGGTAGTTCAAGTAGAAAAAGGCATCATCAAGTGCGTTGGCGAAGGCAAAGCAACCGTCATTGTACGCGAGCAAATGGACCTAAATCAAGCTGTTATCATCATCAACGTAAAACCGCGCGAAACGCAAGCGGAAGCGCAGTTGGAAATTGACGAAACAAGCTCCACTCCAAAGGTATTTGCAACAGCCAGAAGGGCATCTTCCGCCCCCATTTTGGACGACTATACCGATGCCACTCTAAAGGAAATCAGGTTGTCCAACTACGACACCTTGTTTGCTTATTCTCGCGCCGCTCAAACCAGCGAAATTGGACAAACCGGCGACAAAAGATATATTTCCGCATCCAGCGTGATAAGCATGTACCCGGGTGAAAAAATCCGTCTCAACTTCGACGTGGAACCTTGGTATTGCAAAGATAACTACGAGTTTACCTTCTCCTCCAACGACACGGAAAAGGCTATCGTCAACCAAAATGGCGAAGTTACCGCGCTAAAGGAAGGTACCGTAGATATCTCCGTTAGAGCATCCAATTCCTACATTCTCGATACGGTACGCGTGGTTGTCAAAAACCCATTCGTAATCGAAAACAGAGAACTCATTGCCTACAAAGGTCTGGGTGGGGACGTCGTAATTCCCGACGACGAAGGTATTTTGTATATCGGCGCATTTGCCTTTTGCTTGTACGAAACGGACAACTCGTTCGAACTTGACGAAGAGGACTACGACGCAAACAAAATCCCCGCATCAAACACTTCAATCACATCCATCGTAGTGCCAAAGGGCGTAGAAGAAATCAAAAAATACGCTTTCTACAACTGCTCGTCACTGCGCTCCATAACCATTCCATCCACCGTCAAGTACGTTCGTGAATACGCCTTCTACGGCGACAAAAAACTTGACACAATCAACGTTACTTTGGAGGACGGAACGCTTGTCGAAGGCAACAAATTGTCCGCAGGCAAGGTGGAAGTTATCGGTGCTAACGCATTTAACAACTGCAAATCGCTTGTAAACCTTGATTTGTCCAAAATTTTGGCAATAGGCGCCAATGCATTTGACGGATGTACGTCTCTTCAAAGCGTCGATCTTACCAAGTTGCGCAATACCGGCAAGGAAGCATTTAGAAATTGCACTTCGTTGGAAAGCGTAGTGCTGGACAAAGCAACGAAACTTTCCTACGCAATGTTTGCAAAATCGGGACTTAAAGAAGTTGATATCTACAGTCAACGTACAAACATTCCCGAGTATTGCTTTGCAAGATGCGACCAACTGGAAAAAGTAACGATACACAACGATATTCTAACAATCGGCGTGGGCGCATTTAGCAGTTGTCCAAAGCTTACCCAAGTAACGTTCAACAGCACCGTCGACGTGATAGGCGAACAAGCATTTTACGAGTCTACCGCACTGCAAACAATCAAACTGCCCAACGGCTCCACATCCATCAAAGCGTATGCATTCTTCCAATGTTCTTCCCTTGATACGGTCGAACTTGATGCAAACACCTATCTGCACGATATGGAAGGATTTGTGTTTAAGGATACAAAACTTGCAAACTTTGTGGTACATTCCAACAATCAACACTACGCCGTTGACGACAACGGTTACCTTGTATCTAACGACGGCAAAACCATCGTTTTGAGTACGATAGCAAACACCGACGGTACCGACGTCGTTATCGACGAAAACGTTACAAAAATCGGCGAATCGGCATTTGCAGGTTCTGCAATCAAAACGGTAACAATAACCAACCCCGACACGACGATCGGCGCGTATGCATTTGCCGGTTGTGACAAGTTGGAAAAAGTCGTTCTTCCGTCAAAAGCAGGCAACATGACCATCGGCGAAAGAGCATTTGCATCGTGGGTGGACGGTAAAACCTTCATGAGCGTGCTTACCACCGTCGAAAATCTCGATAACGTATCGCAAATCGGCAACTACGCCTTTGCAACGACTTCCATCAAAAATGCAACTATCGGCGCAAACGCAACGCTTGGCGAAGGTGTATTTTTGCAAAGTCTTATCGAAGAAGTTACCATCGGCGCAAACACAACTTTGGACGAAGGATGTTTCCAAAACTGTACTTCTCTAAAAACAGTCAACATGCCTGCCGACGGCAACGTTTCCATTGGTAAAGGTTGCTTTGCAAACTGTTCCAACCTTATAACAATCGATCTTTCCAAAACAAACGATACAATCGCAGACGAAGCATTCTACAAATGTCCAAAACTTATGGTTGCGGACCTTGTAAACGTCAAACACGTTGGCAACTACGCCTTTGCAGATTGCTCCGGACTTTCCACCGTAAACGTACCCAACGTTGTTGCCATTGGCGAAGGTGCATTCAGCCGTTACACGCAATATTCGGCAGCTCCCTGCTTCGAAAGTATCCATTTGCCCGAAACGCTAATATCCATTGGCGACGCAGCATTCTTGTACAACACAAGTCTCAAATCGGTAGTTATTCCTTCATCCATCTACCAAATCGGCGCATTTGCATTTTCCTACTGCACGTCGCTTCAAAGCGTAACTCTGCCCGAAAGTGTAAAAACAATTGGACAATACGCCTTTGCAGGATGTATGGAACTTACAACCATCAATCTTCAAAACGTAACTCAAATTGACGAATTTGCATTTATGTTGGATGCAAAATTGTCCAATGTGGATATCTCCAACGTTGTAGAAATTGGCAACGGCGCATTTGCCGAATCCAATTTCGGTGCAATCACAGGCGGAAATCACATTGTAAATGCCAACAAGTTGGAAAAAATCGGCGATCTTGCATTCCAAAAGGCTCCGCTAGTTGCACTAAACGCTCCCAACCTTAAACATATCGGTATGTCGGCGTTCGAAGATGCTTCTTCGCTTATGTCTGTTGTATTTACAGACAATCTGCAATACGTTGGCAGTGGTGCGTTCTACGGCTGTACGTCGTTGCATTCCTTTAGTTATGCAAACGGCAACACAACCAGCTCCAACGGCAAAATTAACGACTATGCGTATTTGGACAACGGCGTGTTGTACACCGTTATGGAATCGGGCAGTTACGAGCTTAAATCCGTTCCTGCAGGCGCCATCAACCAAAAACTTGTCGTTATGGACGGCACCACGCGTATCGACGACTACGCAGGCAACGCAAACAAAAACGTTACGGAAATCGTATTGCCCGACGGACTTAAGAGAATTGGTCAATATGCTTTCTACGGATATACCTCGCTAAAGAGCGTCGAGTTCAAATCGGTTATCGCTCCCGCGTTGGAAGACTCCTACAACAGAGACGCAACCCTTACGGAAAGCGATCCCGGCTACGAATTGCTCCACAACCAATTTGATATGTTCGGCTACGAACTTTACTACTACAACTTTGTTGATTTGCTAGGCAAAAAGGAACCTATCGAAATGATTTTGCCACGAAACAGCAAGTTGGAAGGCTACGATTCGCTTGTGTACCTTGTTTACTTTGGCAAGGTAAGCGACGCACCTATAAGCGACTACGTTGCTATGGAAAAGAGCCTGATCCAGTTCTACGAATATGCAAATCAAGTGGCTCAACTCAAAAACGTTACGCTTGTTAACGAAGATATCGTCAACAAAGCACTAACGGCGTACAATTCCATCACACAAAATCCAACAACCTACGGCTACGACGAAGCAGAATTTAACTCTCTTGTAACAGCTGTTCAATCGGCAAAAGCAACCATACGAGATATCAAATTTGCTAACTCTAGTGCAAAGGTTAAAAACGTTCAAGCGCTTATTGATGCATTGCCTACCACCTTTGCCATTGGCGATTTGGAAAAAATTGCCGACGTATTGGCAAAAATGGACGAATTGCAAGCAAGCGACCGCGCAATTTTGGACACAACCAATTTGGATGCTCTACGAGCTTCCTACAACAACTATCGTAACACCATCACCGAACAAGTTGATCCCATCAAAAATGTTGCAGATAGCCTTGGCATAGCAATTGCCTTTATCAACGCATTGGTTTTGGGCGCTTTGGCGTTTATCTTCAAACGCGGAATTATGTAATAGGAGGGCGTAAAAATGAAAAATCAACGTGTAATCATTTTGATCGTTGTGCTTTTGATTGCAACGTGCGCCCTTTGCGCGTGCAACAAAGAAAGTAGAGATATCAAAGATTTTATCAGCGATATGAAAAACTCCACAAACAACGTCAAAAGTATCAACGCCCACGTCAGCATGAAAGACGGCGACGTGTTGGTGTACGATTATCAACGAAAAATGGAAATTGACGGTTCTAAGGCAAACGTCGAAACCACCGAACAAGCGTTAAATTCCAGTTTCCAATTGGCAACAAGCACTTCAACGTCCACAATGGACGACGTAGATAGATCAACTCTGTTGCCCGTTTCGCTAAGCGAATGGAGCGTGGAAAACGTGTCTATCGAAAAAGGCAAGTTTTCCTGCGATATTCCCGTTGCTAACTTTGCAAGCGTACTAAAGGTGGGTTCCTACAAAATCCGCGAAGACGCAACCCTTTGTTGCGAGTTTTCCGACAAAAACCTAACCAAAATTTCCTGCAATTTTATAACGGACGACGGCAAAACGGTTGCAGTTATCTACGACTTTGCGTATTGAGAGGTAAAGCATGAAAAATCTATCTAAAATATTGATCATAGTTTTGCTGGCAACGTGCATTTTGCCTTTGTTCGTTGCCTGCGAAAAACAACCTCCCGATACTCCCAAACAACAACTGGATACTCCGCAAAACGTCGAAATGAGCAATAGTGGACTTATCACTTGGACGCCCGTTGCAAACGCTACAAGCTACGTTGTTACGATAAACGGCACAGAGTACCCAACCACCGAAACTTCCTACCAAGTTGCTGCGGACCTACTAACAAACGATATCAAATACACCGTCTACGCTATTGCGGAAGGCTACACAAATTCCCCCAAAAGTCAAGAAAAGATTTTCAAAGGCAAAGGAGTTACTCCGCCATTGCCCACCGTGTCCGTCACGATGAGCAAAACTGCCGAAATCAAAGGTGGAAAGAGTATCGAGCTTAAAGCGTATATCGACGCTGTCGAAGCAAAAAGCGGAGAAATCACTTGGTCCATCACCGAAGGTAACAGTTACGCTACAATCGACGATAAAGGCATTGTAAAAACCAACGAAGTTGATAGCGACAAACGCATCAAAGTTGAAGCAAAAAGCACGGCAAACCCCGATTGCAAGGCAGAGCGCGAAATTTGGATTCTTGCCAAAACAACTCTCAACCAATCAATGCTCAACGTACTCAGTAAGCAAAAAATAGGTTTCGAAGGCTACGACAAAATCGACCTTTACCGCACGGATATGTTCAATACCTATTATCGAACGGTAACCTTGCCAATCAAAACGGCAATGGACGGCAACAACTGGTACGCCGAGTACGAAAACGCCGATACGGGCATCAAAACGGGCATTTACTACTCAAATCGTGATGGCATTGCCAACCAAGTTAGCGTAAGTTTCACAAACGAAGAACAATATGTTCCAATGCTTGCGGAAGATCAACTTGGCTACGTATCTTGGGAAGAAGCCGGTCTGTACAACGCACTTACTAATCTCAGAGTAGAGGATTTCACCTTTGACGAAGATCTTTGGAAGTGGACCTACACCGGTTCAGACAAAAATATCAGCAAACGTCTTATTTCGTCCTGCACACCATACGATTTTGAAGTTAATGTTTGGGGATTGCTTATCGACGAAGGCGAAATTGTTGGTATCTATGCGCAAAGCAAGGACGACTATCAAATTTCCGAAGGTTTTAAAGCCATTCAGGAATTGTATCTTGCAGTAGATACAAGCGACAACGTCCAAGTTCCCACAATTAGCAAGTTTACTCACGAAGCGGAATACGACGAGTTGTTTAACAACCTGCAAACGGCAATCGACAACATGCGCGCGCTGGAAAGTTACACGCTCGACTACGCTCAAACAACAAGTTCTCAATACGGCACAACCTATTCCGGCTATGTCGAAACGGTAACAAGCGATTTGTGCTATTTTGCACCGTACAATATCGTCTACGACAACAAACAAAACGAAGTACACACCCCGCAAGAAAACGCACAATACGGTTTCAAAAAGATAAGCGACAACTTGTACAACTCGTTTATGGTAGCCGACGTTGTGGACGACGAACCCGTCTACGTGGCAACACGTGCTTACCAAAAATCCTTCGACAACGCAAAAGCAACGTTTGCATTTTCTTCGGAAATATTCAACGCCTACTACGTTGACGAAGATGCAGGAACCACAACCTACTACGTCAACGAATTGATGTGCGGTGTTGCATCCACCTTCTACTACGGAGTGGGCAACGACAGCGATTTGTACGGCATCTTTGCAACAAAGGCATTGACGGGCGCAACGGACTTTACCCCCTTTGTAGTTGTAAAGGATGGATATATCATCCAATCTTGTTTCTACTTCTACCTGGGCTCCATGCTCGGTGTTACCGTAATCAACTACAGCGACTTTGATACGGCAACCATTCCAGCCGACGTCAACGTTACTTTCGACACTCGACAAGTACCCGACAACTGGAATCAACTTACCATCAACGCCCATCAAGAAGGTTCCTCTACAACCGCGGACGACATAGAGTACAACGCTACGGAATACCTAAAAATATTCTTTGGCAAAGACAATATCGACCAGTTGATACCTTTCTTTGGCGACGTTCTTGGCGATTCCTACGGCTTTGGACTTGCCACAACCAAGATTCCCGGCGGAACGAAGGTTAACGTAAGTGCAATCGTATTCTACTACGACGTACCTTTGGATATCGACTACACAATAACTTCCTCGATGTTAGCAGTGCGAGAACAGTTGTTGCAAGCCGGTTTTGTTAAAAACCAATACGACGAGTACTACGATGCGGAAAACGGCATTTGGGTTGCTCCGGTCGATTCCAGCCTTGACTTTATGATTTACGTCTGGAAAAACCAACAACCTACACAGTGATACTAAATTGCATAAAAGCAGTTTTTTATAAGGAGTAAAAAATTATGAAATCACACACATTTAACAAAGCAAGCCTTTGCAAAATCGTTTGTTTGCTTATGGTCGCAATTATGTTGTTTATGACCGCCTGCAACACAGAAGAAGTTGACGAAGGCCCCACAATCAAGATTCAAACAAGCGTTGCAGAAGGCTCCGTTCTTAACAAAGGCGACGAAGTTTCCTTTATGGTTATGGTTTCGGACGATAGTCCCTACACGGTTACCGTTAGCGACACAAACCTTGCCGAAATCAAACAAAACGGCAGCACGATGAAAATTCTCAGCGACGTTACCGTGGACACCGAAATCAAATTGATTGTAACAATCAACCGTCTGCCCAACTGCAAAAAGGAAGTTACTTTCTTGCTTAAAGCACCAATTATTCTTCCCACAATCACACTTTCGGCATCCAAGGCGGAAAACTCTCGTCTTGAGCTTAACGACGAAGTTACTCTCACTGCAGCTGCAAGCAACGAAGGCGAAATTGTTCTCTCCGTAAGTGACGAGTCTCTTGCAACAATCAGCGGAAACGTTGTAAAGATTGTAAACCAACCTACACACGAAACCGCACTTATCGTTACCGCAACACTCAAAGATTACCCAACCATCAGCGCATCCAAGGCTTTCTACGTAAAGGCTCCCGTTGTTAAGGGACAAGTTACCGGTGCAAACGGCAACGTTTTGACCACCGAGCTTATCCAAGCGTTGGGCAGCAAAAATATCACAGTTAACGGAACCGTTACCGACGTCTACGTTGCAAACGACGGTTCTCAAGAAAGAGTTGAGTACAAAACTACCGTCAAGATGGAAGACGGCAAGTGGTACGGCGAGTGGTACGCAGTTACTCAAGAGGGCATTCAACCTAACGTAATTGCAGATAGCTACCGCAAAGGTACTGCCGGCATCAAGGATGCAAGTGGTACCATCGGTTCCGAATTCAACCGCGTTTATATCAACAAAGATAACGAAGTTGCAATAAAAAGAGAAACGGACAGCATGTCCTACCCATATTTGTGGGAAAATAACCACCTTTGGAACCACCTTGCAGAATTTGCTTCCAACGTCGAGGAAAAGTTTGTCTACAATTCCGATAACGACGTTTTCTCGTATGAATGGAAACGCTACGGCGAAAACGGCGCAGAAATTATCGACGATCCGTACGACGAATATCTTATGACCTATCTTGCGTACAGTTTCACCCCAATGATGAGTGATACTTTCGAAAACTTCTACTTCAAGATGGAAAACGGCAAGATCACACAACTCTTGCTCAAAACAATGGAAGTAACCAGCGGTTCTTCAAGATCCTACTCGGAAGTAGTGTTCACTTTCGAAGATATCGGCACAACGGTAGTTCCCGAACCAAGCAAGTATGCAGAAGATCCTCGCAATGAAGCTCTTGCTGCTGCCATCGAAAAGATGAAAAACGCAACAAGCTACACCTTCAGCACCGAAGAAATCACAACGCAAGCTCCCAGCTACGACGATAGCGACTATTCAACAGACGCTTACGCTGCAGTAGCTTATGCTGCCACACCGGTTGCAACTGCTTCAACGGCTCCTTCCTTCCCCACAGCATCCACAACAGGTACTGTTGGTATCAAGGGCAAAATAGTAAAGGGCGAAGCAGTGTTGATAGTTAACACAGGCAAATACGAGTATACCTCTTCCAACGAAGCGGCATACCACATGTCCTACTACGGCTACAAGCAAATCGAAAACGACATCTACGACGAATTTGCTTACAGCGCAACGAACAAGAGATTGGAAGGTACCCATCAATACAGCGGTTCCATCAACAGCGTTTTGCCAAATTGGGATTTCGACGTTAATATCTTTAGATTTAACGGTAGCCAAACGGATGCAAACGGCAAAACTGTAACCAAGTACGTATTGCGCGACAGTGCAATCATGGGCGACGTTGCAAAGGAAGTTTGCATGCACTCTAACGTTAGAAACACCATTGCATCTTCGCAATATCCATTCGAAATTGCCGTAGATAGCGACGGCAACGTAGTGTACACCTCCTTCCCATACAGCTACAGCAGTTACTCCGGATACTGCAAAACCACCTACACCAAAGTTAACGAGACGGAATTTACAAACGAGTTCGATACCTACGCTGCAAGAGTGTTGCCCGAATGGGACGACGTTCAAACAGACAAGTACTACTACAAACACTCCAACTTTATGTCCGACTACGATTGCTACGACAAGACTAAGGACAACCCATATCATGCAAACGCTTGCGACCACGTTGCAACGTTGGATGCAATTATCGAAGCAGTGTTTGGAATCAACGCAGACTTGTTCCCTACAATGTCCACCTTTAGACAAATTTTCGGCGACAACATCTACACACCGTATTTCTTCGAATACGACGAAAAAACACTTGCAAACGGCACCAAGCAATACGTTGACTACGTAAGCTTTACCGCTCAAGCTCCACAAGAGTATTTGGACGACAAAAACAACCTTTCCGATGCGGAATTTACAAAACTTCTTGCAAAAATGACTTCCGCATTCACAAACTGCGGTCTAAATATCAATTTTAGTGCAGCTAACTCCGACTACAGTGGTGGTCTAAACGGCACAAGCGACAGATGGGTTGCTTTTGCAAACGAAAACTACATCATTTCCATTCAAAACAACCACACCAAGTATTTCTGGATCGAAATCCACAAGCTCGGTGATTGGACACTTTCCAAATAGTTACGATAACGTAACGTCAGAGTTAATATTATGAAAAAGAAAGTAATTTTTATTATTGTTTTAGTATTGATATTAACAGCTTTGACGTTGGCGGGATGTAATCAGCCGGGAGACGGAGGTAAACCAACTCCGTCTCCTTCGCCTACTCCGTCCACGCCCGTCATAAGTGTTAACGCCAAGCAGGAAAACGTATCAATACGTCAAAAAGATTTTAACGATTTCAACTTTTCTTCCCTTTTTACCATTTCCGTTGACGAAGCGCAGATACTCATACAACCATCCTACCTCGATTTGAGTGGTCTGCCCCAAAACGCGGGGGAAACAGGCACCGTAGTTTGCACCTACAAGGGCGTTAGCGCAAGTTGTTCGGTTACCATCGTCCCCATCCAGTACACGGTGGAACTATCCACGCCGGAAATAACCATCACCCAACTTCAAGTTGACGATGGCTACAATTTTATCGAGCTGTTTAGTATTTATCAGGACGACGAACAGTTGCCCATCACCGCCGACATGGTAGATAACAAGGTAAAAAGAGACGTGGGCGACCACACCTTTAGCGTTACTTTTGGCAACGTCACAAAGACGCTAACCGTTCACGTGACGGAAGCGCACCTTCTTGAAGTTGTCAAAACCTACCGTCTTTTGGAAATTGCCCAAGCAGATTTGGCAACGCTGGACGTCACAAATCTTTTCTCGTTGTATGTTGACGGCAAAACGGAAAACGTCACCGCCGATATGATTGATGCAACCGCACTTGACGGTGCTACGGAAGGACAAACCTACGAGATAAAGTTTAACTACACCTATCGCAACGCAAGCATAAGTGAAACAGCCTACGTCAAAATTATTCAGCCAAAAACCATTTCCATAACGGCTAAAAACGCGGTAACCTACCCCAACAGCAAGCCTATCGACCTAACAAGTCTGTTCACAATCGTGGATGGCGACTCTAACGTGACGGCAACAATCGACATGCTAAGCGGTTCCATCGACTACACCAAAGCAGGCACAAACGAAATCACCCTTACGTACAAAGGTCAAACAAGCGTTGCTCAAGTGGAAGTAAAAACGGGCGTTGTTATCAACAAAATAGGCGGAGATACCATCGTCGTTAAAAAAGGAACGGACAAACGAACCTACGATTTCTCCAAAGATATTCAAGTTATCGTAAACGGTTTGGAATTTTCCTTTATCACCTATGGCGACGATACGGCAGATACGACATTCCACGTGAACACTACAAACGTCAATTTTGACCAACTTGGCACCTATACGGCAACGGTAACCATTCCATACGCCAAAGAAAACGTTACCGACACCATAACCTACGTTGTCAAGGAGGGCACCTACCAAGCAAGCGTTGTAGATAGCCATATAGAACTTGCAAAAGGAACAACCTACTACAACCTGTTGAAAAATATCGACGTAAAGGTGGACGGAATCAAACGTACCCTAACCACCGACCGCGACATTGCACAAAGTGACGTTTTGGCGGTATGGGCACAGATAATCAGCGACGTCGACTACAGTTCAGTAGCAGTGCAAAACGTCAAAATTGCCGTCTACCCCGAAGGAGTCGATTCCACCCCTGTGGTGTTCGAGTATTCTTTGCAAATCAAGTCCAACGTCGTTATCACAACCACTGGCAAAATTGCATTTGGTGGCGACACCGTCTACACCAAGGACCTGTTTGCAATTAGTGACGGTGGCAAAAACGTTCCCGTCACCACAGATATGTTGGAAGGCAAGGTAGATACCTTCAAAGCGGGCGTATACCCCATCACAATCCACTATCTTGGTTTGGAAGCCGTTGCAAACGTTGTTGTTTTGGCAGAAGACGTTATCGGCATCTACAAAACCAACATGACTACCATTCCAAGTGCGGTAACATCCTCCTCGACGGATATTTCCGAAGAGGACTACTGGGGTTCGGGCTATGGCGATTCTTCCGATAGCTACGACGAAGAAGAAGTCAAACCGGTATATCCACTTTCCAACATGGTCATTTCTCGCGATGGCAGTATCAAAATCAACGGCATCCAAGCAGTAGTAAAGGACGCTATCGATCAAAACACTATCGTTGTGGAAATGAACAGAACTGATTTTACACTGCATTTTAACGACGGTATCGTCGTGGTAAACCCCGACAATCACTTGCGCATGGCTTTCCACGATACAAAACGTCCTATGGTGTACTTCCATTCCAACGAATGGGATCTCAAAACACGAATCGTCGTAAATAGCGGTTCCAACTACGTACTTTCCACTTCCAACACAAACTATTCTTTCGACGTGTTCCAAGCGGAAAGAAAATCGGACAATTCCACCATCTGGTACGCGTTGTACGTGCGACTTATTTCCAGCGCATCGTCCGACTCCATCTACGAAGTCAACTGGGGCGAAGCAAGTCTTCCACAAGATTTTCAACCCAAAACGGGCGCAACGTCCACCCTTACCTACAAAGGCACCGTCTACGATTTTGAAATGTCCACAAGCGTAACTTCCAAGGTTATTCCCGCGGTAGTGCAACTAAAATATGCAGGCAAAACCTTTAAGGGAACAGTTGGCAACTATACCAATGCCAGACTTTACGTAGATTCAAACGAAGGATTCAAATTGATTGCAGATGGCAAAACGTTGCTAAATGCTTCCGCCTACGATATCAAAAGTATGAAAAACGGCGGTATCGACCACGAAAACGACGTTGTATTCCTGTACGGCTACACCGGTAACCAATTTTATTCCTACAAATTCCATCTCGATACGCAATCCAACACCTTCCAATACGATCCTTGTGATTCTCTACTGGGATTGTACGAGTTGGGCGATGGTCAATCCATCTTCCTCGACGGCTACGGAAGCGGTATTGCTCGTTTCAAGAAAAAAACCGACGGTACCACCGCATCATATAGCGAAACTCAACTCACCTACCAAATTATCGCAAACGAACTTGTTGTAACCTTTGTTAACCAACCCTACGATTTTGTCTGGGGCAATGGTGCAACCTTCTACCTTGCCACCTTTGGCAACGTGATTACCGTCAAACAGCTAACAGGCTTCGGCAATGTCGATTTCGTCAACTCTCACATAACCGACGGCGCAATCGTTTCCCTTGGTCAAACGGTATTTTTAGGCGGTATTGCTTGGTCAAACGAGTTTTTGAACGGTCTAAAAATCACCACAAAAGACGGCGAAATGACGTTGGAGCAAAAGAAGACTTGTACCGATACTAGTAAAGTTTCCTACGGTACCGCAGGATTCTACAAAGTTAGCGTAACTCTCGACTACGCCGGAGAAAAAGTCACTGCCGACTACGCTGTGCAAATCACCAGACCTATAAAAGGTTTTAGCAGTACCAATTGGAAAGCTAACTTCGGTTACGGCGCACTAAACTCTTCCATCGGGTTAAACGTAGAAAGCACCGGCATGATAACGCTAAACACCGGCAACAACGTCTACAAGGGCTATGCAAACCTTTTTAACGACGTGCTTTACGCCAACCTAAAGGGTAACGGTGGCACGGTGGAAATCAACGGCAAATTTGTGGCCGACGGTTTGTTGTCACTGCGTGCAACGGGCGATATTTCCTTCAACGACTACTTCACAAAAGGAACAAAAACAGTCGTTTCCGGCAATGGTGCAACCATCCGCAAATTCAGCTACAACGATACCGACGTCTACTTCTTTGCAACGTCCATGTACTCGGCAATGCAACGTATAGATAGTTACACCGTTCTCGAAGGCGACGACAAAATGCAAAACGGCTCGGTGGTATCCTTCACAACGGACAAAAATAGCTATATTGTAAAAATCGTGCAATGGGGCAACACCACAAACGGACTTTTGGTTAGCGATGCTTACCGCGGTACCTACACCCAAACGGATGCCGACGACCTAATTATCGACGGTTTTGGCAACCTAACAATAGGCACAACCAGTGGTACCTACACAATCAACCAAAACGGCTCGTTGTACGTTGTTTTGAGTAATTCTGCCTTCGTTTTGGACGTTGATATTGCAAACAAAACCTACGCAAACAGCAAAATCAAACTGGACGACACCCTTGTGATTGGCAAAACGTTTAGCGCATCCTACAATTTTACCTGCTACGACTCAGACGACGACACTTACTTCAACGGATTGTTCAAAGCGGAAACCTCTTTGCAATTTTTGTCTGACGGAAAGGTGCGTATTATATCCACTTCAAGCGAACACGACGATGGTGATGACGCTTGTTCAACGGATATCTACAATCCACCCTTTGCAAGCAAAACAGGCAACGTCGGCACCTACAGTGTAAGTAAAAATATCGTCACCGTAACCGTTGGAGAGTACGTTTTTACCTTCCAAATCGACGACGTTTCCGTTGTTAGCACGCTGATATGTACTTCAACCACTTTGGAAAGCACTGCGCACGGATATTTTTCCGTTAAAACGCAATTTTCTGTGTAAGAAAAATTGACAAATAAAAAAAATGGTTTTATAATTTAACCTATTCATTATTACTGCATATTTCGTCCAAAACTGCGCAAAAACGCGCACAAATGGGCAAAAAAGTCCACTTGTGCCCACCTTGCAACAGTTCAGTTTTCAAACAAAAACTTGCAAATTGGGCGAAAGTTGCAGTGTATTGACAATCTGTAATACAAAAAGGAGAAACGACAATGAAACGAAACAAGATTTGGTTTGTTATCGCCATATTGGTTATATCGGCCTTGTTGTTAGTTGCTTGTGAAGACGTTCCCGTTCCTACTCCGGGTGAACATACACACACTTACGGAGCGTGGACTCTCACAACCGCACCCACCGCAACAACCGATGGCAGCGCAACACGCACATGCGCTTGTGGCGAAGACGAAACTGTTACCGTTGCAAACCTTACCAACACGGACGTATGGACCGTAAGCGTAAGTCAAGATGCAACTCACGTAAGCAACGGCTACACAGTTTACACGTCAACCTATGGCACAGTTACCACAACGTCCAACCAAGGACAACACACCTACGGCGACTGGACCATCACCAAAGATCCTACCGAAACCGAAACAGGTTCTGCAATCAAAATTTGCACCTGTGGTCACTCCGTTGTGGAAGACGTACCCGTTTTGTCCAACAACATTTGGACAAAGGACGATTCCAACAGACCTTCCCACGATGCAGCCGGTAGTGTAGTCTACACCTCCAATTACGGCACAGTTACCGTTGTTGTACCTGCAGGCGCACATAGTTTCGGCAACTGGACGAACAACAACGACGGCACACATACACGTACGTGCGACTGTGGCGAAGACGAAACCGATGCTCACGTATTCGATCAACGCATTGCTAACAGTAACACCAAAAAGGCAGATGCAACCTGCACAACCGGTGCAAAATACGCTTACTCCTGCGTTTGCGGAGCAGTTAGCACCGACGACACGTTCTTCAATGGCGAAGGCACAGGTCACGTATTTAGCGAGTTCACACTAACCAAGGAACCCACCTGCACCGAAACAGGCTTGGCATCCGTAAAATGCACAAATTGCGACTACGAAAACGACAACAGCGTTATCGCAGCACTTGGTCACAAGTGGAGCACAACTTACTATCCATATTATGGCAGCAGCCAATACTGGGATGCCGACACAGGCGAAGTAATCGTTGACGAAGATACCGCTTCCGAGTTCCACGCACACGCTTGTACCGTTTGTGGAATTTTCGACCAAGATAACAAAGTTGAACACGCCTATGGCGATGAGTACCTTGTTGCGGAAAAATATATGAATTTTACACAAATGTCCACCAAACACGCATGCGTTTGCGGTTACACCGAAGATGTAAACGACAACCTTGGCTACCTTGAAAAAGTTTGGACAAAAGGTGACGAAGTTCCTGCTACCTACAACAACGCAGGTTCAATCGTTTACACAAAAGGTGACTACACCTACACCCTTGCTGTTCCCAAACTTGTTGCCCCCTACGACAGCAAAACCTACTACTTTGTAGAAGTTTACTTAAGTGACAATGCAACAAATCCTGGTGCAACAAGCATTTATTCTCGGAACACCGCGTACATTACGTTGGACGCTAATGGCGAAGGCGTTGGCGTTGGCGGTTACCCCGTAGCTGGTGCTAACAAAGTGACCATGGTTGATGCAACCACAGGCGAAATCATTTGGAAGATTGCCGACACCGAATACAAAGGCTACGTAGATATGTCCAACGGTATCGTTGTTATCAGCAAGGAAAATCCATTCACAAACAAAGTGCTTATCGGTTCTTGGCTGGAAGACGGCGCTCTCAAAATAGACGCATTTGCAGGTTCCGTTTGGGGTGCAAACATGGCAGTTTCCTACAAACACAACTGCTCAATCGGCAAACACGAGTTCAACATTTATATCAACGAAGATGGTGTTGTAACCTTTGGCGTAGATTTTGTTGATGCCAACGGCACAGCAATCAGCGCAGGCGAAGTTCACACTGCAAACTACGTAAAAATTGCAAAAGACGGCAAAAAACTTGTTGCATTTGCAAAGAACAGCAACGGCACCTTGGTGGAAGCCGACGGTTACGAAGGTACCTACACAGCAGACCTTGGTAGTGGTAACGAAACAATCGTTCTTGACGGTTGCGGAACCTTTACTGCAGGCACCAAATCCGGTACGTACACTCTCGTAGAAGGCAAGTCCTACACGGCAGATATGTATCAAGTGGTAGACAACAAAAACGTTGCTTACTACCAAATTACAATTGCCAACGGCACTTTAACAGCTGTCAAACCCATGGCAACCATTAAATACGAAACGGACCACGGCACAGTTGGCGATTCGTCTGTAAACACAAATATCAAGTTTACCCTTCCTACTTGGGTTGACCCCGTAATGGAAGGCGACAAAGAATACGTATTTGCTGGTTGGAAATTGAAAGATGCTACCGAAGACGATGGTTATATCACCGAGTACACCCCAACTACCAGCTCAGTAACATTTGTTGCAACTTGGACACAAGGTACAAAAGCAGTTACCATCATCGACGCTCAAGGCGAAAGCAAAACAATCCGTGTTGGCACTGGCTTCAATATTCTTGATGCTGCCGGCTTCCCCGCTTACAACAGCGATACCATCAAAAATGGTTATCTCTTCAATGGCTGGTATATCGACAATAACAAAGACGGCGTTATCGACGAGGAAGAAGACCTTGTTGGCCCCACCACAACAGTCAGCGCCGATATCACCGTCATCGCTGCTTGGGAATGGGTAGGCAACGTAACCTTTACAGAACAAACAAATTATGCATGGGAATACGTTGCCGAAACCAACAGCTTTAGAAGTGCTAACTGGCATGTTGGAAGCAGCACTTCTACTATGCAAATTAATTGGGCAAGCGGCACAACTGTTATCGAATTTGATTATTGGGTAACAAGTGAACAAGGCTACGACTATCTTACCATTTGGTACTACAACGATCTAGGAGAACGTGTTTCTATTTTAACAAAAGATAATGATATCACTTCAGGCAATGCGGTTCACTTCAAAGCAACGCTAACTGGGGAAGGCAACGTAACCTTTACAGAACAAACAAATTATGCATGGGAATACGTTGCCGAAACCAACAGCTTTAGAAGTGCTAACTGGCATGTTGGAAGCAGCACTTCTACTATGCAAATTAATTGGGCAAGCGGCACAACTGTTATCGAATTTGATTATTGGGTAACAAGTGAACAAGGCTACGACTATCTTACCATTTGGTACTACAACGATCTAGGAGAACGTGTTTCTATTTTAACAAAAGATAATGATATCACTTCAGGCAATGCGGTTCACTTCAAAGCAACGCTAACTGGGGAAGGACAACACGTACAACTTTCTTATAGTAAAGATGTTTCTACCGATGCTGATGAAGACAGGGCATTCGTTGTAAACCTTACCATCAACGGAATCCCTGTTGCTTCACAACAACCTCTCAATAAGGATATTGCCGGCACCTACACCAGTGGCGACACAACCGTTGTTGTTGGCGCAGGTGGTCTTGTAACCGTTG
>CAZDLE010000006.1:30223-40090 GCA_964506035.1 uncultured Oscillospiraceae bacterium | reverse complement strand
AGGACACACCGTTTCCATGACGGGCGACGGCGTAAACGATATTTTGGCAATGAAGGAAGCCGATTGTTCAATTTCGCTTGCCGGCGGTAGCGACGCTGCGCGACAGGTTTCTCACCTAATTTTGATGAACGACAGTTTTAATGCGCTACCCAAGGTCGTTGCCGAAGGCCGTCGCGTTGTAAATAATATTCAAAACGCAACGTCTATGTTCTTTATGAAGACGGTGTACGTAATCGTGATAAACGTTATGCTTATCGTGATGCACTTTGCCTTCAACCAAACAATGGCAAGTCCGCTAACGACGTTGCAGGCAACTTTGATGGACGCCGTGGTAGTGGGCATTCCGTCCACGTTGCTCGCGTTGCAACCCAACGAAAAAATTATCAAAGGCAACTTTTTGGCAAACGTACTAAAACACTGTTTCCCTGCGGCATTCACCTTTATATTGTCTACGGTATCGCTATACGTTTTGCAAAAGTTGGAACCAACGCTTATACCCAGTTTCGAACAACTTGGCACATTGGTTACCATTTCCTACACCTTTGGCGGATTGTACGCCATCTACTACGTTTGCAGACCTTTCAACAAATGGAAGGTGGCGATGTACGTTGCGCTGTGGGTGATAATTCTAACCTGCTTCCTAACCCCCTTTATTTGCCACGATATATTTACTTACGCATATTTAGGACGGGAGCAAATACTACTTTTGTTGGTGGAAATTCTCGCTATGCCCTTCGTTTTGTACGTATTCGAAAAACTTTCCCACTGCAACGAAAAGAAAATCAAATAGTTTTGACGGCATTTTTGCCGTCAAAATTTGTATGAGGCAACAAAATGATATTGCAAATAAAATCGGCACAGTTTCGATATGCCGACAACGTAATATTTGATGACGTCAACGTGGAAATCAACGAAGGCGATTACGTTGGTATCGTTGGCGCAAACGGTGCGGGCAAAAGCACCTTGCTTGGGTGTATTTGTGGCGAGTTGTCTCTTTTTAGCGGTCAAATAATCCGCAAAAACGGCCTAACAATAGGCTATCTAAAACAAAATTGCGACTTTGTTTCATCTAACACCTTGTACGACGAAATGATGTCCGTTTTTAGCTACCAAACGCAACTTGTTGAGCAAATCAACGACGTTGCCAGTCAAATGGCATCTTGTCCTTTTCAAAGCGAGGAGTATCAAAAACTATCCGCAAAGTACCACAATCTAACGTTGGAAGCGGATGCAAAGGATGCGTATTCGGTGGAAGTCAAAGTCAAAACGGTGCTAAACGGAATGGGTATGATGCAATTTGCCGATAGAGTGGTTTCCACCTTGTCCGGCGGAGAAAAAACAAAATCCGCATTGTGCAAACTGCTTTTGCAACGTCCGGAACTTATGATTTTGGACGAACCGACCAACCACTTGGACTACAAAACGTTGGACTGGCTGGAAAATTTTCTTTCCGCATGCAAACGTACTTTGCTGGTTGTGTCTCACGACAGATACTTTTTAGATAAGGTCTGCAACGCCATTTGGGACGTTCAGCACAAACAGGTCAACGCCTACAAAGGCAACTATACCAAGTACAGATTGCTCAAGGAAGAGCGTCGTCTAAATCAACAACGCGCCTACGAAAAACAGCAAAAGGAAATTGAAAAACTAACCGACTACATTGCTCGCAACAAAGTGCGTGCATCCACCGCCGATATGGCAAAGTCGCGGGAAAAAATGTTGGAGCGTATGGAAATTGTCAACGCCCCCAAGGCGGACGAAAAACCACCAAAATTTCAGTTTAACTATTCCAACGAACCAAGCGAATTTCCGCTGACTATACAAAATTTCACCTTTGGTTACGACGATAACCTACTTTTGGATGGTGTAGATTTGCAAATTCGTCGTGGACAAAAAATCGCTTTGTTAGGACTTAACGGTACGGGAAAATCCACTCTTATCAAACGTATCGCATCGCAAAATCCCTACGATTTTGGCAAAATCGTCTTCGGCAAAAACGTTCGTTTTGGCTACTACGACCAAGAAAACCTCAACTTGCAAGGTAATTTGCGTGTTTTGGATCAACTTTGGTTCGATAACACTCGTATGTCTCAAACGGACGTTCGCAGTTTGCTTGCGCAGGTAACTTTGGGCGCCGACGACGTCTACAAACTTGTTAGCGAGATTTCCGGTGGCGAAAGAGCAAAATTGGGCTTGGCAATGCTAATGGCAAAGGATAACAACCTTTTGCTGTTGGACGAACCCACCAACCACTTGGATTTGCCCAGTCGTGAAGCACTGGAAGACGCGCTAAAAGCCTACACCGGCACCTTGCTTGTCGTATCGCACGATAGATACTTTGTAAATGCCATTGCATCCACGATAGTGGAATTGGAAAACAAGCACCTTAACGTGTACGAAGGCAACTACGACAACTTTTTGGAACGTAAATTGCAACCCAAAACAGAAGTGCCAAAGCAACAAAAAACTACAAACACCTACCGCTCCCCCAAACAGCGTGCCGCCCAAACAAATCGCGCAAAACGTTTGAAAGAACTGGAAAGTCTCATCACCCAACTGGAGCAAGATGTTGAAAGTTTGCAAAATCAAATGTCTCTAACGGAAGTAGCAAGCGATTTTTCCAAATTGTCCGTAGTTATGCAACAAATCGATCAACTAAACACCCAACTGGAAGTCGCCTTAGCCGAGTGGGAAAGTTTGAGCGAATAAAATTAGATTTACATAATCTTAAACATATCAACCAAAATGAAAACAGTGCTAATAACTGGTGGATCGCGCGGAATTGGTGCAGAGTGTGTAAAACAGTTTGCCTCGCAAGGTTACACCGTAATTCTAAACTACAACAACAGCAAAACGCAGGCACAAAGCTTGCAAACTCAACTGCAAAGTCAAGGGCGCGATGTGCATCTTTATCAAGCGGACGTCTCCAACGAAAGCCAAGTTGCGCAAATGTTTGCGTGGGTACAAAAGTATTTCAAACGTTTGGACGTTCTTGTAAACAACGCCGGTGTTTGGCGCGGTGGGCTTGTCCAAGACGTCAGTTCCGCCGACTACGACTTTGTTATGGACGTCAACGCAAAAGGCACTTTTTTGTGCTGCAAATATGCATTGCCCTTGCTAAAAAATGCGCAAAGTCCGTCAATAGTAAACCTCTCGTCCATTTGGGGGCTGGAAGGTTCCTCCTGCGAAAGCGTGTATTCTATGAGCAAATTTGCAGTTGTTGGTCTAACTCGGTCACTTGCAAAGGAACTTGACGGAATTGTAAACGTCAACTGCATTTGTCCGCCGATAGTGCTAACGGAAATGTGCGCAGGCTACACCGAAGCGGAAAAACAGGATTTTTGTGCACAACACAACACCAAATGTTATCAGCCAATGGAAGTTGCATTGCAAATTTATCAACTTGCAACCCAAGGTTGTAACGGAAAAATACAAAAAATGTGAGGTGCAAACAATGGAACCGATATTTATCGTACTTATCGTGCTTTTTGGTATTTTGCTTTTGTACACGATTTTATGCTACGTTATTGCTCACGTCGTCTACAAAATGGCAACGCACCCAACGGCACATTCCTTGGAGGAAGCAACACAAGTGCAAATTGACGAAGCAAACGTCGATTTCACCGACTACCTACACAACTGGAACAAACAAGATTTCGAGTTGGACGGTGTTCACGGCAAACTTCGTGGGGAAATTATCTTCCATCCCGATATGGATGCTCAAAAACGTAAAAAGGTTGTTATCGTTTGCCATGGACACGGCTGGAATCGTATCAATTCCGTTAAATACGCAACCATTTTCTACAACCAAGGCTACAGCGTCGTGTTGTACGACCACGCCTACTTTGGCAAGTCGGAGGGCGCCTACACAACACTCGGTTTTAACGAAAAGTGGGATTTAAGCACCGTTATCGACCACGTTAAAGGTGTGTTTGGTTACGATTGTTTCCTTGCGTTGCATGGCGAAAGCATGGGTGCAGTAACCATTTTGTGCGAGTTGGGTGTTCGCAGCGACATTGATTTGCTTGTTGCCGATTGTGGATTTTCTCACACAATGAAGTATTACCGCGAACTTTGTTTCCAAGTTGCCCACGTTCCTGCATTTCCCACTGTGGATTTTGCCAACTGCATTTCAAAACGCAAAATCGGCTACGACTTTACCAAAACAATCCCCATTGATTGCGTAAAAAACAGCACCGTTCCCATTTGTTTTATTCACGGACAATCGGACACGTTTATTAAACCCCATCACAGTGTAGATATGTACAACGTCAGTCAAAATCCCAATAGCGAACTGCACCTATTCGAAGGTGCCGAACACGCGCGCAGTATTCTTGCCGACAAATCTCGTTACGAAAAAGTAGTGTGCAATTTTCTGCACAAAATTGAAAACGCACAAAAATAATTTTGCTTTACGCAATAAGGAGTTAATATGAAAATATCTCAAATCCCATACGTTCGCCCCGACAAAGACAAGTTGCTTGGTGAGCTTGCAACCTTCAAACAACGTTTTGAAAACGCACAAACAGTGGCGGAGTTTTACGCCGTTCACGACGACTACAAAGCATTTTGCGAAAAGGCGTTTACACCTTTCCACATTGTGCCTATTCGTTTTTCACAAGATACTCGCAGTGAGTTTTACACCGCCGAGCAGGACTATCTTGACGAAATTTCTCCGGAAATTAGCGTTGCCAATGCCGAAATCGCAAATTGCTACCTAAACAGTCCCTTCCGCGCCGAGCTGGAGAATCGCTTCCCCAAGGTGATGTTTACCAATTTGCAAATGGCTGTTGATTCCAACGATCCCCGTCTTGTGGAAGACCGTATCGAAGAAAACAAACTTACAACTGCCTATCGCAAGTTGATGAGCAACATCGTGGTGGATTTTAACGGCGAAAAATTGCCTCTTAGCGCACTTGGTAAGTACTGCACCCACAACGACCGCAACGTGCGTAAACAAGCGTTCGAAGCGTTGGGTGGTGTAATTGAACAAAACAAAGCGCAACTTGACGACATCTACGACAAACTGGTTGCCGTTCGTACACGCATGGGCAAAAAACTCGGTTTCGAAAACTTCTCAAAACTGGGTTATATGCAAATGCAACGCAACTGCTACACCAAGGAAGATATCGCCAAATTCCGCGAAAACGTGCTAAAATATATCGTACCCCTTTCCAACAAGATTCGCCAAAAGGTAGCAAACGACCTTGGTATCGACAAAATGTACATCTACGATCACAGTGTGTTCACCAAAAACGAACCGCGTCCCGTTGGTACCCCAGACGAATTGTTCCAAAAGGCGTCGCAAATGTACAACGAAATGTCTCCCGAAACGGGCAAGTTGTTCGACACCATGGTGGAAAGCGAGTGCTTCGACGTTATGAGTCGCGAAGGCAAATCGGGTGGTGGTTACTGTGATGGTCTGCCTGAGTTTCAACTTCCATTTATTTTTGCCAACTGGAACGGTTCTGCAGGCGATATCGACGTTTTAACGCACGAATTTGGCCACGCTTTCGAGTTTTACAAATCATTCTTTATCGAAAGTGACTTTTTGTCCAGCATTTCTATGGAAACTGCCGAAGTGCACTCCATGTCTATGGAATTTTTAGCATATCCGTGGATTGACAAATTTTTCGGTAACCAAACGGACGACTACAAGTTTACCCATATCGGTGGTGCTATCACCTTTATCCCCTACGGCACGATTGTGGACTACTTCCAACAAACCTGCTACGACAACCCCGATATGACACCCGACGAGCGCAACGCTTTCTACAACAAGCTGGAAAAACAATTTATTCCCTGCATGACAACGGATGGTATCGTAGCTTTGCAAGATGGTCGTCGTTGGCAACGTCAAGCACACATCTACGAAAGTCCTTTCTACTACATTGACTACTGCCTTGCTCAATTTACGGCATTGCAATTTTTGGCGCTTTCGCAGGAAGACTACGACGGCGCATTTGCCAAGTACAACAAGTTTTTGGACTTTGGCGGAACGAAGACCTTTGTGGAATTGTTACAAGAGTGCGGACTAAAATCCCCATTTGAAGAAGAATCCTTCAAAATGGTTGTTGCCGTTTGCGAAAAAATTTTGGACTTGTAATACTCGATTTTGACCATACTGCGATAGGTAACGTTTTTACCGATAAACAATAACGTGCAATATATTTAATTGAGATAAACCACAACTCGTGATATATCTAATAAAGATAAACTATAACACATGGTTACTGATTGGATTGCCGTTATGTCAAATGTTGTCAAAGGCTAGTTTTGTTTGCGGAAAACAACTGCAGTTTGATAACGGAGAGTAACAACGTCAATTTTACGAATGTGCCATATCGTAGGGCGGATGGCTTGCTCCAGCCGAAGTCTTAACTAAAGCAAATAGTTTCAAAGTATCAATGTGTTTTCTGCATTATAGTACGCGCTTATATGATACTTTTATCATCACAAGTCAAACAAAAAGGCGAAGTCGATAAACGGCTTCGCCTTTTGCTTATTTGTGCACAATTTATTGCTCCATGGTAACGTTTTGTTGCGTTCAGTAAATATTGACGTGAGATTCGCTCCTTGCCGAAAGGCAAATTGAACAACTTAAAAACCATATACCGCGCAATGCTTGTTTATCTACCAGATCTTTATTTGGAACCTTACTTTATCTACAGCAAATAGGTCTGGGTGGACGTACCGGCAAAGGCGTTGGTTTGTTCAAAAGGTGTTCTACCAACTTTTGTATTTCCGCTTGTTTTTGCGTATCGTCAAGTGTGTCCAATTGGTCAAGTCGGTTCATAACTTTGGGATTTCTCGTAACAAAAACGTTGTCTATTTGATATTTTTCCCTAACTTGATTTTCAAAATCGGTCACAAAATTGCAGTATTCCGTTTTGTTAGCGAATTTTTCCGTTTGTATTGCCACGATACAACTACGTTCGTAAACCACGCATTTTGCCTTTTTAATTTTGTCGTTTTTCAACACGATATCGCAAATTTCCTGTTCAGTAGTGGTTGCAATTGCCAACGTAGGCACAACAGCCAATACCAAAAGAAGAATTACCAAAAACGTAACAAGTTTTTTCATCTTGCACCCCCTTATTTTGGTTAGTTTTTGCAACGTTGCAAAAAATATGCACAAAACGGCAAAATGCAATAAAACGCGTCAAACTTCCGTAGAAAAATTGTGCTACTCTAACAAAGAAAGGCGGTGCGATATGAAACAAGTTTTACCAATCGTTGTATTTTGTTGCGTAGGTATTGCATTATGTTTGGCGTACCTTGTGTTTTTGATTGTAAAAAGTATCAATGGAGATAAACCACGCAAAAAGGAAAGTTTCGATTTTGACGAAAACACTCTAACAATAAACCTAAAAAAGCGCAAAAAGTAGTGCAAATAAGTGCCCAATGCAGTAAAATTTTGTTGCACTAATATCGGGAATAGGGTTGTAATTTGTGGCGTTTTGTGGTATAATTTTTCTACTTGGAAAGTACAATTTCCTGCTAAACAACAAACAAGGAGAGAACAAATGAACACTCAAATTGCTAAAATTATCGACCACACGTTGCTAAAACCTGCCAAAAGCAGTCAAATTGCTAAACTTTGTGCCGAAGCTCGCGAATATGGTTTTGCCAGCGTATGCGTAAATCCAACTCACGTTAAACTTGCCGCCAAGGAATTGGAAGGTAGCGAAGTTAAAGTTTGCACGGTAATCGGCTTCCCTCTCGGTGAAAACTCCGTACGAACAAAGGTTTTCGAAACCAAACAAGCCATCAAGGATGGTGCAACGGAGATTGATATGGTAATCAACCAATCCTATGCAAAATCCAACAGCTGGAAAAAGGTAGAAAAGGAAATCGCAGCACTCAAAAAGGCATGCGGTAGCCTTGTTTTGAAAGTTATCATCGAAACTTGCAATCTAAACGACACGCAAATTATCAATGCTTGCCGTGCATCCATTGCAGCAGGTGCCGATTTTGTTAAAACAAGCACAGGTTTTGGCAAGGGCGGAGCAACCGTTCACGCTGTAAAACTTATGGCAGATACCGTTCATCCACACGGATTGAAGGTAAAAGCGAGTGGCGGAATCCACAACACCGAAGAAGCGCTTGCAATGATCGAGGCTGGTGCCGATCGAATCGGTGCAAGTTGTGGTGTAGAAATCTGCAAATAACTAAACATCAAAAAGCAAAAATGAGCAAGGGCAACTTTGCTCATTTTTAGCACGAGGTAAAACATGGCTAAAGCAAAAAACAAAAAACGCAGTTTCAAAGGTTGGATAATTGCGTTGTCTATCATTGCCGTTATTGTGATAACGATAATGACGCTTATTGCAATAGGCAACTATTCTCCACATGCCAACTACTATGGCAATGGCACAGTTTGGTCACAAGAGGACGACTTTGCCGACTACTACGAAAAAATGCTAACGCTCCCAATTGCTTTCGACGGTTCCCGTCCACTGCGCATCATGCAAATTGCCGATCCACAATTTAAGTTTGGCAGTTGGACACACGACACAAAAACGATGGATTTGTTGGAAAAGGCGCTCGATCAACTAAAACCGGATATCGCCGTTGTTACAGGTGATCTAACTTACAGTATCTTTGCAAAAAGTGCCGTCAAGTACTTTGCCGATTTTATGGAAAAAAAGCAAGTTTATTGGGCGTTTACCTACGGCAACCACGATAGCGAAATGACGTTATCTAAATATCGCCATTCTCAGCTACTCAAAAACTATAAATATTGCCTGTTCGATGGCGGTCCGTCCAACATCCTTGGGGAAAGCAACTACTTTGTAAATATCAAAAACAGCAGTGGCGATTTGGTTTATTCCTTGTGCATGATGGACAGCAACATGTATCAAGAAGGTCAAACGGACTTGTTTAATCGCGAATATGGCGAAATCAACCAAGGTCAAACGGACTGGTACAAGTGGAACATCCAAGGTTTGCAAACAGTCAATTCCAACGTTCAAAGTTCACTGTTTATGCACATCCCGTTCAAAACGCATCTTGAAGTGCTCAACGATACCAACAAAGCAGGTGCCATTGACGAGTTGGACAGAGATTGGCGTGGCGAGACGTTACCCGGCGTTGCTTTTCAGGGTGGTAGTTGCGGTCAATTCATGAGCGATATGATTGTGACGCTTGGTTCCACAAAAGGCGTGTTTGTTGGCCACGACCACGTAAACACTTTGCGCGGATTAACCAGCGACAACATATTTATGGCATACGGCAGAAGTTGTGGATATCACACTTATCCGTTTTTCCAAAGTGAAGGCGATTCACCTTTGTTGGAAAGCATCGTTGCAAAATTTTGGGGATTCAAGGGCGCATCTATGTACCTTGACGAGTGGAATGATGCCGATGGCAACCAACTTGGCAAAGGTGTTTCTATGATAGAAATAAACGTAAACACAACAGATACCAACTACGGACAAATCTACATGTACGACGTCAACCATCAGGGCTTAACGGACCAAAATATCGTAAAACAAAACGAGTACACAACCAACAATTAACAATCTACTTAGCTAATCAAAGTGACAAGTACCACAGTGTATCGGGGAATTGTCGAATCAGCAAATAACTTTGCGCATATCGCGTACGCTAAATACGAAAAAATCGGAGTGACGCCGAACAAGCAAAATAACTTTGTGATGATTGTGCGCTCTAACGGTCAGTTTGATATATCTCTCACTTTTTTCAAAAGTCGTTTGTTTTCTACAACTATTCTAAAAGCGTTGACATATCTGTTACATGGTAGTACAATTAACACATCAAAAAGAATAAATTCTTTGGGGCGTGGTGCGATTCCACACCGATAGTACAGCCTATGAACAACCCACTGCGGTTGCCGAGCAGGTG